>NZ_JAMYVA010000085.1:0-14251 GCF_040323505.1 Mesorhizobium sp. M0040
ACCGTCATATGTCCGCCGCTCCGCTAAACACGGGGGCTACGCGGCGGACACGCCGACGTCACCGCAATGCCACGCCATTTTGCAGAACTTGACGCACACAACTAGCTCTTTGCCGAGCTCCAGCAGCTGGACGAGCGATTCCGGCGGGCGATGCGCAGATAGAAATCGGGGATTTGAGCACGCCGGTTCTGCAAGCTACGAGGCGCTGCCGACCATGGAGGATTACGAACAGCTGACAACGGACTTCATTTGCGGTTTGGAGACGCGCAACTCGGGCGAGCCAAGGCCGGTTCCCCATCCATTGCTGAGCAGGGCGAAATCACGTTAGAGGATCACAGCACTTAGGCGTTCGAACCGAACCAAGGCTTCTTGCGCCAGAACATCGGCCTCCTCTCGCCTATCATCGTCACTCGGACGATCGGCTAACTGTCGCAAGTCCTCTTCCAAGCCGCCAAGAACCTCTTTCGGCAATCTCTGCACGATCAAGGCAACGCAGTGCCATTTTTGGGTTCCGTCGGCTCTCCGAAGGACCCGCGAAATAGGATCGATCAGCGGTGTCCCCAAGGTGACAAGGAAATCAGCGAGCGGTCCGGCTATTGGCCAATTGCTATCGGCCGTCCAATCCAACAGGTCGCCCAATATCGGCGCAATCGCGGGGTAGCCCGCTTCGACGATCGCCGGGATCGCGTCAAGATCGTACTTGCTGCGCGGTAGTAGCTGCTGGGCATCAATCATCTAACGTCACTTTCTGCTGTCGATCTTGCACGATCTAACCGTCCAAAGCCAGAAGCTTCGCCGCGTGGCGGCACAGCCAAAGTTCGCCTATTGGCGGTCCCATGCTGCGGAGACACCGACGACAATTTGGCGCGGGGCGCCTCGCCACTGCGGGCTTCCTCTGACGCGGTCTATCGCGTATTGGCGCAGGAACTCTCCTTTGGCCTTCCCCGGAAAACCATGATTCGTCTCGAAAGCATCAGCAAGCAGAACGGCAGGCAGATCGTCTTCATCGAAGCCTCCGCCGCGTTGCAGAAGGGCGAGAAGGTCGGGCTGGTCGGGCCTAACGGCGCGGGCAAGACGACGCTGTTTCGCATGATCAACGGCGAGGAGCAGCCCGACGAAGGCCAGGTCTCGGTCGATCGCGGCGTCACGATCGGCTATTTCAGCCAGGACGTCGGCGACATGGAAGGCCGCAGTGCGGTGGCCGAAGTGATGGACGGCGCCGGGCCGGTGAGCGAAGTGGCGGCCGAGATGCGCGAGCTCGAGCACGCCATGGGCGACCCTGACCAGGCCGACCAGATGGACGAGATCATCGCCCGCTACGGCGAGGCGCAGCACCGCTTCGAGGAGCTCGACGGCTACGCGCTGGATGGCCGGGCGCGCGAGGTGCTGGACGGGCTCGGCTTCAGCCAGGAGATGATGGACGGCGACGTCGGCAAGTTGTCCGGCGGCTGGAAAATGCGCGTGGCACTGGCCAGGATCCTTTTGATGCGGCCCGACGCCATGCTGCTCGACGAGCCGAGCAACCATCTCGACCTCGAAAGCCTGATCTGGCTGGAGCAGTTCCTGAAGAACTATGACGGCGCGCTGCTGATGACCTCGCACGACCGCGAGTTCATGAACCGCATCGTCAACAAGGTGGTCGAGATCGACGGCGGTTCGCTGACCGCTTACTCCGGCAACTACGAATTCTACCAGCAGCAGCGGGCGATTGCCGACCGGCAGCAGCAGGCGCAGTTCGAGCGCCAGCAGGCGATGCTGGCCAAGGAGATCGCCTTCATCGAGCGCTTCAAGGCACGTGCCTCGCATGCCGCCCAGGTGCAGAGCCGGGTGAAGAAGCTGGACAAGATCGACCGTGTCGAGCCGCCCAAGCGCCGCCAGAAGGTGTCGTTCGACTTCCAGCCGGCGCCGCGCTGCGGCGAGGACGTGGTGACGCTGAAGAACGTGCACAAGGGCCATGGCAGCCGCTCGATCTACGAGGGATTGGATTTTCAGGTGCGCCGCCGCGAGCGCTGGTGCATCATGGGCGTCAACGGCGCCGGCAAGTCGACGCTGCTGAAGCTGGTCGCCGGCGCTTCCGAGCCGGACAATGGCACGGTGGCGCGCGGGCCGAGCGTCAAGATGGGCTATTTCGCCCAGCACGCCATGGAAGTGCTGGAGGGCGAGCGCACCGTGTTCCAGACGCTGGAAGACGCATTTCCGCAGGCCGGCCAGGCGCCGCTCAGGGCGCTGGCCGGCTGCTTCGGCTTTTCCGGCGACGAGATCGAGAAGAAATGCCGCGTGCTGTCGGGCGGCGAGAAGGCGCGGCTGGTGATGGCGCTGATGCTATTCGATCCGCCCAATTTGCTGGTGCTGGACGAGCCGACCAACCACCTCGACATCGCCACCAAGGAGATGCTGATCACGGCACTGTCGCAGTACGAGGGAACCATGCTGTTCGTCTCGCATGACCGCCATTTCCTGGCGGCGCTGTCGAACCGGGTGCTGGAACTGACGCCCGAGGGCATCCACACCTATGGCGGCGGCTATACCGAATATGTCGAGCGCACCGGGCAGGAGGCGCCGGGGTTGCGGAGCTGAGGCCGGCTCTGCCGCTCACGGTCACGTAGACGCTCGATTCCGGAGGCCAAGCACGAGGTGCTCAGCCATGTATCGCAATTTCGCGCAGCGGATCGCCGCCGTCGATGAACAGCCGGCCTTGCGCGGTCAACGCCGCCTTGAGCCGTCGCAGGGCAATTTTTCCTGCTTCGGGATGACGCCCGTCCAGCGCGCCGACGCGCACCGCAACGGCAATGTCGAAGTGCTTCTCATCGGCCTCCAACTCGAAATCCTCGATGGCGATTTGGCGAAGGCTCAGCCGGCCTGCCGCAATCTCGGCGCGCGAGGCGGCCCCGGCCTGCGCGATGGCCTTGGCCGAGCGGTCGATCGCCAGCACGTGCCCACCGCCGATCCGGCGCGCGATCTCGCGCGCTGCAGCACCTGGTCCGCAGCCGATCTCCAGCACTCGCATGCCCTGCCGCAAGGGCAGCGCATTGACGATCTCCAAAAGCCTTGGCGACAAGTCGTTCGCCATACGCTCTTCTCCAGTTTTTTCGCAATCCGAGATTAGCGACCGCGGCCGGCGACGGGAAGGCCGAGAGACGCGGGCATCGCCGATGCGTTCAGCTGGTATGTTCAGTTGGGGGCTTGAGCAGGGGGCATGATCGACATCGAAGAGGTCGACGATCCGGTCTCGACCGCGGGCGACCGGGCGGATCCCGAGCGGCCCGGCGTCGTTGACCTGAGGGGTAGGGAGGGAACTGGCGCCGAGCCTAACCGGTTGGGGGGTAGATCACCGGCCGTTTATGTGTATACGCTCAAGCTAATATAAGAGCAAGCTAATGTTTTGCGTCAGCGATGTTGGACGATTGTTCTGATCAGTGGCCGGTTGTGGCTTCCTGCCGCGCCCTCCAACCCGGCCAAACACCGTTTATTGCCTTCAAGTCCTGGCTCCAATGCTGTACCCCGGCCCGAAATTCAAGGAGCCTGCGATGACCTCACATCACGACATCCCCGACGCCAGCATGGCGGTCGATGCGGCCGGCGTGGCAGCCGATGACCGGCGCGCTCTCGAGGCGGATGCCGCATGGCGGGACGATGTTCGCGAGGGCGTGCGGCATGTAGGCGATCTGGATTCGCTGCCGCTGTCGCCAGCCGAGCGGGCGGCGGCCGAAGCCGCGGCCACGCGCCACAAGGTTCGCATTCCCAAGGCCTATCTAGACCTGATCGACTGGAACGACCCCGCCGATCCGATACGGCTTCAGGTCATCCCGTCGCCCGACGAACTGGCAGAGCAGGAGGGCGAACTCGACGATCCGATCGCCGACCACGCCTTCAGTCCCGTGCCTAGATTGACGCATCGACATGCCGACCGGGTTCTGTTGTTCCCGACCTATCAATGCGCGGTCTATTGCCGGTTCTGCTTTCGCAAGGAGCAGCTGACGTCGATCGGCCGCGGCTATACGCGCGAAGCTCTCGACGAAGCCTTCGCCTATATCGCGGTCCATCCGGAAATCCGCGAGGTGATCCTGACCGGCGGCGACCCGCTATCGCTGCCGGATACGGCGCTGGCGGAAATCCGCGCCCGTGTCGAGGCGATCCAGCATGTGCGGCTGTTGCGCATCCACACTCGCGTACCCGTCGCGCTGCCGTCGCGCGTCACCGGCGGGTTGATTCAAGCCTTGCAGGGCCGGCTGATGGTCACTGTCGTCACCCATTTCAACCATCCACGCGAAATCACGGAGGCGACCGAGCGGGCCTGCCGCACGTTGCGGCAGGGCGGCTTCGTGCTGCTGAACCAGAGCGTTCTGCTGAAAGGCGTGAACGATACGGTCGAGGTGCTGGAAGAGCTGTGCCGCGAGCTGATGTATCGCCTTGGCGTCAAACCCTATTACCTGCACCACGGCGATCTCGTGCGCGGCATGGCGCACCGGCGCACCACGATCGCCGAGGGCCAGGCGCTGGTCAGCGCCTTGCGTGCGCGCCTGTCGGGCATCTGCAATCCCGTCTACGTGCTGGACCTGCCGGACGGCGGAGGGAAAGTCCCGCTCGGCCCGTCCCATCTTGAGGCACGGGAAGGGGAGACGTGGCGAATACGTGGGCTTGATGGGGCGGTGAGGGGGTATGGAGAGCTGGTTGGGGAGGAGGGGACGCGCAGCCGCCGTCCAAGCCAGCCCACCTTGGTGACCTGACATGCAGCCCTTGATCACGGAAGCATGCGTTAACTGCTGTTCTATTTGGTGCTTGCGCAATTGCTAAAATAGTGAAAACGTTGGTCCGGGGTAATGGGTTAGGGGAGTTCGTCCCGGCTGTTGCCAGTTTCGGGGCGGCGCAGAAAAGTCATGAACTTTCCACAGTTCCTGGTGGGGCTGACCACCACATCGTCCATCGTGGCGATCTCGACTTACCTTGCGACGGGTTCAATCTGGAAGACGCTGGCCTGGACGATCTTGACCTTGATCGTCATGCAGGTTGGATATTTCCTGTTCGTCGTCCGGTTGATCTACGGATCCGGGGCGAAAAGCGCGGCGGCAAAGCCGCGGCGTCTGAGGGCTGTGCCGCCGAACCGTCGAGGTCGCGTTCAGCTTATGTAGTAATGTCCCATATAGATATCATGGTCTAGACAGGACATGTTCGGTTCTGGGAATGTGCATTGGACGTTCCGCTAGTTTAGTCAACTAATATATATCGCCCAACTCATATCGTCGTTTTTGGGCTAGCGGGAAAACCTGCCTGCTGCTTGTAGGACGGTGCCTAAGGCCACATTTTACAACCGGCTGGCAAGCTCCCTTTTGTTGATGCCAGCTTAAATCCGGCTGGTGTTTTCGATGGGCCGTTGAGGCTATAAAGCCGTTCAACCGGGCGGCATCGAGATGCATTTCGGCCGGTCGAGAGGGTTGTGGTGATCGACGGAACGCCAAACGTGATTTTGCTGATCGGTAGCGCCCCCGATGTGGCGCGCTGCGCCGCCTGGCCCAAGCAGGCCTTCGGCAAGATCGTCGCCATCAACAACGCCTGGCGCGTGCGCCCCGACTGGGATTTCCTCGTCCATGCCGGCGATTTCCCGGCGGAGCGGATGCCGCAAGGCGGTCCCCTGCAGCAGGCGCAGATCTTCAGCGCCTCGCATTACGTGCCGGCGCAAAACAGCTTTGGCGGCTTCGTCTATGCCGGCGGCACCATGTCGATGACGGCGGCCTACTGGACGATCCACAGTCAGAAGCCGGACGTGCTGGCATTCCTTGGCTGCGACATGATCTACGACCAGCCCGGCAACACGCATTTTTACGGCGTCGGCCGCGCCGATCCGCTGCGCAACGACGTCACCCTGCGCAACCTCGAGGCGAAGTCGGCCCGCCTGCTCATCCATGCGCTTCGGCGCGGCTGCCTGTGCGTCAACCTATCCGACCTGCCGCGCAGCCGGCTGGTCTTCCCGCGGCTGACGCTCGATGAACTCGGCGCGCTTTCTTCCTCGCAGCTTTCGGAAATGAAGGCCGAGATGCTTGCCGGCCTGCGGCTCGATCAGGCGGAGGAGGCCGACAGGATCGAGAAGGAACGCGGCTATTTCTTCGAGGACGGCATGTACTGGAAGCACCTCGACAAACTCGACGAGAAATTCCTGGCCAACATCGACCGGCTGTGGATGGCGGCGGTGAAGGCGAGCTTGAGCAGTCGGCCGAAGCTGCCGATCTCCGCTACAAGGCGGGAGATCGGCGCGTCGTCCGCTTAGCTTTTGGCCGCCGCGAGCTTGTCTTGCGTCTTGGTCTCGAAATCGCTGGCGTCATGGCGCTCGTGCAGCTGCATCGAAGGCTCGCCGAAGGTGCGGTTGACCATGCGGCCGCGCTTGACCGCCGGCCGCGCGTCGATGGCGTCGGCCCAGCGCTGCACGTTCTTGTACTGCTCCACCTGCAGGAACTCGCCGGAATCGTCATACATACGGCCCTTGGCCAGCCCGCCATACCAGGGCCACACCGCAATGTCGGCAATCGTATAGTCGCTGCCGCCTAAATACTCGCTTTCGGCGAGGCGTCGGTCGAGCACGTCCATCTGCCGCTTGGTTTCCATGGCGAAGCGGTCGATGGCATATTCGATCTTCGTCGGCGCATAGGCGTAGAAATGGCCGAAGCCGCCACCGAGATAGGGCGCCGAGCCCATCTGCCAGAACAGCCATGACAGGGTCTCGGCGCGAGCCGGCCGCTCCGTCGGCAGGAATTCGCCGAATTTTTCGGCGAGGTAGAGCAGGATCGAGCCGGATTCGAAGATGCGGACCGGCTTTTTCCCACTGCGATCCATCATGGCCGGGATCTTCGAGTTAGGGTTGACCTCGACGAAGCCGCTGCCGAACTGGTCGCCGTCGTTGATCCTGATAAGCCAGGCGTCGTATTCGGCGCCGCTGTGGCCGCGCGCCAGAAGTTCCTCCAGCATGATCGTCACCTTGACGCCGTTCGGTGTCGCCAGCGAATAAAGCTGCAGCGGATGCTTGCCGACCGGCAGTTTCTTGTCATGCGTCGGGCCGGCGATCGGCCGGTTGATGCTGGCGAAAGCGCCGCCATTTGCCTTGTTCCAGGTCCAGACTTTTGGCGGCGTGTATTGGTCCGTTGCGTAGTCGTTCATTTGGGAGGCCTTTGGAAGGGTTGGTTGGGAGGATATCCGATATCAACGTGGGCAATGGCGGAGGAACTTTGCATAGGGCAGCTTGGGATAGCCGTAGGTACAGATAGGGCTGCCGGCGCTGTTGCAAAACCCCGGCGCGAACGGCGCGGCGCCGGTCCACGCCAAAGCCGGCGCCGCCTCTTGCGCCTGATCACCTGCGCCATACCTATAGCCCATATCAGCCTGCGAACATTGCCAGGAACCAAAGCATGAATATCGAACCCCTTTTGCGATCCATCGTGGCCGTCCGCGCCACCGTGCCAGAGGACGCCTTCACGGCAAATACACTTGGCACCCGCCGCGAGGGCAGTGGCGTGGTCATCCGCGGCGACGGGCTGGTACTCACCATCGGCTATCTCATCACTGAGGCCGAGGAGGTCTGGCTGGCCGACCAGGACGGCCGCGTGGTTCCCGCCCATGCGCTCGCCTACGACCAGGAGTCGGGCTTCGGCCTGGTGCAGGCGCTGGCGCCGCTCGGGCTGCCCGCCATTTCGCTCGGCGATGCGTCCAGGGCCAAGATCGGCGATCCCGTCGTGCTCGCCGACGGCGTCGGCCGCTCCGTGCGGGCGCGAATCGTCACCAAGCAGGAATTCGCCGGCTATTGGGAATATCTGCTCGACGAGGCGATCTTCACGGCGCCGGCTCACCCCTCATGGGGCGGCGCCGGCCTCATCGGCGCGGATGGCAGGCTGCTCGGCATCGGTTCGCTGCGCCTGCAGATGAGCCGCAACGGCGAGGTCGCCGACATCAACATGGTGGTGCCGATCGATCTTCTGCCGCCCATCCTCGACGATCTGCTGACGCGCGGGCAGGTCGCCAGGCCGCCGCGGCCGTGGCTCGGCGCCTTCTCGGCCGAGAGCGACGGCAAGGTCGTGGTGATGAGCGTCGCCGAGGGCGGTCCAGCCGCCCAGGCGGGCCTTCGCCAAGGCGATGTCATCTCGGATGTCCGCGACACGGCGGTCGATGGGCTTGCCGATTTTTATCGCAAACTTTGGAAGAGCGGCCCGGCGGGTGCCGAGATCCCGCTCCGGGTGCTGCGCGATGGCCGCGAAACCTGGCTGCGCGTCAAGTCCGCCGATCGCAACAGCCTGCTGTGGAAGCCGCCGCTGCAGTGAGGCAACCGAAACCTCTCACTCTCCGCAAGCGCTGAAGCCAGTGCCCGGGGTCCACTCCGCGAATGGGATGGCCTTGCCTTCGACCGATACGGTCGCTTGCCTGGTGGTGCCGTCCGCCAGCTTCTTGCTGCTTTTGCCCTTGCCGGTCAGCACATTGTAGTCGCAGTCGCCGGCAACATTGTCGTCCATGTAATCCCAATATTCGTAGGCAAAACCGGCGACGACGAACGTGCCGTTGCGCCAGGCGAGCGTCAGCGTCTTGTTGGTCCGCTCGCTGCCGATCTCCATCGCCGGAATATAGAGCTTGATCGAACCGTTGGGGAGCGCGGTGAGTTCGGGCTCGGTATCGGATGTGGCGGGGCCCGGCCGGTCGTAATCCTTCCATTCCCCGTCAATCTGATCATGCACGATCCCGGCAGGTTTTAGAAAATCGCCATCGCGATCTTTGAGGAAAAAATACAGGTCCATGGGAGAGCCGGGCTCGGTCTCGACGATCATCGCCAGATCGGCGGCGCCGTCGCCGTTCCAGTCGCCGGTCGCCGCCGTGATGATCTTCTGGGTCTCGATCGGCTCCGCCAGGGCGGCGGCCGGCAGCAGCAGGACCAGACCGAATATTGTCGATCGCATGTAAAATCCTCTTAGCCTGGGCAGGCCTGAGACGCACGCGCTTCTCAGGAGGCCCGGCTCTGCCGCGTCTCGGAACGGCTCGTCTCGTTGAGCAGCCGGCAGAGCGAAACCGCTTCACGACGGCTCAGGCCGATCAGCGCGATTTCCGAAAATTGCGCCGGCAGGTCGTGAACGATGTCCCACACCATCCAACGGCCGTTCGGCTCCATGACACATTCGTAGCGCAATAATTATTCCTGCATCCGACCCCCGGCTTTGCTCACCGGACTGGTACAGCGTCGAGGTAAATGAGTTGTTGCGCTGCGGTAGTATTCCGCGGCTATCGAAACCGGGCGTTGAATCCCGCAGCGGCGAGCCCGAGGGGCCGCCCGGCGGTGCGGATACTCTCGACAAGGCGGCAGGGCAGGGACGCTTTCGGCGTGAACGGCGGCCGCCGCCAGAATTGGATCAGGCGTTGCGGCTCGCCATATGCGCGTCGAGCTTCCTCCTCGAGGGGCCGTAACGCTTGATGATGGTCGCGGCCTCGCTTTGCGGTATGCCGTATTTGCGGGCAAACGCAGCGACCTCGTATGGCTCTTCGCCGGAGACCAGTTTGCGATCCTGCTTGGTCTTGGATTTGTCGTCGGCCATGGCGTCCTCCATCACATCTGGTCGTTATAGGGCTCCTTGGTCCGGCCGACCATCCTGGCCAGTTCGGCAAAGGACGGCAAGCCGGTTTCACCCTGGGCATTGTTGGCCGCCTGCAGCAGCCTGAGCGGAAAGCAGACGGCGTCGCGGTTGGATGGCGACATGTCTTCATAGAGACGCTCGTCGCTGGTCATCGCCGCCTCGGCCCGGCGCAACGCCATGTCGACCTCGTCGACCGACAGCAGGCCCTTGTGGACCAGCGCGTTGTTGACGGCCGCGATCGCCATCATCAATCCTTCGAGCTGGAGATTGGCGACGTTCATCGTCTTGCGTCCTTGCCGGGCTTCTTGGCGGTGGCCTTGCCGTCTGGCCGGACCGCTGCGCGCGGCGGGTTCTGGCCCTCCGAATGCAGGGTCCTGTCGTCGAAATCGTCAGCCGGCCTGGTCAATCCCATGCCGCCGGGAGGCGGCTTGTTGCCGGCCGCATCCTGCGAAAATTCGTCGGCCGCGTCGGGGCTCGTCTTTGCCGGATATTTCCTCGCTCCGGTCTCGTAGCGGTTCGGGTCGTCGGCCATGTCCTGTGCTCCCGTTGCAATGAGCAGATAACTTTCATGCGGCGGCAGCGGTTCCGTGGCGAAATCGACCTTGCCGGTGCGCAAGCCTTCGCAATCTGTCGGGTTTCGTGCATTCTTGTGCAGTGCCAACGATGCTTCGCTCCGACGCGCCAGCAAAATGCTGCTCCTACTGCGGCGGGCGCGACCACGACTACGAGGATTGCCCGAAGCGCAAAACCGATGCCGAACGGCAGAAGGAGACGCCAGGCAACGCGTCCCAGCCCGCTGCCGCGGCTGCAGGGGAAATCCGCCAGCCAGCCTGAACCACCCCGCCGGTCCGGCCGGCTGGCGCGAAGGTCCTTCCATATCCAGAGGATTGCAATGCCGCCACTATTGTGGGCAAAAGCAGCACGGGCAATCAGGTTGGGGTGGGGTGATGACCGAAACGCAAGGCAATTCAAGCCGTCCGCAGAGCAAGCCGGGGATGGCATCGGGGTCGATCGGTTCCGGCCTGATCGCACTCGTCATCGTGGCGCTCGGCGTCTTTGCGCTGTTTGGATCCTGGTACACGATCGACCAGGGCGACCGCGGCGTGCTCTTGACCAACGGAGCGCTGAGTTCGGTCGTCGATCCCGGACTGCATTTCAAGCTGCCGTGGCTGCAGCGCGTCGAGAAGATCAGCCTGCGCCAGCAGGTGCTCAAATGGGGCTGCGAGAACCAGAACGATTGCAGCGGCCTGCCGGCCATGCAGGCCTATTCGCGCGACCAGCAGCCGGCCGACATGCGCGTCACCGTCAACTTCCACGTGCCGGCCGCCGAAGTCAGCAACGTCTACACCAATTATGGATCGATCGAGGCGCTGGCCGACCGTGTCATTGCCAGGAAAGCACCGCAGGAGATCAAGACGGTGTTCGGCCAGTACGACGCGGTGTCGGTTATCCAGAACCGGGCGAAGTTCAACAAGGACGTCGCCGACGCCATCGCGGCGGTAACCGACGGCCCGGTGATGATCGACAGCGTGCAGGTCGAGAACATCGACTTCTCCGACGCCTACGAGCAGGCGGTCGAAGCCAGGATGACGGCGCAGGTCGAGGTGCAGAAGCAGGAACAGAACCTGCAGCAGGAAAAGATCAAGGCCGATATCGCCGTCACCCAGGCCAAGGGCCGCGCCGACAGCGTCAAGGCCGAAGCCGAGGCCAGCGCCTACAAGACCAGGGTCGAAGGCGATGCGACCGCGGGCGCCATCAAGGCTCGCGCCGCCGCAATCGCCAACAATCCGCTGCTGGTCGAACTGACCAAGGCGGAGAGATGGAACGGCGAATTGCCGAAGTCGATGATCCCGGGCTCGACCGTACCGTTCCTCGAACTCAGCACGCCTGCCGCAGCATCGAACTGAGGCGCGGCGCAAACCAGATCAGGGCGGCGGCGCGATAGCCGTCCTGGTGCGGTTACGGCTGAAGCACGGCGCCTCGGGCGATTGCCTGCGTTTGACTTAGAAAAGCTGTCAGCAGCTCCATTCCGGCCGGCCAGTCGCCGAGCCCGCTGTCGCCATTGATGTGGCCAAGCGGTCCGGCGATATGGAGATCGCTGCCCCAGCGCTCGGATTTCGCCCTGGCATAGTCCAGCGAGCCGTAGGGATCGTTGGTGCTGGCGACAATCAGCGACGGAAAGCGAAGCCGTTGTTGCGGTGCGTCGGCGAAGGCCCGGGCGGAGGAGGGGAAGGCCGGCGACGCAGGGTCCGGAACCGCGACCAGCAACGCGCCGCCGATAGAGCGGGGGGAGACACGCTGCCAGTGTACGACGAGCAGACAGCCGAGGCTATGGGCGACGAGCACCGGCGGTGTCCTTGCCTGGCATACAGCGGTTTCCAGCGCAGCCACCCAGTCGTCGAGGTCCGGCGCGTCCCAACTCGCCGGGTTGAACCGCCGCGTCGCCGGGTTTGCCTGCTGCCAACGTGTCTGCCAGTGGGCTTTGCCCGATCCGCCGATGCCCGGCACAATGATGAAGTCGGTCATGCGAAGCCCTTCTTTCCTGATGCAGCGCGTGCAATTCTAGGTCTTCTCCCAGGTGGCGGAATGAGAGACCATCGGAAAGCAGCGACGAAATCCGATGGATTAAAGGCGATCATGCGGAACGGCGATTATCGGCCAAGGCTCGACCCCACCGATCTGGCGATCATTGAGATCATGCAGGAGGATGGCCGCATCGGCATCTCCGAGCTTGGCCGCCGCGTCGGACTGTCCCAGCCCGCCACCTCGGAACGGGTGAAGCGGCTGGAGGAGCGCGGCGTCATCACCGGCTACAAGGCGGTGATCAATTCGGCAGCGCTCGGGCTCGGCACCATGGCGGTCATCCGCCTGCGCACCACGCATGAGCATATCCAGGCCTGCCTGAAGAAGTTCGCCCAATTGCCGGAGGTGGTCGAAGTGCTGCGGGTGACCGGCGAGGATTGTTTTCTGGTCAAGGTCGTGGTCCCGTCACCGCCCGATCTTGAAAGCATCGTCGACAGCATCGGCCACTACGGCACGGTGACGACAAATGTGGTTCTGCGCGCCGAGCAACCGAAGCGGCTGGGACGCGAATTGATGACCAGGGCCTGACCGGTCTATCGCTTGGTCGGCGTATGCCCGACGGCATTGGCGAACGAGATGCCGCCCTTGATCTCGCGCATCGCCATCGAGGTGATCGTGCGCCGCACGCCGGGCAGCCGGCTGAGCTCCTCGCGCAGCATCCTGTCGAGCGCCATCATGTCGACGGTGACGATCTGCAGGAGATAGTCGGCCTCGCCAGTCGTGGCGTGGCAGCGGCGGATCAGCGGATGCTTTTTGACCGCCGCCTCGAAGGCGTCCGACAGTTCGAAATCGATCGACACCTGGATGAAGGCTTCGATGCCGAAGCCGAGCTTGGCCGGGTCGATCCGGGTCGAGTAGCCGCGGATGACGCCGGCGTCCTCAAGCGCCTTGACCCGCTTCCAGCACGGTGTCTTGCTCAAGCCGACCTCATCGGCGAGCGCGGCAAAGGAGATGCGGGCCTCGCGTTCGAGCGCCGCGACGATCTTCCGGTCGACCGCATCCAGCATCATTCGTTCTTCCAATCTGCTTCAGCGACAATTTTCGTCCTTCGTTTCCCGCCAATCGAATAACAGAAAGGGACAATGTTCGGCAAGAAAGCGATTAGACTCGGGGGACCGGGATCCAACAAGCGCCTGCGGCCCAACGGCCGCGGCAAGGAGCATGGCCGTGGACAAGCAGGACTATTATGCCCGCATCGAAACGCCTGAGATGCGCGACTATGGCGTCTACCTCAAATGCGACAGGCTGCTGGCTTGCCAGAAGCCGCTGGCCGAGATGGTGAATGCCGACGAGCTGCAGTTCCAGATCGTTCATCAGGTCGAGGAGCTGTGGATGAAGCTCATCGCCTATACGCTGGTCGATGTCGTTGATTTCCTGGAAAAGCAGGACACGCATCGCATCGTCACGCTGATGGGGCGCGTGCACCGGCTGATGCGGCTGATGACGGCGCAGCTCGACCTGCTCGAAACCATGTCGCCCAAGGAATACCAGCAGATCCGGCTGCAGCTCGGCAATGGCAGCGGTCAGGAATCGCCGGGCTTCAAGCAGCTGCTGCGCCTGCCGCCCGATCTGTGGCGGGCCTTCAAGGCGTCATACCTCGACGGCCGCGGCCTTTCGGTCGAGGATGTCTACGATACCGGCTACGATCACGGCGACAGCTATGTCGTTGCCGAAGCGCTGATCGAGTTCGACGAGCTGTTCCAGAAATTCCGTGCCAACCACCTCTATCTCATCCACCGCACGATCGGCCTCGGCGCGAAATCGCTGAAGGGCCGGCCGGTCGAATTGCTGGAAGCCGGCGCCCGCCACCGCTTCTTCCCGGAACTCTGGGACATACGCTGGGCGATGACCGACCGCTGGGGCAGCCAGTATGGAACGGTACGGGAGCCGATCAGCAAGCCGGGGGTCAAGGTGGGGTAGCACAACCTTCCTTCTCCCCCTTGTTTGGACCGGAGACATCGCGAACAGGTGTGCGAGGACATCGCGAACAGTTTTGCATGCTATCGCGCCAGGACATTGAGGTCGATGGTTTCTATTTTCTGATGTCTGAACCAGGCGTCGAAGACACCGTC
>NZ_JAMYVA010000086.1:0-13134 GCF_040323505.1 Mesorhizobium sp. M0040
CGCAGGTCTTGGATTTGCCGGTTTGCCGCATGATCTCGGCGGTGCCGGTGCCGTTGACGCTCAGTAGGATGATCTCGGCGCGCCAGACATGCTTCTGCGGCGCCTTGCGGTCCCTGATCAGTGCGCTCAGGCGCTGGCGATCAATCGACGAAACGTTTCATGTGCGCGTGCCTCAGACTCCCATGCGCACCCGCGAAAGGGGATCCAAGCCGGACTGTTTATGTCAGACGAGACCACTAGCGAGATACTGCCAGGATCTATGGTTTCGGGAATGCCGGCAGCCGACCTTCGAAGGATTATTGGGCCGGATCTTACGAGCAATGAGAAATTGCAAATCATTATTTCCTTTTGGGACCGCAACCCAATGCCGGCTAGGCTCAAGCGCTGCGCAATACGTTCCGCGGCGTTTGCGGTGAAGAGTGTGAGAGCGTCCGATGGCGATATTGATTTCGGCACCCAACGTCATAATCCTGCGCGGTCAGTAAGGAAAGGCTCCGGTCATGGATCGTAATTCTTCAAATACCGTTTCTGACGACGCTCCAATGAGCGAGGAATGGAACTGGCATCCCAATTTGCCGATTCCGAATTCGCCGTTGTTCGAATGGCCCCTGCGGCCTGTCCCAATATTCAGGTGGCTTGCGGGTTCCTGGCTAGAACTGTCGATGACGCTGGTCACCCTGGGCACCGCCATTCTTACCGCCAACTACCTTCAACCCGCTCTCGAGCGATGCGCCACTTTTCAGTTCGGATGGATCGCGCAGATCTATCTGCGCAACTTTGCACTGATAACGATCATCGGTGGCGCACTGCACCTTTATCTTCACAGCTACAAGCTGCAAGGTAAGAAGCGCAAATTCATCGCACAGGAATTTGCAAAGAACAAGAAGATGTTCACGTTTAGCAACCAGGTCTGGGACAATATGTTCTGGTCGCTCGCGAGCGGTGTTACGACCTGGACGGCCTACGAGGTTCTGTATTTCTGGGCGCTCAGCAATGGGTACATACCGCAGCTGAATTTTTCCCAAAACCCGATATTGGGTCTGGCTCTTTTCCTGCTGACCCCGTTCTGGCTTTCATTCCACTTCTATTGGGCCCATCGCTTTCTGCATTGGGGACCGCTCTATCGGCGTGTCCATTCGCTCCATCACCGTAATATCGCGACGGGGCCGTGGTCGGGGTTCTCCATGCATCCCATAGAGCATGTCCTGTACCTGTCCTCGTGTCTCATTCACGTGGTGGTACCGTCCACCCCAATTCTGATGCTGTTCCACATGCATCAACAGGTATTGAATCCACTCGCCTCGCATTCGGGCTTTGAAGAGCTTCTCGCTCACGACAAGAAGCAGATGGCGCTGGGATCGTTTTACCATCAGCTCCATCATCGCTTCTTTGAAGTTAATTACGGCTCAGAGAGCGTCCCGTGGGACAAATGGTTCGGGTCATTTCACGACGGCACAGCTGAGGCAACCGAACAAATGCGCAAACGGCTCAGCGGTAAGTGAGAATCTAAAATATGAATATTTGGTCACGCGCGTTCGGCAGCACTCGAAAAACCAGCCCCCTTCCCACCACGCTTAACGTTCGCGTCGCTGCCGTACGCGAGGAGGCACTTAATGTACGCTCGTTCGTGCTCAGTCCGGCGAGTGGGTCGACGTTGCCATCTTTCGCTCCGGGCTGTCATGTCGAAGTTCACATGAAACCTGGTCTGTCGAGGACGTATTCCATATTCAGCGATCCCCACGACGCTTCCAATTATCGAATTGCGGTGAAGCTCGAGGGCTCCTCTCGCGGTGGATCTCGGTTCATGCACGAAGCGTTGTCGGCAGGCGACCGGCTGGAAATAGGCCAGCCGCGCAACAACTTCCCCCTGAACGAAGCTGCGGCGCATACCACTCTTATAGCAGGAGGAATCGGAATCACACCGATCTTGTCTATGGCCGACCGCCTCGCACAGATAGGGAGAAGTTTTGAACTCCATTACTTTGCCCGGTCGTCCGAACAGGCGCCGTTTCGCCACGAACTGTCCAAAGCAACCTATTCCCGTCAGGTACATTTCCATTTTGGGCTGGAGCGGGCAGCTATAAAGGACCGCTTCGTCCAACTGCTCGCGGTCCCGCCCACCGATGGCCATCTCTATCTATGCGGGCCGGAGGGGTTTATGGACTTGGCCCAGGCGACGGCACATGCGAGCTGGCAGGCGGCGGCTGTCCATATAGAACGTTTCTCCCTCGATCCGCCGGCATCGGTCGGCCCACAATCGAGCTTCGAGGTTCGCTTGGCCCGCTCGGGGGGAAGCTTCTTTGTACCCGTCGACTTGAGTATTCTCGAAGTATTCGAAAAGCAGGGCGTCAAAATACCTTCTTCATGCCGTCAGGGTGTTTGCGGTTCCTGCGCGACGGGTGTTCTGCAGGGCGAACCCGATCATCGCGACGTTTTTCTCTCAGCTCGAGAAAAGGCCGCCAATGACCAGATCTGCCCCTGCGTCTCTCGTGCCAAGACAAGCGTTCTGGTTCTGGATGCCTAAGTTGGAGCCTCGAGAGGTTGTCCAGATAGTAAACAACTCCTCTGATGGGTGGCTTTGAACATAGGCTGCCATTATTCCTGTTCCGGTTGTACATATGGCTCCAGACTGGAAGGTCTTGGGCACGCCGGTCTGGGGTTAGGCACGGGCGTAAGCCCAGGCGGGCGATGAAGTCAGCTCCAGTTTTGCGTCGGTTACGATTCCAGCGCCAAACTTCGCCATGTCTTCTGGCGAAATAAAGCAGACCCCGGCCTTCGGAACGAGAACGTTTGATGAGTTGCTGCCATGAGTGAACAAAATCGGTGTTGCGACGATCGCTTGAAGCCGCCCAATACACCCGCGAGCAGTTCCAGCGGCTGATGGCCGATCACGGCATCACCTGGTCAATGAGCCGGTCGGGCAACGTCTGGGACCATGCTGCGATGGAGAGCTTCTTCTCGTCGCCGAAACGAGCGGACGGCACGCAAGGTCGACGGGACGAGGAATGACGGCCGATGTGTTCGACTACGTCGAGCGCTTCTACAACCCCCGGCGACGGCACTCGACACTGGGCTATCCGAGCCCCGTCGAGTTCGAGGAGAAAGCTATGCCAGCTTAATACTACTGCGTCATAAATTGTGAGCCTGACGCGGACTGTCCATTGCCCTTATGCAGCACGGACATCGTTGCAGGCGGTTGGCCAGGGGCACTGTCAGGCGTCGCCTGAGGGTTGGGATCGAGGTCGGGACGTGCCGCTCTGGTCGGATCGGAGGATTTGCGGGGTCGATAACCGTCGGATAGTGATGGGGTGGACGCCCCCTCGACGGCATCGATGTGCCAGAATGGTGGTGTTTGACAGCCACCGTAAGAGAGGGAGCGTCCACAATGGAAGTTAACACGATCGGGTTGGACCTAGCGAAGAATGTGTTTCAGGCGCATGGAGCCGATGGGGCGGGCGCCATTGTTTTCCGCAAGCAACTGCGACGCGACAAGGTGCTTGCGTTTCTCGCTGGGCAGCCGGCCTGCTTGGTCGCCATGGAGGCCTGTTCTGGGGCACATCACTGGGCGCGCGAGATCGGCAAGCTCGGGCACACCGTTCGTCTGATCCCGCCATCCTATGTGAAGCCTTTCGTGAAGCGGCAGAAGAACGACGCCGCCGATGCCGAGGCGATCTGCGAGGCCGCGCAGCGGCCGACCATGCGCTTTGTCGCCGTGAAGAGTGAGGAGGAGCAGGCGAGTGCGGCCGTATTCCGGGCTCGTGATCTGCTGGTGCGGCAGCGCACCCGGACGATCAACGCCTTGCGCGGCCATCTCGCAGAATATGGACTGGTCGTTGCCCAGGGCCCTTCTCACACCGCCAAGCTGATGGAAAAGGTAGAGGATCCTGAGGGCGATCTGCCAAAAGCAGCCCGCCTGGCCCTCACCATGCTGGTCGATACGCTGAGATCGCTGGAGGAAAGGATCAAGCAGCTCGATGCCGAGATTGCACGGCGTGCCCGAGAGGATCCGAAAGGGGCGCGACTTCGCCGCTTGGCTGGGCCTGACGCCGCTGCAACGCTCAACCGGCGGTAAACAGAAGCTCGGTGCAACATCGAAGATGGGCGAGCGTACTTTGCGGCGCCTGCTTATCATCGGAGCGAGCGCTGTCGTGCGTCATGCTCGTCGGCGAGGCATTCGTGAAGGATCGTGGCTTGGGCGCATGCTCGCCCGCAAGCCGCCAATGCTTGTGGTCGTCGCTCTTGCCAACAAGATGGCCCGCATCGTCTGGGCGCTCATGGCAAGAGGAGGGACCTACAGGGCTCTGGCCGTGGCAGCATAGCAGCTCGGTCTGAGGTCGTCGCAGGTGTAGGAAGGTCACACGTGTCAAGCGAAGTGAGGATTTGACCCCTTGGGCGAAACGAAGAACTGACCCCCTTCATTGTCTTGTGGTTTCGTTGGTGTCGACCGTCGTTCCGGGCTTCTGGAATAGACCGGAACGCCGCTTTTCGCGAAGCCGGTAGCTGTCACCGCGGATGGTGATCACTGTCGAATGATGAAGCAGGCGATCAAGGATCGCGGTTGCCACCACGGGATCGCCAAACACGCTGCCCCATTCGCCCACCGAGCGATTGGAGGTGATCAGGATCGATCCCCGCTCATAACGCCGCGACACCAGCTGGAAGAACAGATGCGCGGCATTGGCTTCGAACGGAAGATAGCCGAGCTCGTCGATGATCAACAGTTCGGCCGCGACAGGGTCGTCAGCTGCTTTTCGAGTGAGCCGTCGTCATGGGCCTTGGCCAGCATCGCCACGAGCGTGGCCGCCGTGACGAACTGGACGCTATGGTTCTGCCGGATCGCCTCGCGCCCGAGAGCCACCGCCAGATGTGTCTTGCCCGTACCCGGAGGTCCAAGCAACAGGACCGTGTCGCCATGAGCAATCCAGCGGCAGGTCGCCAGCTCCCGCATTTGGCGCTGATCCAGCGACGGCTGCGCGTCGAAGTTGCGGATTCCGACGTGAAGCCGGCCGCCATTCCGATCAAAGACCGGCCACCATTCCGATTTGAAGCCGGCCACCGTTCCAATCAAAAGCCGGCCAGTTTTCGGCACTGAAGATTACCTCCTGGGTCAGCAACTTTGGCATCAATCACCTCGCCATGAACGGGGACATTTTGATGCCGGCAAAGAGAAGGCTGACCATGAGACAATTGAGACAAATGCTGCGGCTTGCCGGAAGCGGGACGAGCTCCCGCGAGATTGCGGTCGTATTGGGGATAGCGCGCAGTACGGTGCAGGATAATTTGCAGCGTGCAGCCGCGGTTGGATTGAGCTGCCCTTGCCGGGCGAGCTGACCGACGATGCGCTTGAGCACAAGCTCTTCAGTCGCAACGGCGTCAAACAGGGCACGCGACGACGCACGGAACCGAACTGGCCCGATCTTGCGGTCGAGCTCAAGAAGCCCGGCGTCACCTTGCTCATCCTGTGGGAGGAGTATCGTGGGTCGGATCCCGCCGGTTACGGCTATAGTCGCTTTTGTGAACTTCTAAGGGGATTTAAGCAGCGACTGTCACCGACGGTGCGCCAGGAGCATGCGGCCGGCGACAAGGTCTTCGTGGATTATTCCGGCAAAAAGATTCCGATTGTCGATCGCAAGACCGGTGAGATCCGCGAGGCGGAGATCTTCGTGGCGGTGCTGGGTGCGTCCAGCTACACCTTTGCCGAGGCCACCTGGACGCAAACGCTCCCCGACTGGATTGGCTCGCATGTCCGGATGTTTCGTTTTTTCATGGCGTTCCCAGACTCGTCATTCCCGACAATCTGAAGTCTGGCGTCAGTCGAGCCAGTTTCTATACGATCCCGAGATCAACCGCAGCTACGGCATGATGGCTTCCCACTATGGCGTCGGCGTTCTTCCGGCACGGCCAAGAAAGCCCCGGGATAAATCGAAAGTGGAGAATGGAGTGCGTTTCGCCCAGTCCTGCATTTTGGGGCGTCTGCGCATCAGACCTTCTTCTCGCTTGCTGAAGCCAATGCCGCCATTGCCCAGGCGCTCGATCGCATCAACGACCACGTCATGCGCCGGCTGGGCGTCAGTCGCCGGCAGCTCTTCGAGACCGTCGAGCGCCCGGCTTTGGCCAGTCTTCCACTGGAGGATTACGAGTTTGCCGAATGGCGTTTGGCCCGCGTCTCGACGGATTATCATGTCGAGTTCAAGACCTTCTTTTATTCCGTGCCCCACAGCCTCATTCGTCAGCAGGTCGATCTGAGAGCAACGGCGCGCACCATCGAGATCTTCCACCGCGGCAAGCGCGTCGCGGTGCATCAGCGCCGCTATGGAGGTCCTCGCCATGGAACCGATCCGGATCACATGCCCAGTTCCCACCGGCGCTATGCCGAATGGACGCCGGAGCGCTTTCGCCGCTGGGCCACGTCGATCGGGCCGCAAACCGAAGGTCTGGTCATCGCAATTCTCGCCAGCCGTCCGCATCCCGAGCAGGGCTTTCGAACATGTCTGGGCATCCTACGCCTGTTTCGGGACATCGATCGCAATCGGGCCGAAGCCGTGTCAGCCCGCGCTGTCGAGATCGGTGGCCTGAACTGCAAGAGCATTGCTTCGCTCATCGCCAACCACAAAGCCGCACGCCATTCCACCGAACCAACCGCCATAGTCGATCACGCCAATCTGCGTGGCCCTGATTACTTTCATTGAGGAGATCCACCCATGCTGATCAATCCCACCATCGACATGCTGCGAGAGCTCGGCTTTTACGGCATGGCAACCGCTTTCCAGGAACTCGACGCACAGTCCGAAGTGCGCGGCCTCAAGCATGGCGAATGGCTTGCCATGCTGCTCGAACGCGAGGCGACCATGCGCCGCCAGAAGCGTTTCGAGGCTCGCGCCAGGGCTGCCAAGCTTCGCCATGACGCGCAGATCGAGAATGCCGACTTCCGCGCCGCACGCGGCCTCCACCGCAATATGTTCATGGCGCTTGCCGGCTGCGACTGGATCAGAAAGCATCACGGTCTTCTTGTCACCGGGCCAGCCGGCGTCGGCAAAAGCTGGCTTGCCTGCGCTCTTGGCCACCAGGCCTGCCGCGAAGACTTCTCAGTCGCCAACCACCGGGTTCCCCGGCTGTTCGCCGCCCTCGCGCTTGCAAGAGGCGACGGGCGATACGGCAGGATCCTCAAATCTCTTGCCAGGACCGACCTGCTGATCCTCGATGACTGGGGACCTGAAAAACTCAATGACGACCAACGCCGCGATCTCCTGGAGATCATTGAGGATCGCTACGAACGACGCTCAACCATAGTCACAAGTCAGGTGCCCATGGATCGCTGGTGGGAAATTATTGCAAACCCAACTTTGGCCGACGCCATCCTGGATCGCCTCGTTCACAACGCCTATCGCATCGATCTCACCGGTGAAAGCATGCGAAAACAGCGCCCGCCGATCGTCCCCGAAAACACCGAAGCTTGACCTGAAACAAAACCCAACCCAAACATCAACGAGACCCAGGATCAGACCGAAACTGGCCGCCTTCAAATCGGAATGGTGGCCGGAATGAAATCGGAATGACTGGCCGGCTTCAAATCGGAATCGGTGGCCGGTTTCATCGGAATACGCATCGAAGTCGAAGCCGTCGAGTTCGCGCACAAACGGGAACTGACGCGACCTTGCCTGCCATGGAGATGCGCCGCTCGTCGCGCCGCGCGATCTCGCGCGTCACCAGGAAGGCCAAAGCCTCGCGCAAGGTCATTTGCGAACGCGCCGCTTCGTCCAGCAGCGTATCGAGCTGATCCCGGATCGCGGTCAGCTTCAGCCGGTCGAGCTGAGCCACCAAGATCTCGTGATCGACCGTCGTCATCACCAGCTGCCTCCCACCAGTGCCTCATATTCGGCCAGCGGCCGCAACAGAGCGGAAGGCGCAACGATCTCCGCCGGCGCCGATCGCACCGGCGCAGCAGCGCC
This sequence comes from Mesorhizobium sp. M0040, assembly GCF_040323505.1. Classification (NCBI taxonomy): domain Bacteria; kingdom Pseudomonadati; phylum Pseudomonadota; class Alphaproteobacteria; order Hyphomicrobiales; family Phyllobacteriaceae; genus Mesorhizobium; species Mesorhizobium sp. M0040. The sequence goes on from NZ_JAMYVA010000086.1 coordinate 7,950, forward strand.
GACCACGCCGGCAAGATGCGCGCGCTCGACAATCCGTTGGCGACGCCCGCGGCACAAGGCATGATCCGCCACCACCTCGCCCGCATGATGCACGATAACGCGGCCGCCCAGCACCACGACTTGGACGCTCTCCCCGATCAGCCGCCAGGGAACCGAGTAACTGTTCGTGTCCAGGTCGATTGCGCAGTCCGCCTGGACTTGCGCACGAGATCCCGCAGCTGCCCAAACGGCGCCCGTCCGCCCAGAGGGCGAAGCGCCCCAGCCTCTTCGGCAAAGCGCTCCGCAGGAGCCACTCCGGTCGTGCCATGCACACGCTGATCGGCAATCTCGCGCGTCCACCGGTCCAGATGCGCCTCGAACGCCGCCCAGTTCTCGAACCGGCGGCCGGCAATCGCATTGCGCTTGACGTAGCCGACCCCGCGTTCGTCCTTCCCCTTCCCGCGCCGTAAATCCCCAGTAGCGGGCAAAGGCGTGCAGCGGCATGTTGAACCGCACCTCCCGCGTCGTCGCATCGTGATGTTCCACCAGCGCCTTCGGGTTGTCGAGCAGTACTTCCGTTGGAACCCCGCCGAAGCGAAGTAAGGCTCCTTCCATCCCCTCGAACCAGTCCACCTGGCGCTCCCGAAGCGAGGGACGGATATGCAGCCGACGCGAGTAACCCAGCGTTGCTACAAACAGATGCACCCGAACACGCTCGCCGCCGATCCACGCCCGCGTGTCGCCAAAGTCGATCTGCGTCTGATGTCCCGGCGCCGTCTCAAACCGAACCGTCGCGCGCTTCTGCGCCCTCAACTCCCGACGCCAACCCTGCACCCGAAGCTCCACTGAACGAAGCCCTATGACGATCCCATGTTCGCTCTCCAGTTCCTGGCGCACCACATCGGCAATGCTGCCATGGCGGAAGAAGCGCTCCGGAAGACTAGGTGTTTTGCGGCCCTGGGCGCGAGTTGGAGGTGAGGGGGGAATCGTCTCCCTCAGAGAGACCAAGAAGCCGTAGGCGGCGATACAGAGGCTGGCGTGGTGGTGGAAGCCCCGCCACCCTCGGCCTTCGTAGTGGCCCAGTCCCAGTTCCTGCTTGAGTTCCTGATAGTCTCGCTCGATCCGCCAACGCAGCTTGGCGGCGTCGACCAACTGGGTGATCGTAGCGTCGGCCGGCAAGGTGGAGAGCCAATACTTGCTCGGCTCGACCTCGCCTTCAGGCCACTCGATCAGGAGCCACTCTTCGGCGTGAGCCTCGGGCCGATTGTAGTCCCTGGATGCCGCCGCAAGCGCACGGCGGCGAAGCGGGAATTGAGCTCGGTGTTGGTTCCTTCACGCCAGGCGATCGTGCGCCAAGTCTCGGCGTCGAACTCCTCGGCCAGACCGAGCTCGGACAGGCCCGCGCGGAAACCGCCGTCGGCGCCATATCCGGCGTCGGCCAGAACCACGCCGGGCGCGACGCCTTCGGCCTTGGCCGTCCTGATCTGCTCGAGCGCGATCTGCGGCTTGGTCCGGAACGTGATCTCTGCCGGAATCTTGGCCTTCTTGCGTTGTTCCGGATCCTCCGCCCAGCTGTGCGGGAGATACAATTCGTAGGCGATCGGAAGCGAGGCTGCGTCATCGGCGATCGATAGGCTACCCGCAATCTGACAGTTGTCCTGCTTGCCCAACTGGCCGCAATACTGGCGCGCTACGCCCACCGAGTGCTTGCCCTTCTTGGAAAGCCGGTGTGGTCGACGATCCACACCCGGATCGGTCCACGCGGCTCGATCTGTGGAAGAACCCAGCCGCGAACCCGCGCTAGCAAGGCCGCGTCCGACCACAGCGCCTGTCCCACGAAATGCAGCAGAGACTGATGCTTGGGCGATACCCGCGACGGCGCCGTGACGGCCGCCAACGGCTCCACGCTCTTGCGCTCTATCGGCATCAGAAGTCCGAGGCAATAATCCTTCAGCGGCTCAGCTCGGTCGGCGTGGCCGATCACCCCGATCAAAGCATCGACATAGCCGTGGAACGCGGCTTCACCCTCGGCTGTCCAGTCGGGCATGGCGGGGCGCTTCCCTGATCACGAAGCAGCACCCTAACAAATCCGCGACCAGCGCGAATCCCCTCGCAGCCGCGACTTTCTGACTCAGAAGATTAACTGCGTGTCCGAAAAACCGGCAGCAGGCCATCGGCTGTCGCTATCGGCGACTTCCGCCACCCGCACGGCGGCGACTCTCACATCCGAACATTTCTTCAGTTTTTGTGTTGGGCTGGCCACCATGACCAGGATCTGCCCGCGTCGTCCCAGAGGATGCCCCATTGCTGCGCCTTGCATGGAACAACGTTCGGCGCGCAATCGATGCGATCGGCGCAACAACGCCGGTCGACATCCGCGATCGAGCCGTCCTGTTGCTGCTCGCCACCACGGGTGAAGGCGGTCACTGCCACCGCCCGAAAGATAGCATACTGTTCTACAACGCCCTGCGCTTCGGCATGACCTACCGTGACCCCGGCGACGCCTATGAAGAACGCCATCGCACGCGCGTCCTCGCAAACTTGCATCGGCGCGGGCTCTACCTCGCGCCCAAGCCAGCCATTGAGGCTGTTTCCTAGGAAGATTGCAGATCTCGTCTTTCCCTTCCTTTAAGGAAGGCCATCTCGCCGTTCTTGTGCTTGATATAGACGTCCGAAAATCCTGCTGGGAACCATCTTTGTCGCAACGTCTAGCTGATATCGTCTTCGGCAAAGTCGCTGCTAGTCTGCAGTATTGTCTCAGACAGCAACATCGCTGCTCGGCCCAAGAGCTCACGGAAGCTTTCGAGCTCTTCAAAGCTGACGCGGGCAACTGGGACTGACACACCAAGGCAAGCAATCAAAGTTCCGCCCGGGGCAAGAATTGGAACAGCGCAACCAACCACACCTTTGACGAACTCTTCGTTGGTCCGGGCCCATCCTTCCCTGCGAGTTTCCTCTAAACCAGTGAGAAGGGCATCAGGATCGGTTATCGTCCTGTCGGTATGCTGCTCCATCTTCAGAGACCGAACCAGTTTTTCACGCGCCTTCACAGGCAGCCTGCTCATGTAAATTTTACCAGTGGATGTACAATAGAGGGGCGCGCTATGCCCAGGATCAAATTGTAGTCCTTGGGGGGGCTTAACTCGTACGCTGTCGACATAGAGCACAGCATTGTTCCGCACGATACCAATCTCGCATTGCTCGCCGATTTCAGCTGCGACATTCTGAAGAACTGCGTGGCGTCGTGCCGTCCGAAAGGCTGAGCCAATCGTCTTACCCGCAAGCACGACCAAGTTGTTGCCGACAATGAATCGTTTTGTGCCCGCCGCGCGCTGGAGCAGCCCGCGGGACTCGAGATTGCTGATTAATCTGTGGGCAGTTGGCAAGGGCAGGTCGAGATTCTTGGCAATGTCCGCCGCAGTAGCTGCTTTGAGTTGAGTGGCCACAAAATCAAGGATTGCAAAGGCCCGATCCAACGGACCATCCGAATTGACGTTTAAGCTCATTAATGACTCGCGTTGGAGTGAGAGGGGAGAATTATGAGAACAGATTTGCCGAAAATCGATTATAGCAGCGATCCTCAAATTTAAAATGTCTGATAGCAATTTCAAAACGCATCCTCTATCGAGGGCCTCAATCCCGCCTGACCGCGAACTTCGTTGCAGGTTTCAGAGGGCCGATTGTCTTGGCGGAACCAGTTCAGTTCTCGAATTGAGTGGTTGATGCCTCTCTTGTGGAACCTGGATCATAGTACGGCGTAGGCTTTTCCCAGCTAAAGCTGCAGGCGAGCTGGTTTTGCTCGACGCCGCCCTGCGCATCTAACCTGCGAGCTAGATGCGCGCAGCGGGAGTGCGCCTTCCAAAGGGCGAAATTATACCATATATTATCATTTTTCGGAATAAAAAAGCCCTCTCAACGATATGGGTGTGGACCGGTGGCGCTTTTTACCTATGCTTTTAGTCACTGCCGCTCGCAGGCGAAAACTGTGCAGCGCAAACGAACAAGGTGCGTGCAAATAACTTCGCCTATGTGCCGGGACGACGAGGCGTGGCTCACCCCACGGCGAGTAGGCGCGGCTAGCCGAATCGGAGAGATAGATGACGCAGTATTATGACGTTGAGGCGGTGAGGAAGCTATTTCCTGTCGTCGAGAAAATGACCTACCTCGACTCCGGCTTCCAGACACCGATGTCAACGCCCGTCAAGCACGCCTTTGAAGCTTTTATAAAGGAAAGTTACGAGACAGCCGGTCCGAAATCGGTGTGGATTGACCGCATGGAGGAAACTCGGGCCAAGGTCGCGGCTTTGTTTAACGCGGCCACCGAAGAAATCGCATTCACGAAAAACACGTCCGAAGCGATGAACATCGCCGCGAACGCTCTTCTGCTGAAGGCGGGCGACAATGTTCTGATGATCCATGGCGATCATCCCAACAACGCCTACGCATTCCTGAACCTGAAGAAGAAGGGCGTCGAGGTCCGCTTCATCCCCATGACGGAAATCGTCAACGCCAACAGCTTCCGCCCGCACCTCGACGCCAATACCAAAGCGATTTCGATATCGTTTGTGGCCTTCCATGCAGGCCATCGCTTCGATATCGAAAGCGTAGGTGCGCTCTGCAAGGAAAAGAACCTCTACTTCGTCATCGATATCATGCAGGCGGTCGGCGTCGTGCCGATCGATGCAAAGAAAGTCGGCGCCACCTTCATCGGCTCCGGTACCCACAAGGGGCTTCTCGTTCCCCAAGGCTTGGGCCTGCTGTATTGGGATCGCACCCGCACGGAATTGGAGCCTGCGTATCTGGCAGCTATCAGCCTTGAAAATCCGCCAGCGGACTTCATCGCCCGCCCTGACGACATGGCACCTGCTCCCACGGCCGGCCGCTTCGAACTCGGCAACTTCAACCTGCCCGCAATTCAAGGGCTCGGCGCGGCTCTCGATCTGATCAACGAAATCGGAATCGAGAAGATTCAGGCCCATTGCTTCGATTTGGGCGACAGGCTCATAGCGGGACTGGATGCCCTCGACATCAAGCTTGTTGGCCCCCGCGACCGCTCCAACCGTGCACCGCATATCTACGTTGCCGCGCTGCCAGTGGATGAGTGGATCGACTACTTCGCCTCCGAGGATGTACGCGTCTCGCCCGAGCGCGATGGCGTTCGCATCTCGCTTGGCATGTTCAACACCGCATCCGACATCGATCGCGT
>NZ_JAMYVA010000087.1:0-12806 GCF_040323505.1 Mesorhizobium sp. M0040
CCTCCTTTTTTTAAAAACACCCCCCACAACCCCGCCGCCCACCCCCCAACCCCCGCGGCGCGGGGTGTTTTTTTTTGCCCCCGCCCCCCGGGGCCCCCGGGCGGGGGGCCCCCCCGAAACTGCGAACCTACTTCTGGATGCAGGTGTCGACGGTGTCCTTGGTGCATTCGTCGAGGCCGGTGAACACCGGATCGGCGACCGGCTTGCCGTCGACCAGGTCGATCATCACCGAAGGCGCCTTGTAGCCCATCTCGAACGGCCGCTGGCCAACCAGTGCGGTCACCAGCCCGTCACGAGCAATCGCCACCTCGTCGCCAATCGTGTCGGCGGCGCCGATGACGAAGGCGTTGCTGGCGATCTTGTCGGCCATCGGCTTGAACAGGTCGCGGTAGGGCTGCGGAGCGCCGAACAGCGGCCAGCCGCCCATGATGCCGAAGGCATCGAGATCGGGATTGGCGGCGAGGATGTCGGTCATCGCCTGCACGCCCTTGGCGCCGTCGTCATTGGTGAACACCGGGCAGCCGGCAACTTCCGTCCAGCCGCCTTCGCCCGCCAGCGCCGCGAGGCCGTCCTTGCCCGACAGCGCGTCACGCATGCCCTGCGCGCGGCGCAGGATGTTGTCGGCGGCCGGATTGCCTTCGATGGTGCAGATCTTGCCGCCATTCGGCTTGGCCTTCTTGATGTATTCGCCGATCTTGTGACCCATCAGGTAATTGTCGGTGCCGAGATAGGTCTTGCGCAGCGCCGCATCTTCCTTGCTGAGGTCGGCGTCGAGGGTCATGATCGGGATCGACGGATTGGCGCTTTTGATCGTCTGCGCGATCAGCGGCGCGTTCGATGGCGAAATCGCCATTGCCACCGTATCGGGCTTGCTCAGCATGTCCTGGACGATCTGGGCTTCACCGGCCTCATCCGAGGTCGATGCCGGTCCGGTGTAGAAGCACTCATATTCCGAGCTGGCGTTTTCCTTGTTCCACTTCTCGCAACCCTGGTGGATGGCCTCGAAGAATGGATTGTCCAGACCCTTCACGACGATGACGAGCTGTTTCTTGGCCATAGCCGGCCCGGCACCCAACGCCATGACGGCGGCGGCAGCGAGCAATAGTGATTTCCTCATGTCAGTCCTCCCTTTTGAAACAAACGGACACCGCGTGCCCGCCACACACAGACCGACCCGGAGCAAGATGACAGAGGACGTCGCACTCGTGTCGCCAAGCCAGGTCGATAAGCATTTTCATATTCAGTCTCAGACCGGCACCGACAGATATCGCTGGTTACCAAATCCCTGACCGACAAACCCTCACCGATTCCTTCCGGCAACCCGGTGGCTCGGCGCAAGCTCCTCCGACACTTAGCTAATATCGCCTTGTCACCGACGTCAATGCTATTTGTCCTACAAAACTGATTTTTCGAAAGAAGCCGTGGTTGACGCCAAGGAGGCTTATGCGTAAATGGGCAAAATCGCTGCTTCCGGGAGGAACTGGGGAGAGCGAATGGCCGCGGCAGAACCGCAGGCCGCAAAGCACGGGGAGGCAAGAAGGCTGGTGGCGGTTCTCGAACTCACCAACATCTCGAAGCATTTTGGCGCCATCCAGGCGGTCAACGACGTTTCGTTGTCGATCGAGGCCGGACAGGTTGTCGGCCTGATGGGCGACAACGGCGCCGGCAAGTCGACGCTGGTCAAGATGATCGCCGGCAATTTCCCGCCGAGCCATGGCACGATGCAGATGGACGGCAAGGAACTGATCCTGCACAAGCCGGTCGAGGCGCGCCAGCACGGCATCGAAATCGTCCATCAGGACCTGGCACTGTGCAACAATCTGACGGCCGCCGCCAACGTCTATCTCGGCCGTGAATTGCGCCGCGGCCTCGGGCCGCTTCGCATCCTCGACTATGCCGCGATGTACAAGCGTGCCGGCCAGATCTTCGCCGAGCTGAAATCCGAAACGCGCCCGCGCGACCTGGTCAAACAAATGTCGGGCGGCCAGCGGCAGGCGGTGGCGATCGCCCGCACCATGCTTTCGCAGGCCAAGATCGTGCTGATGGACGAGCCGACGGCGGCGATCTCGGTGCGCCAGGTCGCCGAGGTGCTGAACCTGATCCGCCATTTGCGCGACCAGGGCATCGCCGTCGTGCTGATCAGCCACCGCATGCCCGACGTCTTTGACGTCGCCGACCGCGTCATCGTCATGCGACGCGGCCGCAAGGTGGCCGACAAGACGATCGCATCGAGTTCGCCGGAAGAAGTCACCGGGCTCATCACCGGCGCCATCGAACAGGTATGATTGACGCCTCAACCATGAGTAAAAAAGGTCGATAATGGCAGTCACCCTTGATCAGACGATCGCGCACAAGCAGCACACCTTGCTGAGCAAGGTGTTTGCCAGCCAGACCTTCTGGGTGGTGATCGCGGTCATCCTCGCCTGCCTGTTTCTGTCGGTGGCAACGGATTCCTTTGCCACGACCAAGAACCTCTACAACATCACCCGCAACGTCACCTTCGTCGCCATCGTCGCGCTCGGCATGACCTTCGTCATCATCACCGGCGGTATCGACCTGTCGGTCGGCTCGGTGCTTTGCCTGTGCTCGATGGTGCTGGCCGTGACCATGCATGCCGGCTACGGCATCGAGATCGGCATTGCCGCTGCCATCGCGACAGCGCTGATCATCGGCGCCTTCAACGGGGTTCTGATCGCCTATCTCGGGTTTCCGCCTTTCGTGGTGACGCTCGGCATGCTGTCGATCGCACGCAGCCTGGCCATGGTCGCCTCCAACAACACCGTCGTCTTCCAGTTCGGGCCGGATCACGACAAGCTGCTGGCGCTGGGCGGCGGCGCCTGGGTGTTCGGCATCGCCAATCCGGTGCTTTACATGATCGTGCTGGCGTTGATCACCGGCTTTGTGCTGCGCTGGACGAAATTCGGCCGGCACATCTTCGCCATCGGCGGCAACGAGCATGCGGCAACGCTGACCGGCGTTCCGGTGCGCCAGATCAAGGTCGTCGTTTACATGATCTCGGCAATGGCGGCTGGCCTTGCCGGCATCATCCAGACCGGCTGGCTGGGCGCGGTCACCACCAATCTCGGCAACGGCATGGAGCTTCAGGTGATCGCCGCCACCGTCATCGGTGGCGCCAACCTGGCCGGCGGCATGGGCACAGCCTTCGGCGCGGTCGTCGGCGCGGCGCTGATCGAGGTCATCCGCAACAGCCTCGGCCTGCTCGGCATCAATGCCTTCTGGCAAGGCGTGTTCATCGGCGGCGCCATCCTGCTCGCCGTGCTGTTCGACCGCATCCGCAATTTCAGGCGCAACGACTGACGTTCAAGCGCAGCCTCCCCCTTCTCCCCTTGTGGGAGAAGGTGTCGCCGAAGGCGACGGATGAGGGGTGCTCCAGCTTGGCATCGCCTCATTTCTTCCAACACCCCTCAACCGTCTCGGCGCTAGCGCGCCGATCCACCTTCTCCCACAGGGGGAGAAGGGGACGCGCTCCTATCGCCGAGTCTGAAAATCCGCGGTGCGGCGCATGCCCGGCGCCCGGACGTGCACATGCGTCTTGACGCAAGCCCGAACTGAGCCGCACAATCGCTCGCAGCAGGCGAAGGGAGGCCAGTCGCCTGCGGGAGGATATACCCATGACGGAAGCGATCAGGCTCTACTGGGGCCGGTTCGGACATGTTTCTGTCCTGAAGGTCGCCAGCGACTTCGTCACCCATGCCCATGTCGAGGCGCATATCATCATCTGGTTGGAAGGCACCGCCGGCGAGATGACCATCGGCCGCGAGACGGTACGGCTTGGGCCGGGCACCGCCGCCGGCATCAATTCCTTCCAGCCGCACAGCCACGCTCTGTCCCGCGACGGCACGCCTGGCCTGTTCCTCGCCTTTTACATCGATCCGGACTGGGCACGGAAACGCCGCGAGCTGCCTTCCGCCGCGCCGCTGTTCTCGAGCCCGGCAATCACGCTCGAGCCTTGGCTGCACAAGGCAGCGGCTAACCTCCTCGACCATCTCAGCGACAATGAGAGCATCGACGACATCGCCAATTACGAGATCGAACGCTTTATCGACAGCGTGCTCGATGCCGCCGACGCGTCCGCACCGCAGACGGTGCGCACCCGCATCAACACCATGCAGGACTTCCGCGTCCGCAAGGCGATCCAGCTGATGAAAGCCAATGTCTGCGAGCGCATCTGCTTCGACGACGTGGCGCGCAGCGTCGGCCTGTCGCGGCCGCATTTCTTCGCCCTGTTCAAGGAACAGACCAATCTGACGCCCAACGTCTATTGGAACACGCTGCGCATGGAGGAAGCGGTGCGGCAGTTACAGTGGTCGCAGGAGCCGCTGATCTCGGTCGCGTGCAATCTCGGCTTCACCACGCAAGGCAATTTCTCGCGCTTCTTCCGCGACCATGTCGGCGTCCCGCCGACGCTTTACCGCGAGGCGGCGCGGGCGATCAGCTGAGCGCCCGTTTTTTCAGACTATTTGATAGGCGTTCAAGACGCATTGATAAGCGCTGCCGAGCCTGCCGCCCTACCCTCCCAAGCAGCTGATTTGCAAGGGAACGATCATATGGCGAAAGTCACCATCTCCAGCGTCATCGACGCACCGGTCGAAAAGGTCTGGGCGCGCATACGCGACTTCAACGGCCTGCCGACCTGGCACCCGCGCATGGTCGAAAGCCATATCGAAGACGGCAAGGATGCCGGCACGATCGGCTGCGTGCGCAATTTCCAGCTCGCCAGCGGCGCCCGCCTCCGCGAAAAGCTGCTCGATTTCTCCGACGAGAACTTCCTCGTCAGCTACGCCATCCTGGAGACGCCGCAGCCGCTCACCAACCACAAGTCGACGCTGCAGTTGCGGCGGGTGACGGACGGCGACCGCACCTATGCCGAATGGACCGCCAGCTTCGACGCCGCTCCCGAGGAAGCCGATAAATTGGCCGAAGGCATGGGCGCCAATGTTTTCCAGGGCGGGTTCAACGCCCTGAAGAACCACTTTGCCGGCCAGAGTTGAATGACGGACTAAGCCCGAAAAAGGGAGCGTTCCATGGCGCTTGCACTGCAGACTTTCGCGACGGTGAAGGACGCCAGCGCGGCGCTGAAAGCCGCCGGCGCCCGCTATCTCGGTGGCGGCACGCTGGTCGTGCGCGCCGTCAATGAAGGCGACGTGTCGATCTCCGGTTTCGTCAGGTCGACCGACCCGGCGTTGTCGGCCATCAGCGTCTCCGGCGGCACGGTCCGCATCGGCGCCTCGGTGACCATGGCGGCGATCGCCCGTCACCCGGATCTGGCCACTCTTGCCCACGCCGCGCGCGCCGTCGGCGGCCCGGCGATCCGCAACATGGCGAGCGTCGGCGGCAATCTCTTCGCGCCAACGCCTTACGGCGATTTCACCGTTGCGCTGCTGGCTTTGGATGCAACTGTCAGCGCCGATGACGGCGAGCTGCCGATTGAGACATTCCTCGCAAAGCGCGAAAGCAACCACGCCATCGTCACTGCGGTCGGCTTCACGATTCCGAAGGAAGGCGGCTTTCGCTTCCTGAAAGTGTCGAGGGTCAAGCCAAAGGGCATTTCGGTGCTGAGCATCGCGACCGTGCTGGAGCACGCACCGGACGGCACCGTGTCGTCAGCGCGGATCGCGTTCGGCTGCATGGCCGACCGGCCGATCCGTGCCAGGGCGGCGGAGAAGGCCCTGATTGGCCGGGAACTCACGAGCGAGGGCATCGCACCGGCACTGGCTGTTGCCCGCGACGGCACTTCGCCGCGAACCGATCCGATCGCCAGTGCCTGGTATCGCAACGAAGTCCTGCCGGTCCATCTCGGCCGGCTGCTGCTCGCCTGAAAGACCGTGGCGCGTATGTCCGCCTGGCTGCGGCGCAAGGAGTAAAAAGATGGCAAAGGTCCCGGTTCAGTTCACGCTCAATGGTGCGGAAAAGGCCGAATTCATCGACAGCGGCACAACGCTGCTTCATGCGCTGCGCGACAAGATCGGCGACACCTCGCCAAAAGGCGGCTGCCACCAGGGCACTTGCGGCGCCTGCTCGGTCATCATCGACGGCGAGCTCAGGCTGTCCTGCCTGACGCTGGCCGAGACCTGCAATGGCGCGACTATCGCCACGACCACGGGGCTGGCGGAAGGCGGCGTGCTGCATCCGCTGCAACGCGCTTCCCTCGACGCCTTCGCGACCCAATGCGGTTTCTGCACGCCGGGCATGATCATGGCCGCCAAGGTGCTGCTCGACCAAACCCCGAACCCCAGCCGCGAGGATGTGGTCGAGGCACTGTCCGGCAATATCTGCCGCTGCACCGGCTACGAACCGATCATCCAGGCGGTGCTGAGCGCTGCGCGCTCCAATTCGCAGAACGCGGCTTGAGGGGAGTCGAAAAGATGGAACTCCGCAAGAGCTACTTCGCCGACCAGCGCAAGGACGATCTGCACGAGATCGGCCAGCCGCGGCCGCGTTCGGATTCGCCCGGCCATGTCACCGGCAAGACCGCCTATTTCGCCGACCGCAATTTTCCCGGCATGCTGCACCTGAAGATGGTGCGCAGCCCGCATCATCACGCCCGCATCCGCAGCATCGATACGTCAGAGGCGGAAAAGCACCCCGGCGTCGTCAAGGTGCTGACCGCCAAGGACGTGCCGCACAATGTCTACACCATCCTGATCCTGATCCAGATCGGGCCGGAGGACGAGACGGTGCTGGCCGACGGCAAGGTGCGCTGGAAGGGCGAGGCCGTGGTGGCGGTGCTGGCCGAGACCGAGCGCGCCGCCCAGGAAGCCGCCGCCAAGGTCAAGGTCGACTACGAAGTGCTGCCGGCCGTCTTCGACATGGAGGAAGCGCTGAAGCCCGGCGCGCCGATCGTCAATGAGTACCATGGCCGGAACTACTATCTCTACGATAGCGGCGAATGCCGCAAGGTGCGCTTCGGCGATGTCGATGCAGGCTTTGCCGGAGCCGACCACGTGCTCGAACAGACCTACCAGTCTTCACCGATCGAGCATGCGCCGACCGAAACGACCGGCTGCATCGTCGCGCCGGAGGGCAACGACCGCTTCACCTGCTACACCAACACGCAGGCGATGTTCTTCACCCTCGATAACGCCTCGATCATCCTGCAGATGCCCGGCAACAAGCTGCATTTCGTCGGCGGCACTGTCGGCGGCGGTTTTGGCGGCAAGGTCGACGTCATCGTCGAGCCGATCGCCATCCTTGGCGCCAAAATAACAGGACGACCGGTCTGTTTTATCTACAGCCGCGAGGAAGAGATGCAGATTTCCTCGCCGCGCGCTGCCGAGAAAGTCGTCATCAAGGACGGCGTCATGAACGACGGCCGCATCGTCGCGCGCAAAGTGACCGGCTACACCGACGCCGGCGCCTATTCGCGCCATTCGCCCTACGGCGCGCAGAAGGGCGCCGGGCATTATCCCGGCCCGTATACGATCCCGAATGTCTGGATCGAAACCTACTGCGTCTACACCAACCGCACCCCGTCCTCTGCGATGCGCGGCTTCGGCGTCACCATCGGCGATTTCGCGCTGGAGGTGCAGATGGACAAGCTCGCCCGGCTGATCGGCATGGACCCGCTCGAATTCCGCTTCATCAACGCCTATCGCGATGGCGACATGAAAGCACATCGGCAGCCGACCGAGGGTGCTGCGCTGATCGAGTGCATGCAGGAAGCCTCGCGCGCCGCCAACTGGCCGGTGGCAGGAAAATTCATGGCGATGTCGTCTTACGCGAAGGGAGCTTGAGATGGCGATCAGGCGCGGACGCGGCGTCGCCGCGATCAACTATCCGACCGGAATGAATCTCGGCGGCGACCCGACCCAGGCGCTGGTCCATTCGACGCCGACCGGCAATTTCATGGTCACGCTGTCGAGCGTCGATCTCGGCCAGGGCATGAAGCAGATCATGGCGCAGATCTGCGCCGAGACGATCGGCGTGCCGACCGACCGCGTCGTAGTCGACACCGCCGACACCGACACCGGCCCGCACTGCATGGGCACCTTCGCCTCGCGCGGCACGCACCGCGCCGGCAATGCGGTCATCCAGGCGGCCAGGGAAGCCCGCCAGGTGATGCTGGAAGTGGCGGCCGAGGAACTGGAAGTCAATGCGTCGGACCTCGAGACCGACGGCCAGGGCAACATCCTGGTCAAGGGCGCGCCGCGGAAATCGATCTCGATCTTCGATGTCGCGCTGTCGGCGCATTTCAAGCGCGGCCGTTCGATTTCCGGCCGCGGCATGTTTTTGATCCCGCGCTCCTATCCGGAAAAGGAAACCGGCGCGATGAAGCCGTCGACCTGCTATGCGCATGCCTGCACGGTGGCCGAGGTCGAAGTCGACGACGAGACCGGCGAAGTCACCGTGCTGACGGTGAAGAACGTGTTTGAGATCGGCCGTGCGCTGAACCCGAAAATGGTTGAACAGCAGCTCGTCGGCGGCTCATGGATGGGCATCAGCCATGCGCTCTACGAGACGACCGAACCCTATTATCCCAACCGCGACCATGGCGGCACCGATTTCAACCAATATCTGATGCCGGGACCGGGCGATCTTGCCGAAACCGAGATCATCGTGCTGGAACGGCCCTCGGCGGACGGGCCGTATGGCGCCAAGGGGCCGGGCGAAATGTGCGCCAACCCGCAGATCCCGGCGGTCGCCAATGCCGTCTTCGACGCCGTCGGCGTGCGCATCGACACATTGCCGATCACGCCGGAGCGCATCCTGCGGGCGCTGAAGGCGCAAGCCCCGAACTGAGTGCTGGAAATGCCCAAGAGAAGTGCCGAGACAGTCGCGACCTCGCCGGAGGCGGTGGCGTCCCGCCTCGCCGCCTCGCACTATCTCGCCGATGAAAGCCTGGCCACCGCAATCTTCCTGGCGATCCGGCTGGGCAAGCCGCTGCTGCTCGAAGGCGCGCCCGGCGTCGGCAAGACCGAAGCGGCGAAGGCGATAGCCGAACTGCTCGGGCGCGATCTGGTGCGGCTGCAATGCTATGAAGGCATCGACGCCGCACATGCGCTCTACGAGTGGAACTACCAGCGCCAGCTGCTCGCCATCCGCCATGCCGGCGAGCACGAGATCGATATCTATGACGACCGCTTTCTGATCGCGCGGCCGCTGCTGCAGGTGCTGAAGGCGCCGGAAAAGCGCGTGCTGCTGGTCGACGAGATCGACCGTTCGGATCATGAGTTCGAAGCGCTGCTCTTAGAATTCCTCTCCGACTTCCAGATCAGCATTCCCGAGCGCGGTACCATTCGCGCGACGGCGCAGCCGATCGTCATCCTGACCTCGAACCGCACCCGTGAACTGGCCGAAGCGCTGCGGCGACGCTGCGTCTACCACTGGATCACCTATCCCGACGCCGGGCGCGAAGCCGAGATCATCATGCTGCGCGCCGGCGATGTCGCCGAGGCCACGGCCCGCGCGGTGGCTGCCGCCGTGCGCGACATTCGCGCCCGTCCGTTGGCCAAGCCACCAGGCATCGCCGAGGCGGTCGAATGGGCCAACGCCGCGACCATCCTCGAAAAGGGCGGCAGCCCGTGGCCGGAAGCGTTTCGCCGGGCCATTGGCGTGCTGATCAAGGACGAGGAGGATCTATCCTGCATCGCGCCGGAGCTCGGCAAGATTGTCGAGGAGGCGCTGGCGTGAGCCGGGAAGTCGGCAATCCCCTCCTCCCGTCCATTCCGCAACGTTGGCGGGACAGCACCCCCCTCTGTCCTGCCCTCTTTGCCACCACTTGGCATCTCCCCCTCAAGGGGGGAGATCAGATGTCATCCCGGCTTTCGCTAAACTCCAACATTGCAGAAATGAGCGGAGCGTCAAAGCTGCCAATCTCCCCCCTTGAGGGGGAGATGTCCGGTAGGACAGAGGGGGGCGCGAAGGAATGATGCGGGGAGAAAGCTTGCCGCGCGCCGCAACCCCAATGCTCGGCTTCGGCCGGCTGCTCCGCCGCTATGGCTTTGCTGTCGCGCCGGAGCAGGTATTAGACTTCATGCAGGCAGTAACCCTGCTCGGTCCCCGTTCGATGGCCGACATCCGCGAGGCCGCCCTCGCCACGCTGGCGCCGCCGCCCGACCGCCGCGACGAATTCGAGGCGCATTTCCGGAGCCATTTCTATGGGGATGCCGCGGCGCTGGTCGAAGGCGACGCCGACGAGGAAGCCCGCATCAAGGACGACGGCAAAACCAGCAAACAAGAAATCGAAGTGGTCCACCAGGAGGAAGGCGGCGAACTGTCTTCGGCCAGCGAACAGTTGAGCGTCCGCGAGTTCCAGCGTGACAGCGACGGGCTTGCCGCCTTCCGCCGCAAGCTCGCCACCGCCTTGCCCGCCCGCCGCTCCTTCCGCACCGTGCGCACGAATGCCCGCGGCAAGCTCGACCTGCGCCGCTCGCTGCGCGAAATCGTCAGTGCCGACGGCGATATCCCCTCGCCGCTGCTGCGCCGGCGGCAGACAGTGCCGCGCAAGCTACTCATGCTGATCGACGTGTCCGGCTCGATGAAGCTCTACACATCAGACTATCTCAAGCTGGCACACGCGGCGGTGCAAGGGGCCGACCGGGCGGAGGTCTTCACTTTCGGCACACGGCTGACCCGCATCACCTCGGCGCTGCGCATTCGCGACCGCAATCAGGCGCTGGCCCGCGCAGCTGCCCAGGTCGACGACTGGGACGGCGGCACCCGTATGGGACCGACGCTGCTCGCGTTTCTATCGGTGCCGCGCTTCTCCGCCTTTGCACGCGGGGCGGCGATCATCATCCTGTCCGATGCGCTGGAGCGCGGCGATCATGCCGAGCTGGAGACCGCGATGCGCCGGCTGAGCGCCCGCGCCTTTCGGCTTTCGCTGGCGACGCCGTTGGCCGGCGACCCGCGCTTCCGGCCGGCAACGGCAGCGCTTCGCACCGTCCTGCCAGTGCTCGACGATCTGGTCGACGGCTCCTCGATCGCCGGTCTCACCGAGTTCATCCTGTCGCTCGCCCGCCCAGCTCCGGCGGCCGCGGCAATCTGGAAAAGGGTTTCGTGATGCAGAAGGCGATCGACGCGCATTTCCACATCTGGCGCCGAGAGGACCAGCCCTGGCTGCGCGGGCCGATGGTGCCGCGCATCTTTGGCCCCTACGAGCCGATCCGCCGCGATTATCCGATCGAGGAATTCCTCGCCGACCAGCAAGGTTCGGGTGTCGAGAAGGCGGTCTATGTGCAGACCAACTGGGCGAAGGAGGATTTCGAGAACGAGGTCGCCTTCCTGCAGAAGACCGCGGAAGAAACCGGCTGGCCGCACGCCATCGTCGGCTATGCCGACATGACGGTGGACGACGTGCGTCACCAGATCGACCGGCTGATCAAATACCCTCTGCTGCGCGGCGTGCGCATGCAGCTGCACTGGCACGGAACGCCGGCCTTCCGCTTCGCCGCCTCGGCCGATCAGGTCATCGACCCCAAGGTGCGGGCCAATGTCGCGCGGCTGAAGGATTACGGCCTGTCCTTCGACCTGCAGCTTTTCCCCGCCCAGATGAAGGACGGGCTGACGCTCGTCGGCGACAACTCCGAGACGAATTTCATCCTCACCCACGCCGGCATGCTGACCGACATGGAGCCGGAGACCACCGAGGCGTGGAAGTCCGGCCTGCGCACGCTGTCAGCGGCGCCCAACCTCTATGCAAAGCTGTCCGGCCTCGGCACCTTCGTCCACCGCAACGACCCGGCGCTGATCAGCTATATCGTCGACAACGCCATCGACATCCTCGGCAGCAATCATCTGATGTTCGGCTCGAACTTCCCGATCGAGAAGCTGTGGACCAGCCATGCCGAGCTGATCAGGGCGCACCGGGAAGCGGTGGGCAAGCACGGCACGGCGGCAGAGGCCGATATTTTCTGGAACACGGCGGAGAAGGTATATCGGCCGGTGTGAGGCGCATCCCTTCTCCCCTTGTGGGAGAAGGTGGATCGGCGCGCAGCGCCGAGACGGATGAGGGGTGCTGGACGGAACTCGGCGGAGAAATCCCAGCGATTTGAAGCACTTACGTCTCCAAGGCAGCGATCCGTCCAGCACCCCTCATCCGACCGAGCTTCGCTCGGCCACCTTCTCCCACAAGGGGAGAAGGGAAGGCGCCGCGCCGCGCCTCGCCTCACCTCACCTCGAACTGCGGATCGACCGGTATCTGCATCGCGGTGACCATCTGGTTGGTCTGCCCGGCCAGCCCGATGATCGACACCAACTCGCCATGCTGCGCGTCGGTCATGCCTTTGGCCCGCGCTGCGGCGGTGTGCGAGTGGACGCAATAGGAGCAGCCATTGGCGGTCGAGACGGCGATGTAGATCATCTCCTTGGTCAGCGGGTCGATGGCGCTGTCAGCGACCATTACCGCCTTGAGCTGTTCCCAGACCCGCTTCAGCGACGCCGGATCATTGGCCAGCCCGCGCCAGAAATTGTTGACGAAGTCGGATTTGCGCGTCGCGCGGATGTCGTCGAACACAGCC
Source organism: Mesorhizobium sp. M0040 (assembly GCF_040323505.1). Lineage (NCBI taxonomy): Bacteria > Pseudomonadati > Pseudomonadota > Alphaproteobacteria > Hyphomicrobiales > Phyllobacteriaceae > Mesorhizobium > Mesorhizobium sp. M0040. Next base: position 12,480 of record NZ_JAMYVA010000087.1, read on the forward strand.
TTCACGGCGGGAATCGCCTCGACGTCGGCATCGGTCAGAAGTTTCGTCGTGGCCATGGCTTGGTCCTTTCGTTTGGATCGTTATGCGAGGTCGTTGAATCAGGTCGGGAGAAAAGGCGGCTAACCGCCTTGGATGAATCAGCAATTGACGCGCTGAGGCAAGATCGTAAGGCTGGCCGAGGCCCCTCACCTTCGTCATCCCTGGGCGAAGCAGGAGCGAAGCTCCGTCGCGGAGACCCTGGGATCCATATGTGGACGGCGCCCTGCCTGCAACGGTTGTTTTGCGTCGTTTTCGATCGCTTGCGTCCATATGTCCGGCCTTTGAGCA
>NZ_JAMYVA010000088.1:0-12616 GCF_040323505.1 Mesorhizobium sp. M0040
AAAGGCCGCAACCCGGCCTCCCCGCTCGCCCAGCCGGCCGCCACGCCGCACGACCACCGCCGCCGTAGCGCCCCGCCCCCGCTTCCCGAAGGCGATCGCGGGCTGGTCTATACGCGGCGGGCCGAACCGGCCAAGGCCATGCAGGAACGCCAGCGCCGCAGCGATCAGGATCGTCAGTGTCAGCGCCAGGAACGGCGGCTCGACCAGAAGCTTGGCCAGATCATACTTCCGCCCCGCGCCGTGCAGCGTCAGATCGAACATCACCGGGCCGTCGTCGGGCTGGAGCAAGGCAATCAGCCCGAGCGCGGCTGCTGCCTTTTCGGGATCCTTGAGGGCGGCGTTGTTGATCAGGTCGGGGTCAGTCAGGATATGGAACGGCTTGTCGTCTAGTTCGGTAAGCACAGCCTTGTCATTGCCGGCTGCGATGAGAGGGTACTTGTCGGCCACCCACTGCAATTCTTCGGGTGCGGCAACCATGTTGCCTTCGATGTCGAGTTGCTTTGCCGTGCTCTGGCCGGCACCGATCTTCGCATCGGCGATGCGGCCAAGCCATTCGTTCACCACCGAACCGGGCAATCGCCCGAATTTCATGTTCCAGCCTTCATGCCCCTGCAGCGGCAGGATCTGCCATTTGGGCAGCACGAAGAGTGTGTTCTGGTCCTGGCGAAGATTGAGGATGTGGTCGAGCGCTTCCGGATCGCTGTCGGACGAAATGGTGACGATCAGCAGCATGTCGGTGCCGAGATCGTCCTCGGTCCGCGCCATCAAGGGCGCTTCGCCGGTGAGCCGCAGCCATTCCGCCAGGCCGGCGTAGCCGACGCCGCTTTTCGACAGCGGCGTGGCGCCGCCGTTGCCGGGTTGCCGGAAATCGGGAGCATAGGTGGACAGCAGGAAAAAACCGGCCGCCGCAAGCAGGCTGGCGAAAATCCCCCAAAACAGTGTCTTTCGATTGAACGGCTCCTGTGCCTCGACCGCCGGTGCACTCACGTCCAGGCATCCCGGAAGGCGAAACGTTCATAGGCGCCGCGCGCCTGCCGCCAGCCTTCCGCGCCGACCGGCCGGCGCGCGAACAGCGCCGCCTCGACAATGCGGGCGATCTCGGTAAACGCATGGCGCGCCCTTCCCGGCAGGGAAGGGGCGTTGGCGATGTCGCGCGCGGTGAGCGACGGGCGCAGGAAGTCCGGCAGCCGGCCGGCGATATCGGCGACGCTGCGCCGAAGCAAAAGGTGAACCGCCTCGTCATAGTCGCCGCGTGCGGCCAGCGCATCCGCTTGCGACAACAGGATCTGCGCGGCGCCGGCGTCGGGGCGCCAGGCTTCTTCGTCTTCGACTTCGGGTCGAGCGCGCTGCCACGGCAGCCGCCAGGCGATGCCTTTCACCTCGAGGAAGACCAAAAGCAGGATGATTGCGACGCCCGATATCACCGCCCCCCAGAACAGATAGATCATGTAGGGACCGAGCCACGACAAAAAATCCTGCAGCGGTTTCAGCCACTCGGGCGGCTTCGGCGGCACATAGGCCGGCAGGTCGAACTGGATCGACTCATCGGCGATCAGCTGCTTGTGCAGATTGGTCAGCCGTTCGGCTTCCGCTGTGCCTGGCTGTGCCACCGCCACCCGCTCCCCTGCAACCTGTGGTTCCCTGCCGACACTGACAATGCAGAACAAGAATTGCAAGTGGGCTGGACGCCCACCGTTAATCTTGGCAGAATTACTATTAGGGCGCCGTGATACTGTTACGGCGAAACACGGGGGGAAATCATGGCTTCAACGACACTGGAACGGCCTGAGAAATTCGAGATCGGCAGGGTGTTCAACAACAGCTTCGCCGTGATCGGCCGCAACATCGGCTTGTGCCTTGGGCTCGCGCTGCTGTTTTCAGGCTTGCCGGCGATTATTCTTCGGCTGTGGAGCCAACCGCAAATAGATGCGGTTCTGCAGGGCGACCCCGGCGCCGCGGCCGATCCCTCGATGATGTTTCGGAATTCATGGGTTACGATTATTGCGGGATTGCTATCCTTCGTTTTCGCGCTGCTGCTCCAGTCGGCGCTGGTGCGGGCGACGATCGAGGACTTGAACGGCAAGCGGCCGACCTTTGGCGACTGCATTCAGATAGCCATCCGCAATTTGCTGCCGACCCTCGGTATTGGCCTGCTCGTCGGCCTGGGTGCGGGCCTGGCGTCGATAGCTTTGCTGGTTCCCGGCATCATCTTATGGCTCGGATGGTGCGTGGCGGTGCCGGTTCTGATCCAGGAGCGGCTTGGCGTGTTCGGTTCGATGTCGCGTAGCCGTGTCCTGACCAAGGGCAACCGCTGGCCGCTATTTGGCCTCTTCTTGATCCTGATGGTCATCGCGATGGTCATCCAGTGGGTGATGCTGGCAGTCATCGTCATGTTTGGCGGGATCATTGCCGATGTGGCGGCAGCCTTGGTGTCGACCGTACTGTCGATGGTGCTGTCGGTTGCCGCGGCGGTCAGCTATGTCGAGCTGCGTCAGGTCAAGGAAGGCACCAGCGTCGAAGAGCTGTCGCAGATCTTCTCCTGACGGTTCGCCCGGCTTTTCATCGGCGACTGGGCTCGCGTTGCGCTCGGGCAGCCGAGCTTGGTCACAACGCCTTTGTCTGCTGCACCGGCAACGCCGCCGCCAGCCGCTTCGCCCATTCCTCGATGCCGGAGCGGCCCGCCAGCAGGTCCTGCCTGATCTCGATGAGGACGGCCTGAATGCCGCGATCGTCGCCATGGACGGGTATGGCATAGTCGCCGTCACGGCTGATCACGTAGGGCTCGTTTGCCGCGGCGTTGAGTGCACTGTCGGCGCGCAGGCCGGCAAGCACTGCCTGGCCGAAATCGACCGCCCGATCGTAAAGCACGCCGGCGTGCCAGGGCCGCGCAATGCCGAGAAAGACCGGCGTGAAGGAGTGGATCGTCGCAATCCGCGTCGGTCTGCCCTGCTTCGCCCGGTCGTCGAGATGGGCGGCCACGCGGTCATGAAACGGCGCGAACATGACTTCGGCACGCCGGCTTCGTTCCTCCGGATCGAGGCCGACATTGCCGGGGATGTCCGTGTCCTCCGATTGCACCGGAATGCTGCCGCCGGAACCAAGCGGCCGGTTGAGATCGATCAAAAGCCGCGAATAGGAGCTGAGGAAAGCCGGAGCATCGAGCAGCTTCGACAGAGCGCGGGTCACTTCGGCGGCGCCGATATCCCAGGCGATATGGCGCTGCAAATGGCTGCTGTCGAGACCGAGCCGCGCATACTCGGCCGGAATATGATTGGACGCATGCTCGCATATCAGAACGATATCGGAACGCCCCGTTTCGTTGATTGCGTCGACCGCGGGTGGCCAACCTTCCGGTAGGATGGCGCTGGCAAGCGGCTCAGTCATCAATACAGCGTCCGGTAGAGATCGCAGACAGCCACTGGGTCGAGACCGGCGAGGCGCTCGGTCTCATGCCGCTTGAGGCCGACAAAAGTCTCGACGAACACCGGCGCGAACCATCCGGTGACGGTCTTGTCGGCAACGAGTGCGTCGAGTGCCGCAGGCAGCGTTTCCGGCAGCCGCACGAGGCCAAGCTTCTTGCGCTCGGCAACGCTCATCTGCGTCGGGTCCCCCGAGACAAGCGGCGGCGCCGGCAGCTTGGCCTTCAGCCCCTCCAGCCCGGCGCGCACGATCGCCGCCAGCGACAAATAGGGATTGCCGGTGGCGTCGGCTGCCCGGTATTCGACGTTGTACTGCCGCGCAGGATCGCGCCCGCCGATCGTCACCGTCGGGCAGATGCGCAGGCTCGCCTCGCGGTCGCGATCGGCAAGCCAGGTGTAGGACGAACTCCAGCTGTGCGGCTTCAGCCGGTAGTAGGACGACACACTCGCCGCCGTCATGGCGGTGATCGCGGGCAGGTGGCGCAGCACGCCGGCACAGAACGAAGCGGCACGGCTGGAAAGGCCGCCCGGCTGGGCCGGGTCGTAGGTCGCCGGCTTGCCGACCTCGTCGACGAAACTGAAATGGACGTGGACGCCGTTGCCGACGGCATCCGGCGCGATCTTGGGCGCGAAGCTTGCCCGCCACCCGGCACACCGCGCGACTTCGCGCGTGATCTCGCGGATGGCGACGGCGCGATCGGCCGCGGCAAGCGCATAGGTTGGCTCGCACGTCACCTCGAACTGGCCGGTGCCGAATTCGGCGATCACCACTTCCGGCGCGACGCCGGCTTCCGCCAGCGCCGCCATCAGATTAACGGCGAACGGATCGGTGCGGCGCAGTGCTGCCAACGACATCGAATGAGCCGGCCCGAAGTCGCCCTCGATATGGAATTCATGCTCGAAGGCGGCGATGACGGAAAGCCCGGCCGCTGCCTTCAACTCCGCCAGCGCATCCTTGAGCATGGTCCGCGTACAGCCGACCCACGGGCTGCCGTCGAGTTCGACGATGTTGCCGGCGACCATGTCGAAAGGCGTCGCCGATCCGGTCAGCGCCGTGCGGAACCGCGCGTTGAGATCGGGAACGAGCCGCACATCGCCGGACGAACCCCAGGGATTGGGATCGACGATCGAGTTAAACGGCGTCAGCGACAGATTGGCCTGCAGCCAGCCGACGCCGGTCGCTGCGATCTTCTGCAGTCTGCTTTCGACGACCGAGCGGCCGCGCGTGATCGCCGAAAGATCGGTGGTGACGACGGCAACGAGCGGTTCGACGGTCGATGTCATGCAGCTTTTCCCAAGGCTTCGAAACGGGCAGTAACGATGGCGGTATCTGCGACCCAGCAATAGCCGCCGAAAGCCTCGAGCGCGCCGTCATGGCGCTCCTGCGAGGCGGCGGCGCAGGCATCCGATACGCAGGTGACGAGATAGCCGCGATCGGCGGCATCGCGCACCGCCATGTCGACGCACTGGTCGGTCATGATGCCGGCGACGATCAGGTAGCGCACGCCGAGGTTCTTCAGGACATAGTCGATGTTGGTCGAGTTGAAGACGCCCGACGATGTCTTCGGCAGCATGATCTCGTCGCCGACCGGCGCCAGCGACGGCACCGGCAGCCCCTCCGGCCGGCTCGGCGCGATGTGGATCGGCGTCAGCTTGTGGTCGAGCGAGCGGTCGCGCCCGTCTTCGGTCAGGCTCTGGATGATGGTGTGGATCACCTCGACGCCGTTGGCCCGCGCCGCCGCCAGCAGGCGCTCCTGGTTGGGGATCGTTTGCGACGCCGTCTGCCGGTAGAAATAGTGGTCGAGGCCGCGCTCCGGATGCGCCGGATCAGCACCCGGCTCCAGCCAGACGCGCTGCATGTCGACCAGCAGCAGCGCGGTTTCGCCGGCCCGGAACGGCTCGTTTCGTTTTGGCAGTGCTGGCGTCATGCTTGGGTCCTGCTTCGCTGATCACGTCTGGCTGATTTAGCTGATTTTGGCCCAGGCGTCCTGCGTGGCGGACGCACTTATTGGGATATTCGAAGTCACTAATTTAAGGTAAGCTTTGTTTTCGGGCGTGGAGACGGGGGGTCTCTGTCATGATCGATTCAGACGTGTTCGACTTTGTCGAACGCTGCAGGAAGCACACAGCTACCGGGCCGCTGCTGGGCGACCTGCTCGAAACCGTGCGAAATCTCGGCTTCGAGCACTTGATCCTGAGCGGGGTGCCGCTTGGCGGGCAGAAGCTTGCACCGATGGTCGAACTGAATGGCTGGCCGGCCGGCTGGTTCGAGCGCTATGTCGAGGCCGAGCATGCCGCGGTTGATGGTGTTTGCATCTACTCGGCAAAGACTTTGAAGCCGTTCCTGTGGTCCGACGTCCCGGCAAAGTGGTCGGATACGGAGGGCTCGCGACGCGTCGCCGGCGAGGCGACGGAGTTCGGCATCTGTAGCGGCTTCGCCGTACCGATGCTCAGCGTTCACCACTGGCAATCCGTGCTGTCGTTTGCGTCTTCCGCGAAGGCCTGCACCCTGTCGCCGCGCCATCAGGTGCAACTGGTGACGATGGCGGTCTACGCGGGCATGTCGATCCAGGCGTTGTCGAATGACGATGACGGCGATGAAGGCTTGCTGACCGACCGGGAAAAAGAGGTGCTCTTGTGGGCCGCGGCCGGCAAGACCTCGTCGGAAACCTCGCAGATCCTTGGCCTTACCGAGCGCACGGTCAAATGGCACTCGACACGGGCTCGCGAGGCTTTTGGTGTCGGCACGACCACGCAAGCGGTCGTCGAGGCGGTGCGCCGGCGCCTGATCCATCCCTAAGCGCGTCAACTGTCCCATCGGACAGGTGACGTATATTAGCGCGACTGCGAGTATCCCTGCGAGAACGATCGGGGGATCGCGCCATGATAACGGCCCACGTAGTCAATGCGCATAACAAGCATCTCTACGAAAACGAATTCGACGAGTTTCTGCGCCGGCGGCACGACTTCTTCGTGCACCAGAAACATTGGCGCCCTCCGAGCCCGGACGGTCGCGAGCTGGACCAGTTCGATACAGACGCGGCGACTTACCTGCTCGGTATCGAAGATGGTCGCGTAGTGACTTCGGCTCGATTGATCCCAACGAGCGAGCCGCACATGGTCGCGGAGGTCTTTTCTCACATGTGCGAAAAATCGGGCGTCCCGAGACGACCCGATTGGGCCGAATGGACGCGCACATTCGTCGTTCCCGACAAACGCACTGCTGGACTGAGGGGCACGCTGACGCAGCTGTGCTGCGCGGTGATGGAATACGCTCTCGACGAAGGCCTCAGCGCGGTCGGCGGCGTCCAGGAAACCTACTTCATGCCCCACCATGGCGCGCTCAAATGGCGTGCCGAGCCGATGGGCATGGCGAGGGAAGAAAACGGCGAATGGTACATCGTCGCGTATATCGAGGTGAATGAGGCGGCGCTGGCGAGTGTTCGGAAGATACTTGGGATTGAGCATTCGTTGTTGGTTCGGTGTGGAACGCAAATACCGTTCCTCCTAGAAACCAGCGTGTCATTGGTCTGTAATCGGGTCTAAGTCTAATGGTTAACTGGGAGGGTAATTATGTCTGTCATTCTTGCGTCAGCCAGAATAAAGGAAGGTCAGCTCGCGGAACATTCGGCAAATGTGAAATGGGAAAACAATGTGTTATCATTTGAAATTGCAGAAAAGTACAAAGGGCATTTTGTGCCAATAGTATCTCACTGTCATAACGTTCCTCATGTAACGAGTAGCTATTGGATCAAGCAGGTTGGATCGGAATACATCGTCGTGATGCAGTCAGCTCAGGACACAAGTGGAAGGGTATTTCCGCCTACCGATTTCACGGCAGTCATAGTTTCCACCGTCTAGTGAAGGCGCCGCCACAGCTAGAGGCCTGTGAGCGGATTACGGTGACGGTGCACTATTTTGCCTCGTTTTCCCGGGCTCACGGCCTTGCCGATTTCCTCGGCGATGCTCTCGGCCCACGGGCGCATCGAAAGCCGCGACATCGGCGACGCGGCGATACTCGATGAGCAGTTCTTGTGGAACACATAGTCTTCGGACGTGAAAACACTTTGGCTCACCCGTACGGTGCTGGGGATGCGGCAGACCGGGAACACCGGCAAGGTGCACGTGCGGCGAGGGCGACATGGTAAAAAGTGCACTGTCACCGTAACTCCTCCGTCTTGGTGGAACCTGTGAAGTTCCCTGGATCGCCGCCCATTTGGTTCTTAACATGCGGTTTTGCCGAAATCCGTGGTGCAGTTTTTTGCGGCAATGAAGTAGCGATTGCCTATCTACTGTTTCAGCATCCAGTTCCCTCGCAAACGCCTGCCTAGTGTTCGGGATCACGGTGGAATACGGTGACAGTGCACTATTTCTTTTCGCCGCCTGCCTCGTTTTCCGGGTTTCACGGCTTTGCCGATTTGCCCGGCGATGCTCGGCCCACGGGTGCATCGAAAACCGCGACGTCGGCGACGCGGCAATCCTCGATGAGCAGTTCTCGTGGAACACATAGTCTCCGGACGTGAAAACACTTTGGCTCGCCCGTACAGCGCTGGGCTGGGATGCGACGGACCGGCAACGCCGGCAAGGTGCACCATGCGGCGGGGGCGACATGGTAAAAAGTGCACTGTCACCGTAATTCTGATCTATACTCGGGACACCAGCTCGAATGCCTACGGCAAGGCGAAGGGCGGATGAAGCGCTTGATAGAGTTCTCTTTTTAGTCATGTGGCGATGTTAAGATGTTAGCCTCCGACCTAACGAAATTTATCGAGCAGGATCATCTGGCTCTGGATGCCTTCGTAAAGGGCGATCCTGAGCCCTTGAAAAACCTCTACTCGCGACAGGACGACGTCATTATTGCCAATCCCTTTGGCCCGCCGGCGAAGGGATGGAGAAAGGCCGCTGAGACCATGGAACGGGCCGCCACCAATTACCGGCACGGCAAGGCCATCGGCTTTGAGCGCATCTCGGAGTATGCGACAGCCGACTTGGGATACATCATCGAGGTCGAGCGGTTCCAATCCAAGGTCGGTGGTGGCAACAAACTGGTGCCGATTGCGCTTCGAGTCACCACCATATTCCGGCGCGAGGAAGGCGCGTGGAGGATCGTCCTTCGTCATGCCGATCCGATAACCTCGGCACGCCCGCCGACGTCCATTGTCGGGGAGTAGAAGGGTTGCCGGAGAGGTTTTAGGAATTACGGTGACAGTCCGCTATTTTCTTTTCGCCGCGCGCCTCGTTCCGGGTTCTCACGGCTTTGCCGATTTGCCCGGCGATGCTCTCGGCCCACGGGTGCATCGAAAACCGCGACATCGGCGACGCGGCAATATTCGATGAGCAGTTCTTGTGGAACACATAGTCTTCGGACGTGAAAACACTTTGGCTCGCCGGTACGGTGCTGGGGGATGCCGCAGACCGGGAACGCGGGCAAGGTGCACAATGCGGCGGAGGCGACATGGTAAAAGTGCACTGTCACCGTAATTCATCCTTAGCGGCCAATTTCCCGCGTCGCATCAACAATCTAGGTCATTTTCGGTTTCGCTTTAGGCAGCGCGGCCAGCAAGAGCTGGTGCTGTTTCTTCTTTCTCTTCGACGTGAGGGCTCACCCATTCGTCGGTTATCACGCGGCTGGCCAAGGTGCCCGGCACCGCTTTTCTCAAGGCACGCAGCAAAAAGTATCTAACCCGCTCGGACAGTCAAGAGGTGTGGCAGGCAGGCCATGCGCAGCCAGCCGCAGCCAGCCGCCAAGACGCGCGAAGCACTTCGGCGGTGTAGGACAGCGGCACGCCAGAACGCGCGCAGGCCAGGCGTTGGCTTGCCCAATTGTGTTTTGACTATTTGGCTGAACGGGCGCGTAAAATATCAGGTTCGCCCGGTCGGGCGAACTAACTCAGGGAGGATGTTATGAAGATGAATCGACGTAATGCTCTCGCCCTTGGTGCCACCTCGTTGGCGGCCCCGCTATTGGTCGCAAAGCCCATTCCGGTAGCGGCCAAGACCTACGGTCCGACTGATGGCAAAGAGATTTTTCCCGGCGTTCGGCTCGTCGAACTGGGAACACGAGACTCCCATATCAAGGGGTACAAGAAAATTGCCATGGAAGACGTCGTCTACCAGCCAAAGGCAACTAGCCCGCTCGGGGATGTCATGGCCGACGATATGGTCTGCACGGTCACTGAAGGCGAGCTGCAGGTCACGGCCGGAGACATGCAGTTCACGGCCAAGGAGGGTGACGTATGGAGCTGCGGCAAGGGTAGCACGAAGGAGGCTGCTACGAACAACGGAACAGCGGTCGCAGTGATGCGGGTGATTAACCTGAAGGCTGCATAAAGTTACCCACACTCTGGCGACTGCAGACGCTCCAGCCGGCTTCGGCCGGCGGGCTTTTCCGGTGCGCCACGGCCTCGATGACCGGACATTTCTGCCGGCGCGCTGTGGCCAGCGCGGCGGCAGACTGAGGCCTTAGCGCACGGGCGAGCCGCCCTTCAGTGGTGGTGGGCGGAAACGCTCTTGACGTATTCGGACACCAGTTCCCTCGGTGCCGACTGACTGACGTCGCCGACGCTAAGGATGCCGACCATCCGCATATTCTTGTTGATCACCGGCAACCTGCGGATTTTCAGTTCTTCCATGTGCCGTACGGCCTTGGCCAGATCGTCGTCTTCGCGGCAGCAGTGAATGCCGGCCGTCATAACATCGCGCGCCGTTGCGATGCGGCCGTCGAAACCATCTTCTGCCAGTCCGTTGCAGACAATATCGCGGTCGGTCACCATTCCGATCAGTCGGTCGTTCTCTCCAATGGGAATCGACCCGATATCCTGGGCTCGCATCATTTTCGCCAGTTCGGTGACAGCGGTTTCGGGGCTGACCCAGTCGACACCCTTATGCATTGCGTCTTTGACTTTCATGGCGGACCTCCCTTGCTGGGTTGGTGAATGTCCCCCTGTCCCATTCTAACGCGGACGGGGTTTGGCTGCCAGAGGTCATCATCCAGACCCGCATTTTGCGGTGGTTGTCATGCGGAATTACGGTGACAGTGCACTTTTTACCATGTCGCTCCCGCCGCATGGTGCACCTTGCCCGCGTTCCCGGTCTGCCGCATCCCCCAGCATCGATAACCGCAACATCGGCGACGCGGCAATATTCGATGAGCGGTCCTTGTGGAACGCATAGTCTTCGGACGTGAAAACACTTTGGCTCGCCTGTACGGTGCTGCGGCAGACCGGGAACGCGGGCAAGGTTACACGATGCGGCGGGGCGAACATGGTAAAAAGTGCACCGTCACCGTAATTCCGGTGCACTATTTTCTTTTCGCCGCCTGGCTCGTTTCCGGGTTTCTCGGCTTTGCCGATTTGCCCGGCGATACTCTCGGCCCCCGGGTGCATCGAAAAACCGCGACATCGGCGACGCGGCAATACTCGATGAGCAGTTCTTGCGGAACATATATTCTTCGGACGTGAAAACACTTTGGCTCGCCCGTACGGCGCTGGGGGTGCGGCAGACCGGGAACGCGGGCAAGGTGCACCATGCTGCTGCGGCGGCGGCATGGCAAAAAGTGCACTGTCACCGTAATTCACTGCCGAAGCAGGAATTGATATAAACCGTGGGAATCGCGAGGCCGCCCTTGCGGGGGTGACGCCGGCGCTGCATCCTGACCAGAAGGCCCGGGGGGACACCGTGAACCTATCGAGCAGCGCAGCGAAAGGGCGAGCCGTCCTGACGCGAACCTGGAACCGAATTCGGTTCTGGTGCAGCTTTCCTTTTGCTCGCCTCGGTTTTTGGCTTCGGGAACGCAAGCGCTACAATGCGATGTTCCCGCGACGCTGGCTGAGTCCTGCCCAGATCATTGACCACGACCTCGAACTTGTAGACGATGATGATGTCGGCAAGCTGGATCGATCGTTGCTGGATTTGCTTGTTGCCAGAAGGGATCATCTTAAGTCGTCAAGTGGGAAATTCACCATTTTAAATATATCACTTTTTACCTTTTTGGTTGCGAACTACTTTCACCTAGGAACCGATGTTAGCGTCTATGGAATTTCTATTAAAAGCTCTCCAGGTGTTGCGGAATCTCTTCTCGCTATATCAAGCACGCTCGGAATATACGCGGCCACCCTCCAGGCCAACATAGCAATCGTCGACGGGGCTATAGCCCACCTTCTCAAGCGGATTTTTCCTCGGGGTATACTCAATGTTATGCAGTCAGCTTTGATTCCAGAGACTGCCATCGGGAAATACTTTCCATCGAATATACCACATCTGGTTTTTACAGGTTTTCATTCGGCTGCTTCCAAATATTTCGTATATTTTTATTTGATGTTGTTGATTGTAGTAATAGCATGCGTGTACGCAATAAATATGCTTCTGATGAAGGAAATATGGATCGCGTCATCTCTTGGAGTTTACAGTAAGATAATCGTTGTCTATGTCTTTATTTGCGGTATTTTTGGCGCAATGTTTCTATTGCTAACCAGGTTTCCTTCTCCATACCGAGATTATTCGGTGCTCCACAAGATGCAAATTGCAGAACAACTATGGCCGGATCAGGCATCGGACCTTCGACAACAGCTTTACGGGGCCAAAATCGAGGACCGCGCCGATTTAGAACGTCGAGGATACATCAAGCCTTACAAGATGCCAGAAGGAGCTTGAATACGAGCGGGGCGGCCCCGTCTTGCCACAAGAGCCTGCCTACGATCCGTCACTCCATACCGGAATACGATTGATTCCCAGCCGGCGGATACGAAGGCCGACAGCCTCGCGCTTGGTCGCGGAAAATGGCTCCACTTCCAGCCTGCCGTGATCCTTGCCGTCTTCGCATTTTCATTCGGTAAGCCAGCGAGTCGATGTCCACATCGCCAAAAATCTGGATCAGATCATCGGGGAAATAATTGTAGAGCTCTTGCAGTAGCCGCAGCGGATGCGGACCAGCCGCCTGCCGTCGTTCAAATTGGATAGCGGCTAACAGTGTGGCGTGTCGCGGCACGAAATTGCAGGAAACGAAAAATCCCGATCGCCATAAGTCTCTGATTTGGGATAGTGTGCTGAAGGTTCTGCAAAAAGTTTTGGAGAGAGAACGGCGCTTGCTCTGAGGGGCGAGCGGCCATGGCACGGTGGTGACGTTGCGATCACCGATTCCCGTGGAAGGGGAAGTGCCATGACCAATCGAGACGTTAGACTGAGCAGAGGCGAGTTGA
>NZ_JAMYVA010000089.1:0-12072 GCF_040323505.1 Mesorhizobium sp. M0040
CGACCAGCTGACGCCCGGTCGGGCGCTCACGTCGCAGCCGGCGGCACCGTTATGCGACATTTCTACTTTGCTGACATCGCGACATTCGAACTTGGTTGCAACAAAGTCTTCGACAAGGCTGGCATACTTGCCGGAGCCAGCGGGTTCCTGGGCTGTGCCGCCGCGATAGCTGGGTCCCTCTGGCGCGCACGGCAGCGGGGGTTGGTCACCACCTATGGGTCCTCACGATGGGCCATGAAGCTGGAAATCGAGAAGGCGGGGCTGTTTCAGCCGGCCGGCGTTTTCCTTGGCGGACTGAATTATCGCTATCTGCGCCATGACGGACCAGAACACGTCATGGCCTTTGCGCCGACACGTTCGGGCAAGGGCGTCGGACTCGTTGTTCCAACCCTTCTTTCCTGGACCGGCTCGGCCGTCATTCACGACATCAAAGGCGAGAACTGGCAGCTGACCTCTGGCTGGAGGTCGAAGTTCTCGCACTGTCTCTTGTTCAATCCGACCGATCCGAGATCGGCGCGGTACAACCCGCTGCTGGAAGTGCGCAAAGGTCCAGATGAGGTCCGCGACGTTCAGAATATCGCCGACATTCTCGTCGATCCGGAAGGCGCGCTGGAGCGGCGGAACCATTGGGAGAAGACCAGTCATTCACTCCTAGTTGGCGCCATCTTGCACGTGCTCTACGCCGAAGAGGAAAAGACACTCGCCCGTGTCGCCACCTTCCTGTCGGACCCGCAACGCTCATTCGCTGCGACACTGCAGCGGATGATGACCACAAACCACCTCGGCACGGTGGACAAGCCCCAGGTCCATCCGGTCGTGGCCTCGGCGGCTCGTGAGGTGCTGAACAAGTCAGAGAACGAGCGCTCAGGCGTTCTCTCGACCGCCATGTCGTTTCTCGGGCTCTATCGTGATCCAACGGTGGCCGCGGCAACATCGGCCTGCGACTGGCGCATTGCCGACCTTGTGGATGCCGAGCGACCGATGTCGCTGTATCTGGTCGTGCCGCCGTCGGATATCTCGCGCACTAAGCCCCTGGTGCGATTGGTGCTCAATCAAATCGGCCGGCGGCTGACCGAGCGCCTGGAGGGCGATCCAAAGAAGAGCCGCAAGCATCAGCTCCTGATGATGCTGGATGAATTTCCGGCGCTCGGTCGGCTCGACTTCTTCGAGACTGCGCTCGCCTTCATGGCAGGCTACGGCATCCGCGCTTATCTGATAGCGCAATCGTTGAACCAAATCTCCAAGGCCTATGGCGAGAACAACGCCATTCTCGACAATTGCCATGTGCGGATTGCCTTTTCCTCAAATGACGAGCGCACGGCCAAACGCATCTCGGACGCGCTCGGTACCGCGACGGAACTCAGATCGATGCGCAACTATGCCGGCCATCGGTTGGCGCCCTGGTTGTCCCACGTCATGGTAAGCCGCCAAGAGACCGCTCGCCCCCTGCTGACGCCGGGTGAGGTGATGCAGTTGCCGCAGGCCGACGAACTAATCCTGGTTTCGGGATTGCCGCCGATTCGCGCCAAGAAGTTGCGTTATTACCAGGATCCGAATTTCACCGAGCGAGTGCTGCCTTCGCCGGTGCTGCGCGACGGTGCCTACGCGGATCGGCCCACGTCGCGCCCGGACGATTGGAGCGGACAGGTGCGCGGCCTGGATCGGCGTCTTGCTGGCGACGACGACAGTGCCGGCGCGGCAATCGAAGACGGAGGTGTCCAGCAGCAGCGCCATCCGGGCCTGCCCGAAGAACGGACCCTCGTCGCCCAGGAGCCTGATCATGGCGATCTGTTCACGCCCGCAGACGATGACTGCGAGACGCTCGCCGACAAGCGCGTCATGGATCGGATTTCCACCGCAGCACGTGCGTACGGCCTCAACGAGGGAATGGGCGACGACAAGGACATCGTGCCCGGCTTCTGAACGGCGCGCCATACGCGGGCGCATCTCAGCGTAGATAACGGCCGTAAGCGATTTCGAGGATCTCGACGATGCTCGTTCCCGTCGCCGGTGCATCAGCGCCGGTCAGAGGGAACAAGCAGCATGAAGCCCCACCGCATTCGTCACCAGTTTTTGCTTGGACCCGAGTTGAGCGAGAAGCTGGAGAACCTCAGCCGCAATCCATCGACCACCAAATCGGCCATTGTGGCGCACGCGGTCGAGGCCTTTATCGAGCGGCGTGGGGAGAATGAACTCGACCACCGCTACGGCAAGAGGCTCGACCGTCTTTCCCGTGACCTCGGACATGTCAGGCGCGATGTCGAGATGATCCTGGAGAGCTTGGCGCTCTTCATCCGCTTTTCGATCACGCTTCATGCTCACACGCCGGTGCCGGACAAGGCCACGCAAGCGATTGCCCAGGAGCGCTTCGAGAAATTCGTCGAACAGGTCGGCCGCCAAATCGCTTCCGGGAAACGGTCACTTGGCACCGACGATCGCAGGGGAGGGGAAGGATGAGTTCTCATCCGGAAGCCGACCATCGCCGCCGCGCCATGCTGCGCACCGCCATGGGTCCGGCGATCACCGAAGCCCTTGCCGATCCGACCGTCATTGAGGTGATGGTCAATCCCGACGGTGCGCTGCGGCTCGACCGGTTGGGTGAAGGCCGGGTCGACACCGGCGTGCACATGCATCCTTCTGAGGCCGAACGC
Source organism: Mesorhizobium sp. M0040 (assembly GCF_040323505.1). Lineage (NCBI taxonomy): Bacteria > Pseudomonadati > Pseudomonadota > Alphaproteobacteria > Hyphomicrobiales > Phyllobacteriaceae > Mesorhizobium > Mesorhizobium sp. M0040. The sequence continues at coordinate 2,652 of NZ_JAMYVA010000089.1, forward strand.
ATCATCCGCCTGGTCGCCTCCCACGTGCGCGCCGAGGCGCATGCGGACAATCCGATTGTCAGCGCCGAATTGCCATCGGGCGAGCGCTTCGAGGGTCTGCTGCCGCCTGTCGTGCTGGGGCCATGCTTCGCCATCCGAAAGGCTGCGGCGAAACTCTACACGTTGGCCGACTATGTCGCCGACGGGGTCATGCTGCCGCTGCAGGCCGATGCGCTGAAGAAGGCGGTCCGCGAGCGGCACAACATCCTGGTCGCCGGCGGCACGTCGTCGGGCAAGACAACACTTGCCAATGCGCTGCTGGCACAAGCCGCCGATTGCGACGAGCGGGTGATCCTGATCGAGGACACGCGCGAACTGCAATGCGCGGCGAAGGATTGCGTTGCCTTGAGGACGAGGCGGGGGTCGATCACGCTCGCCGATCTCGTGCGCTCGACCCTGCGGCTCAGACCCGACCGCATCATCGTGGGCGAAGTCAGGGGCGCGGAAGCCCTGGACATGCTGAAGGCATGGAACACCGGGCATCCCGGCGGCATCGCGACGGTTCACGCCAATTCGGCGCGCTCCGCTCTCTACCGTATCGAGCAGCTCGCCCAGGAAGCCGTCGTCACCGTTCCCCGCCGCCTCATCGCTGATGCGGTAGATCTGATCGTCTTCATCGCTGGGCGCGGATCCTCGCGCCGCATTGACGCGATCGCTGAGGTCACCGGTCTCGACAGCAGCGGTGATTACGCCGTCACCCCGCTCACGCTTCCGCAACTCCAGCAGTTTTGAAAGGTCACCTCATGCTCAAGAAGCTTCGCTTCCTTTCGTCCACCGCGCTCGCGTTTCTTCTCACCGTCCCGGCCCACGCAGCGGGCTCCGGCATGCCTTGGGAACAGCCGCTGCAGCAGATCCTTGAGTCGGTCCAGGGACCGGTCGCCAAGATCGTCGCGGTGATCATCATCATCACCACCGGCCTGACCCTTGCTTTCGGCGACACGGCAGGCGGTTTTCGCCGGCTGATCCAGATTGTCTTCGGCCTGTCGATCGCCTTCGCGGCATCGAGCTTCTTTCTCTCCTTCTTCTCCTTCGGCGGCGGGGCACTCGTCTGATGGCCACCGGAGAGCAGCATATCGAGGGTTTCGAAGTCCCCGTTCACAGGGCATTGACTGAGCCGATCCTGCTGGGCGGCGCGCCGCGAGCGGTGGCGATCCTCAACGGCACGGTGGCCGCGGCAATAGGCCTTGGCCTGCAGCAGTGGATCGCCGGACTGGCGCTCTGGATCGCCGGCCACACGCTCGCGGTCTTTGCCGCTCGCCGCGATCCGGACTTCGCCAGCGTGCTTGTCCGTCATCTTCGCCTGAAGGGGTGGCTTGCATGCTGAACCTTTCGGAGTATCGCGGCAAAGCCGATCGGCTGGCCGATCATCTGCCCTGGGCCGCTTTGGTCGCGCCCGGCATCGTGCTCAATAAAGACGGTAGCTTCCAGCGAACCTTCCGGTTCCGTGGCCCCGACCTTGAAAGCGCGACCGAAGCCGAATTGGTCGGCATCTGCGCACGAGCCAACAATGCGCTACGAAGGTTGGGCTCCGGATGGGGGTTGTTTTTCGAGGCCGAGCGCGTTGAAGCGCTGGGCTATCCGAGCTCGGCTTTTCCCGATGCTGCCTCATGGCTGGTCGATGAGGAACGGCGCGCGGCCTTCGAGGGCAAGGTCGCGCACTTCGAGAGTCGCTATCATCTGACCTTGGTCTTCATGCCGGCGCCAGATGGCCAGGCGCGGGCGGAAAGCGCACTGGTCGACTCGCATCACTCGGGAGGGGCTAGAGACTGGCGCCAGGAGCTGGCGTGGTTTCGCGACGAGACCGACCGCGTCCTGGATTTGCTGTCCGGCTTCATGCCGGAAGTGCGCGCCCTCGATGATGCCGAGACGCTAACCTATCTGCACGGCACAATCTCGACCTACCGCCATCCGGTCGCCATGCCGGAAACGCCAATGTATCTCGACGGTGTTCTGGTTGACGCGCCGCTTACCGGCGGCCTGGAGCCGATGCTGGGTGAGCAGCATCTGTGCACCCTCACCATCCTTGGTTTCCCGAACGTCACCCGGCCAGGGATCCTCGACGCGCTCAACCATCAGGATTTCGCCTACCGCTGGATGACGCGCTTCATCCCGCTCGACAAGACGGAAGCCACAAAGACACTGACCCGGTTGCGCCGTCAGTGGTTTGCCAAGCGCAAATCGATCGCAGCCATCCTGCGCGAGGTCGTGACCAACGAACCCGTCCCTCTCGTCGATAGTGACGCCGACAACAAGGCGCTCGATGCGGATGCCGCCCTTCAGGCATTGGGCGGCGATCACGTCGGCTTCGGCTATCTCACCACAACGGTGACGGTATGGGACCAGGACCGGCAAGCCGCCGCGGAAAAGCTCCGAGCGGTTGAGCGCATAGTCAATGGGCTCGGCTTCACCACGATCCGTGAAAGCATCAATGCGGTCGAGGCGTGGCTCGGCTCGTTGCCCGGTCATGTCTACGCTAACGTTCGCCAGCCGCTCATTCACACGCTGAACCTTGCCCACGTCATGCCGCTGTCGTCGGCGTGGGCCGGTCCGGTGGATAACGAGCATCTCGCCAACGTGACTGGGACCGAATCCCCGCCGCTTCTCTTCGCAGAGACCAGCGGGTCGACACCGTTTCGGCTTTCCACCCATGTCGACGATGTCGGTCACATGCTGATCGTTGGTCCGACCGGTGCCGGCAAGTCGGTTCTGCTCGCGCTAGTCGCTCTGCAGTTTCGACGCTATGCCGGGGCGCAGGTCTATGTCTTCGACAAGGGCAATTCGGCTCGTGCGGCAACACTGGCCATGGGCGGAGAACACCACGCGCTGGGCGCGGATGGTGCGCTTGCCTTCCAGCCACTGAGCAATATCGGCGACCAGACTACTCGCAGCTGGGCGGCGGAATGGATCGCCGGCCTCATCGCCCATGAGAATGTCACCGTAACGCCTGAGGTGAAGGAGGCGATCTGGTCGGCCCTGACCAGCCTTGCCACCGCGCCGGCGCAGGAACGCACGCTCACTGGACTGTCGGTCCTGCTTCAGTCCAATGCGCTGAAATCCGCGTTGATGCCGTACACGCTCGATGGCCCGTTCGGGCGTCTGCTCGATGCCGATGAAGATCGGCTGGCTTTGTCGGATGTGCAGTGTTTCGAGACCGAAGAGCTGATGCACCAGGAAGGCGCCGTGCTGCCGGTGCTCACCTATCTCTTCCATCGCCTCGAGGAGCGGTTCGACGGCCGGCCAACACTGCTCATGCTCGACGAGGCCTGGGTCTATCTCGACAACCCGCTCTTTGCCGCCCGCATCCGCGAATGGCTGAAGGTGCTGCGAAAGAAGAACGTCTCCGTCATTTTCGCCACGCAGTCACTTGCAGACATCGCTGCCTCGTCGATCGCGCCGGCAATCATCGAGAGCTGCCCACAGCGCATTTTTCTTCCCAATGACCGTGCCGTGGAACCGCAGGTGCGGGCAGCCTATGAGTGCTTCGGCCTGAACGAGCGGCAAATCGAATTGGTCGCCCGTGCCATACCGAAGCGCCAGTATTATCTGCAGTCGCGCCGCGGCAACCGCCTCTTCGAGCTCGGGCTCGGCCCGATCGCTCTTGCGCTCTGCGGCGCCTCTGATCCGGCCACGCAAGCTTTGATCGACAGCGTCCTGTCAGAGCACGGGCAGGACAGCTTTGCCTCCCGGTTCCTGAGTGCGCGCGGCCTCGATTGGGCTGCCGAGCTTCTCCAGCAATTCCCTCAACCAGACAAGGAGCAATCGTCATGATGCGGCGCCGCCTTCTCACCAGCCTGATCACCGTTTCCCTGATCGCAAAACCGATGGCCGACTACGTCCAGCCGGCCCACGCCCTGATCGTGTTCGATCCGTCGAATTATGCGCAGAACGTGCTGACAGCGGCACGTTCCCTGGAGCAGATAAACAACCAGATCCAGTCGCTTCAGAACCAGGCGACCATGCTGCAGAACATGGCGCGCAACCTTCAGCGCCTGGATTTTTCTTCCGTCGGCCAGCTCACAGGTTCGCTCCAACGGATCGACGGCCTGATGACCCAGGCCAGCGGCCTGAGCTTCGATCTCGACAAGCTTCAGAACCAGTGGCGTGTGCAATATCCGGAAAGCTACGACGCCACAATCAAGGTCAGCGATGTGGCGAGCGCCGCGCGCGAGCGCTGGCAAAACGCCATGCAGGCGTTCCGCCAAACCATGAGCGCGCAGTCGCAGATCGTGGAGAACGTGCGGGCCGACGGCGACCTGCTTACCGATCTCGTCAACCGCAGTCAGGGCGCGGCAGGTGCCCTTGAGGCAAGCCAGGCCACCAATCAGCTGATCGCGCTTTCGACCAAGCAGCAGATCCAGATTCAGACGCTGCTCGCGACCCAGTTCCGGGCTGAAGCCGAAGATGCTGCCCGCAAGGCGCAGTCCGAGGAAGCCGCCCGCGAGACGACGAAGCGTTTCCTGGGCACCGGTACGGCCTATCCCGGCAACTGATCAGCAGTTCTTCAAGACAACGAGGAAGGCGGCGACATGAATGACCTCGGCGTCATTGATCGCTTCATGGAGACTTTTACCCGCTATATTGATAGCGGGTTCGGTCTGCTTTCGGGCGACGTCGCCTTTCTCACCACCATCCTGATCGGCATCGACATCACGCTGGCAGGCCTGGTCTGGGCGTTCGGCGGCGAGCCCAATGTTCTTGGCCGGCTTGTCCGAAAAGTGCTCTATGTCGGCGCCTTCGCCTTCATCCTGAACAATTTTAAGAACCTCGCCGACATCATCTACCATTCCTTTGCCGGCCTCGGCATCAACGCATCGGCCGGCAATCTGTCCGCCGACAGTCTCCTGCGGCCAGGCCGCATTGCCGCGGCCGGCTTCGAGGGCGCCTGGCCGCTGCTCAATCAAGCGAGCCAGCTAGTCGGCTTCCCCGAGATTTTTGGCAACGCGCTGACCATCTTCGTGCTGCTTCTCGCCTGGTTCCTGGTCCTCATCGCCTTCTTCATCCTTTCCATCCAGCTTTTCATCACCATCCTGGAGTTCAAACTCACCACATTGGCCGGCTTTGTTCTGGTGCCCTTCGCGCTCTGGAACCGCTCGGCGTTTCTGGCCGAGCGCGTGCTCGGCAATGTGATCTCGTCGGGCATTAAGGTGATGGTGCTTGCCGTCATCGTCGGCATCGGCTCCACGCTCTTCGGCGAGTTCGCTTCCGCCCTGCAAGGCAAGGAGCCGGACTTGGCCGCGGCCATGTCACAGGTACTGGGCGCGTTGGCGCTGCTTGGGCTCGGCATTTTCGGACCGGGAATTGCCTCGGGTCTTGTTTCCGGCGCGCCGCAGCTTGGCGCGGGAGCCGCACTCGGAACCACCGCGGCGGCCGCCGGATCAACGCTCGTTGCCGGAGGTGCGGCGCTTGCCGGCGCGCGCATGGCAACCGGCGGCGGTCTCGCCGCCGTTCGAGCCGGCACGGCCATGGGATCGGCTGCTTCCACAGCTTGGCAGATGAGGCGTGCAACATCGCCCGAGTCCGGCCTCTCCGGCGTAGCTGCTGGACTGCAGGGCGTTGCCGGCGCAGCTGGCGGCGCCGCGATTCGGGGAATGCAATCTGCAACAGAACCATTCCGGCGCAGCGCCGATGCCGGCCGCGATGCCGCCTGGACCGCGACGGGCGGCACGCCGACCGCATCAATGACCGGAAACCCTGCCGCGTCAGGTGCCGATGCCGCGCCGGCGTGGGCGAGGCGCTTGCGTTCCGAACAGACCGCGCGCGCCCATCGCCACGCCGCCACGCAGGCCGTCCGCGATGGCGATCGGGGTGGAAGCGGCGCCAACCCCTCTCTCAACGATAAGGAAGACTAGATGCTCTTCAAGCGACCTGTTCAGCGTTACGGGAAGACGCCCCACCCCGTCACACCATACCAGAAGGCCGCCCAACTTTGGGACGAGCGCATCGGCACTGCGCGCGTGCAGGCAAGGAACTGGCGCCTGATGGCCTTTGGCTGCCTCGCTCTGACCACCGGGCTCTCTGGTGGACTCTTGTGGCAGTCGATGCAGGGCCGCGTCGTGCCCTATGTCGTCGAGGTTGATCGTTTCGGCGAGGCGCGCGCCGTCGCTCCAGCAATCCGGGACTACGAGCCCACCGATGCCCAGATCGCCTGGCATCTCGGCCGCTTCATCCAGAATGTCCGCTCTGTTTCCACCGATGCGGTGCTGGTGCGGCAGAATTGGCTCTCTGCCTACGACTTTGCCACCGACCGCGGAGCCCTCTTTCTCAACGAGTACGCTAAGGCCAACGACCCGTTCGGCAAGATCGGCACGCGCAGCGTCTCGGTGCAGGTGACGAGCGTGGTTCGAGCGTCCGACAGCTCCTTTCAAGTCAAATGGACCGAGCAGGTCTTTGAGCGCGGCAGCCTCGCCAGCACAACGCGTTGGACCGGGATCCTCACCATTGTGATCCGGCCGCCGAACAATACCGATCAGCTGCGCAAAAACCCGCTCGGCGTCTTCATCAATGCCATCGACTGGTCGCGCGAGCTCGACAGTGCCGCGCAGACTTCCGTTCCCCCAAAGGAGCCCGCCAATGATAAATAGACTCTCGTCGCTCCGCACTGCGCTGGTCCTGTCGACGTCGGCTGCGGTCATCTCCGCCTGTGCCTCGAAGCCGGTGCCGCCACCTCAGATTTCCTATGATGCTGCCAAGTTCCAACCGGCGGCAATCGAGAAGGCGCCGGAGAAGCCCGTCAAGGTCGTGGAAGTGCCGAAACCGCTGCCGCTGCCCGGCCAGTTGCAGCCCGAGCCGGGCAAGGCTGCTGAAGACAGGCGCTCGCCTGAAGAACGTGTCGCCGATGCCAACAAGGCGGCGACGCAGCAACCCACTAAATATGGCTATGTGAATGCGGTGCAGGTTTACCCCTTTGCCGAAGGCGCGCTCTACCAGCTCTATGCCGCACCGGAGCGCGTCAGCGATATCGCTCTGCAGTCAGGCGAGAAACTCCAATCCGTGTCGGCCGGCGATACAGTGCGCTGGGTAATTGGCGACACCGTCAGTGGCTCCGGCGATGACCAGCGCACCCATGTGCTGGTGAAGCCCTTCGCGCCAGGACTTGCCACCAATCTGGTGATCACAACGGACCGGCGAAGCTATCACCTGCAGCTTCAAAGCACGGATAAGACCGCCATGGCGGCCATCTCCTGGACCTACAGCGAGGACCAGATCATCGCGCTACGCCGGCGCAATGCGCAGGCCGAGGCTGCTATGCCAGTGGCGTCGAATGTGGCTCTCGAAAATATTCGCTTCCGCTATTCGATTACCGGGGACATGCCGCCCTGGAGGCCCACGCGCGCGTTCGATGATGGCAGCAAGGTCTACATCGAGTTTCCGCGCCGCATCGATCAGGGCGAGGCCCCGCCGCTCTTCATCGTCGGTGCTGACGGGGACAACCAGCTCGTCAACTACCGCATGCGGGGCAACTATTACATTGTCGATCGCCTCTTCGCCGCGGCCGAACTGCGCCTCGGCGCCAAGCAGCAGCAGGTGGTGCGCATCACGAGGACCGACGGCAGGCAAGCGCCGCGGCGGATATTGCTCTTTTCGCGTTCCAGCAGGTGAGGGACGGCCCATGACGGATACTTCCCGCTCCAATGCTCCACCGAAACTCGATCCTGAACAGCTGCAGCTGCGGGCCTCGCCTCGCCGCGCTGTGCGCTTCAAGCGCGGCATTATTGTCGCCATTGCAGCTGTTGGTTCCGGCACCGTTCTAGGCGTCACCATGATGGCGTTGCAGGGACCGGCGCTGCGCATCAAAGAGCAGGCTGAAGAGCTTTACAACACTGAGCGGAAGCCAACGGCGGAGGCAATTGAAAGGCTGCCTAAGGACTATTCCGGGATCAAGCCCAAGCCTCCAGTGCTTGGACCACCGCTGCCCGGCGACCTCGGCCGCCCCATCCTTGAGCACCAACGCCAGCTGGGCATCGCGCCGGGCCAGGAGGTTTCGGCGGAGGAGCAGCGCCTTGCACAGCAGGCGATCGAAGCGCGCGAATCGCAAGTCTTCTTCCGGATCGAAAATCGACCCCGGCAAGCGGATGCCGCCGGCAACGGGCAGGGCGGGCGTCCACCCTTTGATGGAACGGCTCCTCAATCCGATGCCGCACGCGATTCAGCTTCCGTTGCACCGGCCGAGGGCGACCAAAACAATCAACAGCGCAAGCTCGATTTTGTCAGCCAGCGGAACACAAGTGGAATCTACAATCTGCATGCACTGCAGACGCCGGCTTCGCCGTATCAGCTGATGGCCGGCAGCGTCATCGCAGCGAGCCTTATCACTGGCATCAATTCCGACTTGCCCGGCCTCGTCGTTGCACAGGTCACCGAGAATGTGCACGACACAGTCACCGGCAGCACCTTGCTCATTCCGCAAGGCTCTCGCCTGATTGGCACCTATGACAGCGTTGTTGCCTTTGGACAAAGGCGCGCGCTGCTGGTCTGGCAACGGATACTGCTGCCCGACGGCTCTTCAATCGAAATCGACAATCTGCCGGCGACGGACACCGCCGGCTATGCCGGGCTTGAGGACAAGGTGGATTTCCACACCTGGCAGCTGATCAAAGGCGTTGCGCTGGCCACGTTGGTAGGGGTCGGCACCGAGCTGAGCCTCGGGGAAGACGAAAGCGACCTGGTCAAAGCAATCCGCGAATCCGCTCAGCAGAACGTCAGTCGAGCTGGCCAGCGCATCACCGAGAAGAACCTCAATATTCAGCCCACGATCACCGTCCGCCCTGGTTGGCCACTGCGCGTCATCGTGCACAAGGATCTTGTGCTACGGCCGTACCCGAATTGACTGGAGTCATCATGACCAATCTGAAACTCGGCAAACTTCCGGATCGGACACCTTCGAAGATCACCATAAGCGTAAATGCAGACCTGAACCAAGCACTGAAGGACTATGCGGCGCTTTATCGTCAGACCTATGGCGAGTCCGAATCGGTAGCGGAACTGATCCCGTTCATGCTGGCGGAGTTCCTGGAGAGCGATCGAGCGTTTGCCAAGGCCAGAAAGGAAGGGCTCCCTGTCGTCGACAAGTCAGAGAAATCGCGGCGGCAGCCAATTTCAGGGTCCGAATAAGTGACAGCGACCAGTGAGTCCGAGGGGGGCACCTTTCTAGGCGGGCAAATGCATTGAAGCAATTTGCCGGCGGCAAGCCGAAACATAGGGCACAATAGACGAGCTGATCTGCCCCGAACCAATGCCGGCTCTGCGCCTCAAATTGGTCGTTAAGCATGTCCCTACAACAGATACCCTCCGGCGAAGGCCGCCTTGCGAGAGGACGGCACGGTAGCGAGGCTGCGCTCTTAAGGTCGCCCTTACGAGCGAAGTTAGCAGCACAGCATGAGCC
>NZ_JAMYVA010000090.1:0-10944 GCF_040323505.1 Mesorhizobium sp. M0040
CGAGCAGCGCATCGACGTCTCGCAAGCCATGATCCTTGTCGCAATGGGCGGCAATCTCATCCGCCGAAACGCTCACCCGTGAATTTCAAAACGGACTCTAAGCGTTGCCGGGAATTGTTAAGAGCCAAGAGTGCCCCGCCGATGAGCGCGCTCACAGCCCCAGGCCGCGTTTTCTGCCGAAGCTCCAGTCGATGCCGCCGCTGTTTTGCACGAAGCCGGTAATGTGCTGGCCGATGCGCTTGTCGAGCATCGGCTGCCAGGGCACGAGCCGAAACCCGAAACCATCGTCCAGCATGGCGAAGCGCCCGCTGGCAAGACGGACCGAGCCGAGGAGCGTGCCGCCGACATGATTGCCGGGCTGAACGGGCGCGAAGGTAAGGCCGCGCGCAGCGGCCATTTCCTTGCCGACCCGCGTAACCTCCTGGCGCTCCAGCGTGGCTACAAGGTCGCGCGAGAAGGTGATGGTGCGGCTCGTCGCGTCGCGTTCGGCATGGCCCAGCCTGACGAGTTGGGCAGCCCGTTTGTCGAGCGCGTTGTCCACGTCAAGGGCGAAGCCTGACCGGACCATCGGCACAGGGTTTCTGGCCGTAAGCTCCCGATCGAGCCAGGTGGCGCCGTCGCTGCCGATCTGCGCGTCGAGATCGAGCGTCGAAAGCACGCGGACGGAGAAGTCTTTTGCGCGGTTCTGGCCATCGTAGGCAATGCCGCGCTCGGACAGGTCTTTTGGTACGCGCCAGTGGTCTTCGTCGATGCGTTCGACATGGCCGGCCCGGCGCAGCGCTTCGAGACGGCGGACATGGAAACGGACAAAGGCGTCCGGATCCTTGCCTCGCTCCAAAAATGCCTCGCGGATCGCCTCAAGGTGTTGGCTCGGGCGATAGATGCCATCATCGCCGGCTGCGCTGCTGATGTTGCGGTCGGCCGCACGCGGCTCCTCCTTCGGCAGGATTGGATCGAGCGCCACGATGTGGCCGCGCTGAACGTCATTTAGCTTTGCCGCATCGGCGGTCTCGACATAGTGGGTGCGCCCGTCGACGCCATCGATGACGAGCGACAGCTTGTCGCTCATCTCGTCGCCGGCAAGACCCTTGGCGAGCACACGGCCGACGACTGGCTCGGTGATGGTCTGGCGGTGCATGACATATTGCGCCGCGCCCCGTTCATCGGCGAGGCCGTGCTCCTCGAGTGCCCGGTGCATGGTCTTGATGATGTCGTTGCGCTCGCCAAGTCCCCGCAGCGTGCTTTCGGCGTTGTCGGAAACGACCCAACGGCGGGCTCCATCTCGTTCGCCAGGCCGAAGTGCTCCAGCTTCTTTGCCCGATCGATCAGCAGATAGCGATTGCTGGAAATGGTGTAGCTGTCGCTGGCATGGGGACGGAGGTCGACAACATCGTGCTCCTGCTGTTCGGCGATCAGCATGCGGTCGAGGCGGGTCAGCCGTTCGGCACCCACTTCGTTGGCAAGCTTGCGGGCGACCTCGATCTCGCTTTGCAGCCCGAGTTCCCGTTCGACCAGCTCGCCTGCCCGGTGGCGGATGCCATGGGCGACGTAGTCGCCGGCGATGTTCAGGATCTTGCCGTCATCGGTGACGCCGCGCAGCAGCACATGGGTGTGCGGATGGCCGGTGTTGTGATGGTCGACGGCGATCCAGTCGAGGCGCGTGTTGAGGTCGGTCTCCACCTGCCGCATGAGATCGCGGGTGAAGGAGCGCAGGTCTTCCATCTCCGCGGCATCCTCCGGCGCGACGATGAAGCGGAACTGATGCCGGTCGCCCCGCCCGCGCTCGACGAAGGCCTTGCCGTCGGCCTCGTCCTCGACGGCCGAGTACACCCTGCCCTTCTCGCCATCCCTGGTGACGCCGTCGCGCTGGAGATAGCGCAGATGCGCATCGACGGCCTTGCTGGTCGTCACGAACTTTTGGCCGCGTCCGGTCCCCTTGCCTCGCCCCGGCAGCTTGACGACGCGCGCCTTCACCACGACGCGGCGGGAGCGAAAGCGGATGCCATTGGAGTCCTGCCGCCAGCCGCCGCTGGCCTTTGGCAAATCTGCCGCCACTTTGCCGCCGCGGCCGCGGGCGTTGAAGCGGCCACTCCCCTTCCCGGCGCTCCTGCTTGCGCCGATGCGATTGGGATTGCCGCCCTGCTTGCGGATGGCAATCTCGACCTGGCGCACAAAGGGCAGCGTGCGCGAATTGACCGGCGCGCCGCCATGCCGCGTCCGGCCGGTGCGAACCTGGAATCTGTCGCTGTCACGATTTGCCATGACGACAGCATCGGGAGTCGGATTTCGCGCTTCAAGATGGCTGGAGCGCGGCGCGTACTATGGCGCGCAAAGACTTGCTGTGGCGTATAAACGGCAGAGCGCACATCGCCCGGGCACCGCACCTTTACTTTTCAGATCAGCAGGATAGCGGACCAACCGGCACCCGCCACACCTCGCGTGGTGCCTCCCGGTGTCCGCATGTGCCGGAAAAAACAATGTGCAGACAGACACTTACGAGCAAAGCGAGGGCGAGCGCCAGCTCGCTTTATCTTGCTGTCCCCACCACCCTCGCTGTCCCCCACCACCCTCGGTAACCGTCCGGATCCTGCACATCTTTTGGGTCGTGCAATCTCGCAACATGTGACGTTCCTTGCTATTGAGAGATTTCCGGCGGTGCCTCAACGTTCCTGGGACAAGGCCAACAACCCGTGCTGGTCGACGCATGACGCGACCTGGTATCGGGCCGTTTTGAGGCGGAGGAATATTGCCGCCGGCGCAAGCTTTCGACGAAGACTTTTGAGCTGTGAGTGCGCCATCTGGTGAGCCCGGAAGATCGGCGCAAACGTGCGGAATATCTGCGGAAATTGCGACAGGAAAAGCCCCGAGAAGCGGGGCAAGAAAGGGCCGCCGAAGCGACGCAAGAGCCCGCGCCGCTACCGCTACAGCGTGCGTACGGACACCGGTCCGATTGCCCTGCAGGCGTTCTGGGGCAAGCATGTGGAGGCGATGAACTGGGGCGGGTTGGGGCTTGCCGAATATGCCGCGGCGCTCGGACTTTCGCCCCATGCGCTGCGCAAATGGCGCGCTCGTCCCCGAGGAATTCGAGGCCGAAGTGGACTGGCGATCTCTGTTGCATCCGAGTGCGCGGGCTCAATTCAGCAGCGCTGCTAATTGCGTACGGCGCCAATGTCACTTGACACCGCGGTTGACGGGCGGTCGAACCGGCGCCGCTTCAGCGACGCACAGAAGCAGGCGATCGTGCAGGAGACGGAGAAGCCCGGCGTCAGTGTGGCGGAGGTTTGCCGCCGCCATGGGATGGCCACCAGCATGCCTTCGGCCGGCGTGTCGAGTTCGGCGTGACCGCTCGCAAGGCGCCGCAATTGGCAACGGTTGCACTCATCCATGGGACGGAAACCGAACCGCCGGTACTGACTGCCCTGCGCAATCTCGTACGACCGCCGGACGGCGTGATGACAGCCCAACGGGACGACGGGCGGCGCGTCTTTGCATCCGTCGGCACAATGCAGATGCAGTCCAGCAGCATCTCGCGGCGGGGAAGAACGCATCATGATCGTCGTTCCGACGGGGGTGAAGGTGCATCTGGCGCTCGGTCATACCGACATGCGCAAGGGGCTCGATGGGCTCGCGGCGCCGTGGTGTCAAACGAGTTGTCAGCTGCGGGGTGGCAAGCGCTTCAAAAGCAGCACGCCGTTCATCAGATATTCGTTGAGCCAGTAGGCGGCAGCCGTTCGGGCGCATGCCGGCTGCCATGTCAGCAACATCCATCCTGCCGATCGGCGCGAGGCGGTGCAGCCCACCTGAATGAGTCCCACAAGAGGTACACGCGAGGGCCAATTCATGCCGGGGCGAGACCAGGACCGCGGCACAGAGTGTCGCGACGACAATTGTTCATGGCTCAATCCTGCGACGCAGGAGCCATGATTCATGGCGCTGGCTTGCGTTGGGCTGTGCGCTTGGCGCGCGGAGAAGCGAGGGGGAAAGCCTTCCTGCTTCCCCGACGCGATCGGCAACTTGTCTGCAGCCGGACCGAACGATCGCAGCGACACTTGCCTGCTTGATATTTACACGGAATGAGGTTTGTTGGCGGAGTAACGAATTATTTGCCTGGATTGGCGAATAGACAGACCATCCGTTTTCAAAGCGCGCTTTGGACAAGAGGAAATTCGATGACCGTTTCTCCAGACCCAAGCGACCAGGCTGATCTCGTATCAATCACCGCCGACATCGTTTCCGCCTACGTTTCGAACAATCCGTTGCCGGTCGGCGAGTTGTCGAAGCTGATCGGGGATGTCTATGTCGCTTTGCAAGGGATCGGCACACCTGTGGCTCCGACCGCAGCCAAACTGGAGCCGGCGGTGTCGATCAAGAAGTCAGTGTCACCTGATTTCATCATATGCCTGGAAGACGGGAAAAAGTTCAAATCCTTGAAGCGGCATATCGGAACGCACTACAATCTGAGTCCGGACGAATACCGCCAGAAATGGAACCTGCCCTCCGACTATCCTATGGTTGCGCCGAACTACGCGGCGACTCGCTCGGCCCTGGCAAAATCAATAGGATTGGGCCGCAAGGCGGCAGCGCCAGCGACAGCTGCGGCGGAAAAACCAAAACGAGCTGCTCGCGCGCCAGCGGCGGCAGCAATTGCCACGGCAATCAAATCGCCGGTGAAGAAGGCGCGCAAAACACCCGTCAAAGCATAGCGTGCTGCACCAGATAGAGGTGCAGTGGCGAACCTGAACATGGCGAAGCCCCGCCTTGCGCGGGGCTTCGTGTTAGCTCGGATCACTCGGCGGCGCGGCGGGACCAGATGAGCGAGAACTCGCCCCCGGGGTCGGTTTCGACCAGGCTCGCATAGATCGGAGCGGGGAAGCTGGGATCGTCGAGCTTGACTGAGTGATAGTCGCGGCCCTCGCGCGAGGTCTTCTTCCATGCCGCCCCGAACTCGATGGCGCCGGCGAAGATGCGGAAGTCCGGACCTTTTTCATTGTCGCCGTCGACCGGGGTGAACGACACTGTCTTGACGTTGAGGTTGAGGGTTTTGACTGAGCCGGAGAAGCCGTTCGCGGTGCGGGAGAATGTGCCGATCGTCGCCATTGTGGTGGTTCCTTCTGTTTCTCGGGCCGCGCCCATTGCGGCCTCACATGAGGGACCACTCGTCAAGCTGTGGCTCTGATCTGCTGAGTGGTCGTTTCTGGAGGACGCTCCGCTCGGTGCGAGGCGTCCTGTCAAGGGTGCTCAATCGCATTCGGCACAAGCAGCGCGATCCCTACCGCCACATGAACCTGAGGTCTGAGCCCATTCCTGATCCGCGCGTTTGCACGTATCAACCTCACATCCGGTCGCCGCTCGAGCGGCCGCACCATAATCCCGCCTGCGGCGGCAAGGGCTCAGGAGGACGAGACCAGTCTCGATGACGGCGTTCAAAGCCATGCCGCAATGCGGTCGTCCACCTGGTTCCGGCGGGGCTGATCAGGCCCTGGCCGAACTGGAATGCGGTCAGATCGTCATGGTCTTACAAACGCTCCTTCGATCACCACGCCGGCGCGGACGTATTTCCACAAAGCCACGATCAGCTTGCGGGCAGCGCGGTAATCATCACCTCTTGAAGCATCCGCCATTCTGGGCAACTCGCTCGTTGAACCAGCGGCTGAGCGCCGAGGCGGGCTGGTGCCGCAACCAGAGCCACGCCATTTCCAGCAGCGTCGATCGCAAGCGTGGGTTTCCGGACTTTCCGATCCCCTGTTCCCGGTCGATCGACCCGCTTTGCCATGGCGTCGGCGCAAGGCCGGCATAGGCCGCCAGCTGCCGGCGATTGTCGAAGCACCGAAACAAGCCGTCTCCCCACAGCACGGCCGCAAACTCTGGTCCGATACCGACGACTTTCGACAGCATAACCACTTCACGCGCCGATTGGCGTTCTTCGGCGAGCATGGCGTCCCGTTCCGCCTCGACTGCCTTGATCTGATCGAGCAGCATTTCCATTCGGTCGACCTCACGCAGAACCTGGCGCTTCATATTTGCGGGCAGATCCCGTCCATCGCCGGTGTGAAGAGTTTCCAGCCGATCGCGACGATCACGCCGCAAAGGATCGTAGCCGGTGATGCCCCTGCGAGAAGAGCAGACCCTTGATCCGGTTGCCGTGCCGGATGCGTTCTTCCATCAACACCTTGCGCTCCCGGACGATGCGGCGGCGATCCTCCTCATAAGGGCTCGGCACGCGTAGCATGGAGCAGACTCGCGGTTCGCCACGCTTGAACGCCAGCAGCGACGCCGAGTGGTTTTGAAAGCAAGGCAGCGCACAAAGAGCTGGACGAGATCTTTGTTTCGGTGGAGTTGAGCAAGAAGTCCTGGCTGGTCACCTCGATTCGCCGGGAGCTGGCGAGAAGTTATCGCGCCATACCATCCCCGGCGCGGATATTGCCGGGCTTCTTGGCCGCCTCGCTCAGTTGAAGCAAAGGCTCGTAGCCGAACCGGCCGCGACTATCCGTTCGTCATCATTCAAGGGGCCGGCCTTGATGGCTTCTGGGTCCACCGAGTTCTGGAAGCAGAAGGCCACGACACTCATGTCGTTGACGCAGCATTTTGAACATCACTACGGTTCGGTCGCTCCTCCAAGCGCCCGCCGTGCGGGTGGCGGAGGAGTTGTATGGCCTCATGAGGGTTGAACGAATGTTTCGGGCAAGTTTGCAGCCAGCTCCGCCGACTGAACCAAGTCCGGAGATTCCATATCGACGCTTGGGTTGGACGCTCGCGCCAGCCGGAACCAACGGCGGCCACAAGCGGTTTACCAATCGAAGGGACTGCAATGGATGCAGGATAATGGAATTTTTGGATATGGAACTGGCTAGAGCCCGACAGCGGCTCAACGGAGCGCAGCTTTCCCTTAAACGTGCGAATGAAATGCTGGATGAAGACTGCGGCGTCGGCATCAATATCGCGCTGTGCAGCAGGATACGGGCTGCGCAACGGCGCGTGGTGGAGGCCAGATCGCGGTTGACGAAGATCGATCCCACCAGCGCTGACGGAGTTCGCACACGTTGAACCATCCGGGCCGTGAAAGCCTTCCGATCCGCCGCTGCCCCATGTCGTCACGGCTAGCGCCTCAGACCGCGCAGCAATATGTGAGGACCGGCCTCTCATTCGTCACGGCCCTCCGGCCAGCTCTTTGCGAGCGTAAGATCGGACAGCGGAACCAAAGGCGGATTCGCGAATTCTACCGCTAGACAATTGGATTGTCGCCCATGAGGCTCGCGACCCTCCACCTTGAAACTGCGAGATACGGCGATGTATATCGCGCCGCCAGGCTCGCGCGACTGACGCGGCAAATGATCCGGCACATCAAGCGCACTGACACCTCGGCTCAAAACGTCGAGCAAGCGCTGGCTAGGTTGGCCGAAGCAAACGCGCCCATGGACCGGCTCACGCTGCATCAGTAAGGCCGCCACGCTCATGCCCGCCCCCGCATCGGCACGATGTGCGGCGGGTTGTTCGTGTGGCGTTCCCTCCACATCCGTTTCGCGGTGCCGGGGATGGCGCTGATGATCTTGGCGATCGGGCGCTCGCTGCCCAGTCGAGTAGATCGAGCTGCGCTGGGTCATGATATCGCTTCTTCGTGACTCCGCTGGTCCTTAATCGGTTGTTCTTGCGAGACTTATGTAACATCGTGCCAGCGCCGTTCAGCGCATCGTTGCCGCCACGGCCTCGGATGATGTCGGCGACATCGAAAGAGCCGAGCCGTTGATGCAGCCCAGTTCGCCGCTACGGTCAATGATCCTGGTCGGCGGCAGACTTAAAAGTGCTGACGGGTGGCTAGAATGTATCACGTCCACGGATATGCCTACGAGAACGTCTTCCCCTTCCCGGGTGACTTTACGCGGCTTCCTCATCATCGTCCGACTCGTACTTTCGAGCTCGTGACGCTGGATCCCGGGTGCTGTCAGGCCGCATGCCGGCGATAGCAAAAGAACGCCCCCTCAATAGTGGGTCTTGCGATGTAGCGGTCTCCCACCCTCAAATTCCAAACAATTCTCTGTTGGAATACAGTGCGCTCTGAAGCCCAGGATGGCGCCGAAAGCTGTTTGCTGGGCCGTGCGCCAAATCAGCCGAATTGCTCTCTAGAAAGCCGTTCTTCTCCATACCTCTGTGCTACGCTATTGAGCACACAGGTTGGCGATCTCAATGAATTCAAGTGCTTGGCGCATAGCGCCTAGCATCGAGTTTGCGGCCTGCTGCGCTGGAGCGAGAGAACCCGACGACGAACGCGAACGCCCATCGACAGGTTTGAGAGATTTTGCTCCAGTGAGAGTATGATCCACGCCGCATAGACCGGTGTTATTTCCCCTGGCGATTCTTCCAAGAGATCGCGTCCTCAAGCCGGTCGTCACCCCAGAAAATCTCCTTGCCGACGACGAAAGTCGGCGAGCCGAAAATGCCGAGGCTCTTGGCTTGGTTCGTCGCGTCAACAAGCCCCGCCACGGCTTCTTCCGCGTCCGCGCGTGCCAGCACATCCTCCACATCGGCGCCGGCCTCCGTGATACTCTGGCTGATGTTCGGCTCATTTCCGGCAGGAAGTCCTTCTTCGATCCATCGCCTGTAGCTTGCCCGGACATAGGCGGGACACCAGCCTTCTGCTGCCCCCACGATCGCTACACGGTTCGCCCGTTCCAGCTCCGCTAGAGGGTACGGCGCCGGGAGCTTCGGCGAGAGCCCGCGCATTTGCGAGCGCCGCTCGATGTCCCTCCACATATAGGCGGCCTTTGCCGGCTTGTTCACAAAGGGGACGTTGTTCATCTCGATCATCACCACCCGCACATTGAAGGGTTTCCAGACGAAACGAACGCCAGTCTGCTTCTCGACCTGCTCGATGCGCATGACCGACAGGTATGTGTAGGTGCTGCCTATTGAGAACCAGAAGTCGATGATTGGCATTACCTAAAACTCCAGAGCATGACCCGCCTTGTCGCCAGCGAGGTGTGCTCCCAACGCGGCGATCCCGCTCCCGACATTAAGGCAGGCCTGGCTTCGTTGCCATTGTGGTTACCAATACGTCACCGGAAACCTGCGAGGCCAGGAAATTGCGAGCGTCGCGTATGTCCCGAGAGAACTCTGCATCTGCAAAGGGAACCAGGAGTTGCTCCAGCATCGAGCAGGGATAGAGCCCAGGGCTGGCCTCGTGTGCGAAACGCGCGAGATCTGTCGCGGCTCGAAGTTCCAACATTCGGGCGTCCTGCTGCCGCGCAACCTCCATTGCGGCGAGGAGGCTGGTTTCCACCCGGGAGAGGTCCGGCTGTGGTTGCTTCAGTGCCACCAGGCCATCGAGCCGATGAAGTTCAGCCAGCCAGAACTGCTCGCCCGACCGGCCAACGAAGGCGAAACCTTCCCGCACCGCAGCCTCTGCTGCCACCGTATTGCCGGCCTTCAGAAGGCATTCGGCAAGCTGCGCGACGAACACTGACTCGAATAGGTGAGCGTCGCGCGTTCGATTGGAATCGAGCGCCTGACGGATCGTCGCTATGTTCTCGTCGGTTGGCTCGCGCCGGGCTCGCACACATGCATGGCATAGAACGCCGTTTCGCTTCAGGTGCTCGACCTTCCGTTCGCCGCAATAGGTCACGAGCGCAACAGCATCGCTCTCGCAAGCGTCGAGATTGCCGAACAGAAATTGTGGCCACACGATCGTGTAGAAGTTGCCTGCCGCGACGGTGTGAGCGTTGCCATGATTTAACAGCTCTGACCGCACCTGTTCACTGGATTTCGCGACGCCCTCGTACTGTCCCAGCAGAGCTAACGCCATTGTCTTCCAGTACAGGACGTTCAGGCCGGGGTCGATGCCAAACCAGGAGCTCAACACCTTCTGGCGGTCGGGGTCACGATATCTTTCAGCCGACTGCAGACTTTCCAGAGCCTCGCGAGAACGTCCGGTCAGGACCTGGGTCGTCCCGAGAAGCCGATAGGCGACCAACTTGAATGTCGGGTCGACCTGGCGGTCCGCAAACTCTACAATCTGCCGCGCTAGGGCGAACGCATCCTCCATCTTCCCCGCGAAATAGCTGCTCGCGCAAAGGCCATGCAGAACCGAGAAGCGTTGCAAGTCGGAACCGACGCCTGCGTCAAGCAGTGATTTGGCACTAGTCAACGCCGCAACTGTTTCCTGGAACGGCAGCAGCGAGTTGGCGCGGGCGACCAATAGAGCCAGTTCAAGTGGTCGACGCACCTGCTCGTCTTCGATTTGCCGGGCTGCCGTCAATCCGGCCCCGGTGTGCTGAGTGGCCTCGGCAAGAGCTGACCGCGACAGGGCCAATTCCGCAGCAGTCAGCCAATAGTGCGCCGCCGGCTCCGAGAGTCCCGCCTCAGTGTAGTGATGGGCGATCACCGCCGGCGCGGATTCGCTGCTATCAGCAAAGCGCTCGACAATTGACCGGGCGATGTCCGCATGGATGCGCTGTCTGCGGGAGCGAAGCAGCGAGTTGTGGGCTGCATCCTGCACGAGCGCGTGTTTGAAAACATAGATCGTGTCACCTATGGCGGCGCGAGAGAATACCAGCTCCGACTCGACCAGTTTGTGTAACGCCTCCTTAAGCGCGGTTCCGGTAATCGGCGAGATCGCTTCCAGCAGACGGTACGAAAATTCCCGGCCGATCGCCGCGCCAATCTGTGCGATTTCCCGGATCGACCCGAGCCTATCCAACCGCGCCATTAGGGAGTCCTGCAGCGTCGATGGAATCGCCAGTGCCGTCAACGGCGCGGCCAGCACAAAACACTGGCTTTGCTCGCGCAGTTGCCCCGATTCAAGGACCGCCTTGGTCAGCTCCTCAACGAATAAGGGAACGCCGTCAGTCTTAGTGTCCGTTCCAAAAAGAGTTGAGTGATTTCAGCAGGTTGTGATTCTGTCGGATTTGCGAGATTCGATGGAGATCACGATGGCCTGGACTGAAATCACCC
>NZ_JAMYVA010000091.1:0-10221 GCF_040323505.1 Mesorhizobium sp. M0040
CAGAAGAAGTACCTGAAGCGGCTCAAGGTCGTCGAGAACTTCATGGAATCCGGCAACCGTCCGGAATGGATGATCATGAAGGTGGTTCCGGTGATCCCGCCGGATCTGCGTCCGCTCGTCCCGCTGGACGGCGGCCGTTTCGCCACGTCGGATCTGAACGACCTCTATCGCCGCGTCATCAACCGCAACAACCGCCTGAAGCGGCTGATCGAGCTGCGCGCGCCCGGCATCATCGTGCGCAATGAAAAGCGCATGCTGCAGGAAGCCGTCGATGCACTGTTCGACAACGGCCGCCGCGGCCGCGTCATCACCGGCGCCAACAAGCGTCCGCTGAAGTCGCTGTCCGACATGCTGAAGGGCAAGCAGGGCCGGTTCCGCCAGAACCTGCTCGGCAAGCGCGTCGACTATTCCGGCCGCTCGGTCATCGTCACCGGTCCGGAGCTCAAGCTGCACCAGTGCGGCCTGCCGAAGAAGATGGCGCTCGAACTGTTCAAGCCCTTCATCTACGCCCGTCTCGACGCCAAGGGTTACTCCTCGACCGTCAAGCAGGCGAAGAAGCTGGTCGAAAAGGAGCGTCCGGAGGTCTGGGATATCCTCGACGAGGTCATCCGCGAGCATCCGGTGCTTTTGAACCGCGCGCCGACGCTGCACCGCCTCGGCATCCAGGCGTTCGAGCCGATCCTGATCGAAGGCAAGGCGATCCAGCTTCACCCGCTGGTCTGCACGGCCTTCAACGCCGACTTCGACGGCGACCAGATGGCGGTCCACGTGCCGCTGTCGCTGGAAGCGCAGCTTGAAGCCCGCGTGCTGATGATGTCGACTAACAACATCCTGCACCCGGCTTCCGGCGCGCCGATCATCGTGCCGTCGCAGGACATGGTTCTCGGTCTCTACTATCTCTCGATCGTCAACCAGAACGAGCCGGGCGAGGGCATGGTGTTTGCCGACATGGGCGAACTCCAGCACGCGCTCGAGACCAAGGCGGTGACGCTGCATGCCAAGATCAAGGGGCGCTTCCGCACGGTCGACGCCGACGGCAAGGTCGTGTCGAAGATCTACGACACCACGCCTGGCCGCATGATCATCGGCGAGCTGCTGCCGAAGAACCACAACGTGCCCTACGAGACCGCCAACCAGGAGATGACCAAGAAGAACATCTCCAAGATGATCGACACCGTCTACCGCCATTGCGGTCAGAAGGAGACGGTCATTTTCTGCGATCGCATCATGGCTCTCGGCTTCAGCCATGCCTGCCGTGCCGGCATTTCGTTCGGCAAGGACGACATGCTGATCCCGGACGCCAAGATCAAGCTGGTCTCCGACACCGAGGCTTTGGCCAAGGAATACGAGCAGCAGTACAATGACGGCCTGATCACCCAGGGCGAGAAGTACAACAAGGTCGTCGACGCCTGGGCCAAGTGCTCGGAAAAGGTCGCCGACGAAATGATGGCCCGCATCAAGGCGGTCGAGTTCGAGGACAACGGCCGTCAGAAGCCGATGAACTCGATCTACATGATGTCGCACTCCGGTGCGCGCGGCTCGCCCACCCAGATGCGCCAGCTCGCCGGCATGCGCGGCCTGATGGCCAAGCCTAGCGGTGAAATCATCGAGACGCCGATCATCTCGAACTTCAAGGAAGGCCTCACCGTGCTCGAGTACTTCAACTCGACCCACGGCGCCCGCAAGGGTCTGGCCGACACCGCCTTGAAGACGGCGAACTCGGGTTACCTGACGCGTCGTCTTGTCGACGTGGCGCAGGACTGCATCGTCAACTCGCTCGACTGCGGCACCGACAAGGGCCTCACCATGCAGCCGATCGTCGATGCCGGTCAGGTCGTCGCTTCGGTTGGCCAGCGCGTTCTCGGCCGCACCTCGCTCGACGACATCACCCACCCGGTCACCGGCGAGGTTCTGGTCAAGGCCGGAACGCTGATGGACGAGCGTGACGTGGAACTGATCGAAAAGGCAGGCGTGCAGTCGGTTCGCATCCGTTCGGCGCTGACCTGCGAGGTCAGGGTCGGTGTCTGCGCGGTCTGCTACGGACGCGATCTGGCCCGCGGCACTCCCGTCAACCAGGGCGAAGCTGTCGGCGTCATCGCTGCGCAGTCGATCGGCGAGCCGGGCACCCAGCTCACCATGCGTACCTTCCACATGGGCGGCACGGCGCAGGTGGTGGATTCCTCGTTCCTTGAAGCCTCCTATGAGGGCAAGGTCGAGATCCGCAACCGCAACGTGGTGCGCAACTCCGACGGCCAGCTGATGGTCATGGGCCGCAACATGGCGGTGCTGATCCTCGACGAAGCCGGCAAGGAACGCGCCACGCACCGCGTCACCTACGGTTCGCGTATCTTCGTCGACGATGGCGACAAGGTGAAGCGCGGCCAGCGCATTGCCGAGTGGGATCCCTATACCCGGCCGGTCCTCACCGAAATCGAGGGCAGGGTAGCGTTCGAGGATCTGGTCGATGGCATTTCCGTTCAGGAAACCGCCGACGAATCGACCGGCATCACCAAGCGCGAGGTCATCGACTGGCGTTCGACGCCACGCGGCAACGACCTCAAGCCGGCGATCGTCGTCCAGGATGCCAAGGGCAAGGTCGGCAAGCTGTCGAAAGGCGGCGACGCCCGCTTCCTGCTCTCGGTCGAGGCCATTCTTTCGGTCGAGCCGGGCGCACAGGTTCGCCCCGGCGACGTGCTGGCGCGTATCCCGATGGAAAGCGCCAAGACCAAGGACATCACCGGCGGTCTGCCGCGTGTGGCCGAACTGTTCGAGGCACGCCGTCCGAAGGATCACGCCATCATCGCCGAGATCGATGGCACGATCCGCTTCGGCCGCGACTACAAGAACAAGCGCCGCATCATCATCGAGCCGCATGACTCGACGCTTGAGCCGGTCGAATACCTGATCCCGAAGGGCAAGCCGTTCCATCTCCAGGACGGCGACGTCATCGAGAAGGGCGACTACATCCTCGACGGTAATCCGGCGCCGCACGACATCCTGGCGATCAAGGGCGTGGAGGCGCTTGCCTCCTACCTCGTCAACGAAATCCAGGAGGTCTACCGACTGCAGGGCGTGTCGATCAACGACAAGCACATCGAGGTGATCGTTCGCCAGATGCTGCAGAAGGTCGAGATCACCACGCAGGGCGATTCGACCTACATTCCGGGCGACCACGTCGACGTGATCGAGTTGGAAGAGGTCAATGAGCGCCTGGTCGAGGAAGGCAAGAAGCCGGCCGAAGGCCAGCCGGTGCTGCTCGGCATCACCAAGGCCTCGCTGCAGACGCCGTCCTTCATCTCCGCCGCCTCCTTCCAGGAGACGACGAGGGTGCTGACCGAAGCTGCGGTTGCCGGCAAGACCGACATGCTGCAGGGGCTGAAGGAAAACGTCATCGTCGGCCGGCTGATCCCGGCCGGTACCGGCGGTACGATGAGCCAGATCCGGCGCATCGCCACCTCGCGCGACGAGTTGATCATCGACGAGCGCCGCAAGGCGTCCGGCGTCGAGGTCGCCGAGCCGATGCTGACCGACATGGTTAACGCGGCGCAGTAAGCGCGCAAGCAAGAGAAGATAGAAAAGGGGCCTAAGTGGCCCCTTTTCGCATTTTGGTTCCCCAATCGGATCGGAGGAGAACGATGAGCAGGAAGATCTGGGCTTCTGTCGACGACTACATTGTCGAAGCTCTTTTCGAGGCGGATCCCGCCCTCGATGCCGTTCTGGCGGCCAACCATGATCAGGGCCTGCCGCCTATCGACGTTTCCCCGGCACAAGGCAAGCTGCTCTCACTTCTTGCGCGAATGCAGGGAGCGAAGAAGGTACTCGAAATCGGCACGTTGGGCGGTTATTCGACAATCTGGATGGCGCGAGCATTGCCGATGGACGGCAAGGTCGTGACGCTCGAGCTTGATCCGCACCACGCCAGTGTCGCGCGGTCGAACTTTGAACGGGCAGGGGTGTCGGGCCGGGTGGAACTGCGGGTCGGACCGGCGCTTCAATCGCTTGCGGCCTTAGGCGCCGAGAATGCCGGGCCGTTCGATTTTATCTTCATCGACGCCGACAAGCCGAACAACCCGCACTATCTGTCCTGGGCCATGCGTCTTTCGAGGCCGGGGACCGTCATCGTCTGCGACAATGTCATCCGTGACGGCGCGGTGGTGAATGAAGATGGTCGTGACGCCAATGTTGAAGGGGCACGCGCGGCGTTCTCGTTCATCGGCAGCGACAAGCGTCTGGAAGGCACCGCGATCCAGACTGTTGGCGCCAAGGGCTATGACGGCTTTGCAATAGCGATCGTCAATTGATTTTGTGCGGTGCGCCGACCAGACCTGCGATCCGGCCGGCGCCCACTCGTCAATCGAAAAAAGCTTCCACCACATTGCGCTTGCCCAGCATGAAGGCGTCGGCGACGTGCTGCAGGGGCGCGAGATCGACGTCGGAGGTGCCGGCGCGCACGATCTCGGCGAAGCGCTTGTAGAGCATCGGATATTCGGCTTCCGGCTCCTCGTGAACGACGCGGCCATCGATGGCGAGCTTTGAGCCGCCGCCAGAAAGCACCATCGATCCGGCCTCGGTATCGGCCAGGATGTCCCAGCTTTGTGGGCCGGTCTGACGCCAGTCGAGTTCCATCGTCACCGGCAGACCGTTCGAAGTGCGGAAGGCGATATGGGCGGCGATCGGGGCCGCGCGGTTTTCGGGGAAATCGAGTTCTGCCGAGCTGATAAACATCGGCGGCAGGATGTGGGTAGCGATCGACAGCGCGTTGATGCCCGGATCGAAGACGCCAAAGCCGCCGGGAGCCCAGATCCACTCCTGGTTCGGATGCCAGCGGCGCACGTCTTCCTTCCAGTTGATGGCGGCCGACCTGATCGTTGTCGATCCAAGGAATGCGCGCGCTGCTTCGACAGCCGGCGCATAGCGCGAGTGCCAGCTGGCGAACAGGCAGACGCCGTTCGCTGTCGCCAGCGCCTTCAGGTCTTCGACCTCGCTGACCGTGGCGCCGGGCGGCTTTTCCAGGAAGACATGCTTTTTCGCCGTGAGCGCCAAGCGCGCGGCGTCGTAACGAAACTGCGGCGGCATGCACAGCGACACCGCCTCGAGCTCTGGCGTTGCGTCGAGCATCGCCTCGATCGTCGGGAAATTCGGGATGTCTTCGACTTTGCCGTGCCGGCTCGCTGCGGCGACCAGGCGGTAATCCTGGTCCTTCGCCAGCGCCGGCAGATGCTGGTCGCGGACGATCTTCCCCACGCCGACGATGCCGAGCTTGATGGGATTAGAGGACATGGGAGCTCCGCAGGTTGAATGTGCTTGGTTTCGCCAGAGGTCGCTTCTTAGCAGAGAACTTGTGCCGGGCAAGTCGCCGGGCTTGTGTCGCCGGCCCGTGAGATCGACCGCGATTCATATCTCTTCAAATCTCTTCAAATCGGCACATCGAACGTCACGATCGACACTTCGCCTTCAAGCGCGCCCTGATAGGCGGACAGATGCGGCTCCTCGTCGGGCACGCCGTCCAGGTCGCCGATCTGATCGAGCTCGGCCTCGGCATAACCTTCCGCGGCAAGTGATTCGAGAGCGCGGCGCACCGCCGAATCGTCGTCCGGTGCGACCAACATCACATGCACGCCTTCCGGCTTGCCGCCTTTGCGCTTCCACACCCGCCCGGTAATAATAGTGACCGGGCGCTCCTCATTGTCATTCACGGGTTCGTACCTCCGGTCGAGGGGGTTTGGGCTGCTCATGCCGCCTTTTCGCACGAAGCACGGCCTGGAAACAGCGGCAAGCCGGTCACTTTCTGCCTTCCTCTTGAAAAACGGCGCAAGAAAATTACATGCGCTTTTCGCATGGCTGCCAAGCCTCGGGTTCAGCGCAATATTTGCCGCTCCGGGGTTGACGGACAGTGGCCATACGAGTAGAAGCCGGCCAGTCAGAACCGATGTGAGGCTCTTGCTTCCGAAGCGACACGCTTTGGAGTTTGCCTCAAACAGGGTTCGTTTTACGAGCGAAAAGACATTTCCGGCGTGCATGAAGCGGCTTCCGCTTCCTCTGCCATTTGTTCGGGCAAGACCGCGAGGCGCGGTTTGTGGCCCGAATTTGCGTATGGAAGTGACGCTTTGAGCGGCCCTGACCGGGCGAGATACGGAATTGAGAGACAAGAGGGTTTAATGCCTACCGTCAACCAGCTGATCCGCAAGCCGCGCATTGCGCCGGTGAAGCGCAACAAGGTCCCGGCCATGCAGCAGAACCCGCAGAAGCGGGGCGTCTGCACGCGCGTCTACACCACGACGCCGAAGAAGCCGAACTCGGCGCTGCGCAAGGTGGCCAAGATCCGCCTGACCAATGGTTTTGAAGTGATCGGTTACATCCCCGGCGAAGGCCATAACCTTCAGGAGCACTCGGTGGTGATGATCCGCGGCGGTCGCGTCAAGGATCTTCCGGGCGTCCGTTACCACATCATCCGCGGCGTGCTCGACACGCAAGGCGTGAAGAACCGCAAGCAGCGCCGTTCGAAATACGGCGCCAAGCGTCCGAAGTGACCGAAGCGTAGCCAAGGTCGTTCCGGGCGGCGTCAAGCGACGATCCGGGATCCAGGCCACCGCGTAGAATTGAGGCAGAGAAAAAATGTCCCGTCGTCACAGTGCAGAAAAGCGTGAGATCAATCCGGACCCGAAGTTCGGCGATCTGATCGTCACCAAGTTCATGAACGCCGTCATGTATGACGGCAAGAAGTCGGTTGCCGAGACCATCGTCTACGGCGCGCTCGACCAGGTTCAGTCCAAGACCAAGCAGGAGCCGGTCACCGTCTTCCATCAGGCGCTCGACAATGTCGCGCCGCATGTGGAAGTGCGTTCGCGCCGCGTCGGCGGCGCCACCTACCAGGTTCCGGTCGACGTGCGCCCCGAGCGCCGTCAGGCATTGGCCATCCGCTGGCTGATTGCCGCCGCCCGCAACCGCAACGAGACCACTATGGTCGACCGCCTCTCCGGCGAGCTGATGGACGCGGCCAACAACCGCGGCACCGCCGTCAAGAAGCGTGAAGACACCCACAAGATGGCAGAAGCCAACCGCGCTTTCGCGCACTACCGCTGGTAAAGCGCGAACGAGACTGAAGAGGCACCTCCCATGGCCCGCGAATATAAAATCGAAGACTACCGCAATTTCGGTATCATGGCGCATATCGACGCCGGCAAGACGACGACCACCGAGCGCGTCCTCTATTACACGGGCAAGTCGCACAAGATCGGCGAAGTCCACGACGGCGCTGCCACCATGGATTGGATGGAGCAGGAGCAGGAGCGCGGCATTACCATCACGTCCGCCGCGACCACAACCTTCTGGAAGGGTCGCGACGGCAAGATGCACCGCTTCAACATCATCGACACCCCCGGCCACGTCGACTTCACCATTGAAGTCGAGCGCTCGCTGCGCGTGCTCGACGGCGCCATCGCGCTGCTCGATGCCAATGCCGGTGTCGAGCCGCAGACGGAAACCGTCTGGCGCCAGGCCGACAAGTACCGCGTGCCGCGCATGATCTTCTGCAACAAGATGGACAAGATCGGCGCCGACTTCTACCGCTCGGTCGAGATGATCGGTTCGCGCCTCGGTGCACATGCCGTCGTCATGCAGCTGCCGATCGGCGCCGAGACCGAGTTCAAGGGTGTCGTCGACCTCGTCGAGATGAACGCGCTGGTCTGGCGCGACGAGACGCTGGGCGCTGCCTGGGACATCGTCGAGATCCCTGCCGACCTCAAGGCTCGTGCCGAAGAATACCGCGAGAAGATGATCGAGGCCGCCGTCGAAATGGACGAGACGGCGCTCGAGAATTACCTCGAAGGCAAGATGCCGAGCAACGACGAGATCCGTGCGCTCATCCGCAAGGGCACGATCGCGGTGAAGTTCTATCCGATGTTCTGCGGCTCGGCCTTCAAGAACAAGGGCGTGCAGCCGCTGCTCGACGCCGTCGTCGAATATCTGCCGTCGCCGGCCGATGTCCCGGCCATCAAGGGCGTCGACGCCAAGACCGACGCCGAGATCGAGCGTCATGCCGACGACAACGAGCCGCTGTCGATGCTTGCCTTCAAGATCATGAACGACCCGTTCGTCGGTTCGCTCACCTTTGCCCGCATCTATTCGGGCAAGCTCACCAAGGGCATCTCGGTCGACAACACCGTGAAGGGCAAGAAAGAACGCATCGGCCGCATGTTGCAGATGCATGCGAATTCGCGCGCCGACGTCGAAGAGGCGTTTGCCGGCGACATCGTCGCCCTCGCTGGTCTCAAAGACACCACCACCGGCGACACGCTCAGTGATCCGCTGCATCCGGTGATCCTCGAGCGCATGGAATTCCCCGATCCGGTCATCCAGATCGCCATCGAGCCGAAGACCAAGAACGACCAGGAAAAGATGGGCCTCGCCCTTCACCGCCTGGCCGCCGAGGATCCGTCCTTCCGCGTCAAGACCGACGAGGAATCGGGCCAGACGATCATTTCCGGCATGGGCGAGCTCCACCTCGACATCATCGTCGACCGCATGCGCCGCGAGTTCAAGGTCGAGGCCAATGTCGGCGCGCCGCAGGTGGCCTACCGCGAGACGATCACCCGCAAGCACGAACAGGACTACACGCACAAGAAGCAGACCGGCGGTACCGGCCAGTTCGCCCGCGTCAAGATCCTGTTCGAGCCGAATCCGGAAAGCAGCGAATTCGAGTTCGAAACCAAGATCGTCGGCGGCGCTGTGCCGAAGGAATACATCCCCGGTGTCGAAAAGGGCATCAACAGCGTCATGACCTCGGGCCCGTTCGCCGGCTTCCCGATGATCGGCGTCAAGGCGACGCTGATCGATGGCGCCTACCACGACGTGGACTCGTCGGTTCTGGCCTTCGAAATCGCCGGCCGCGCCTGCTTCCGTGAAGCAGCGCCCAAGCTTGGCGTGCAGTTGCTCGAGCCGATCATGAAGGTCGAAGTGGTGACGCCGGAAGATTACGTCGGCAGCGTTATCGGCGACCTGAACGGCCGTCGCGGCCAGATCCAGGGCCAGGAAGCCCGTGGCGTGGCTGTGGTCATCAACGCGATGGTGCCGCTCGCCAACATGTTCAAATACGTGGACAACCTTCGCTCGATGAGCCAGGGCCGCGCGGCCTACACGATGCAGTTCGACCACTACGAGCCGGTCCCGACCGCGGTCGCCCAGGAAGTCCAGAAGAAATACGCGTAACTCGAAACGAGTTGCATCAGTAACTTAATTCAAGGCCCGCACGGGCTGGCAGGAATGGAGAGATCACATGGCAAAAGGTAAATTCGAGCGCACTAAGCCTCATGTGAACATTGGCACGATTGGTCACGTCGACCATGGCAAGACGTCGCTGACGGCGGCGATCACCAAGTATTTTGGCGAATACAAGCGTTACGACCAGATCGACGCGGCACCCGAAGAGAAGGCGCGCGGCATCACCATTTCGACGGCGCACGTCGAATACGAAACCGCCAACCGCCACTATGCCCATGTCGACTGCCCCGGCCACGCCGACTATGTGAAGAACATGATCACCGGTGCTGCGCAGATGGACGGCGCGATCCTGGTGGTGTCGGCCGCCGACGGCCCGATGCCGCAGACCCGCGAGCACATCCTGCTCGCCCGCCAGGTCGGCGTGCCCTCGATCGTGGTGTTCTTGAACAAGGTCGACCAGGTCGACGACGCCGAGCTGCTCGAGCTGGTCGAGCTCGAGGTGCGTGAGCTTTTGACCAAGAACGAGTTCCCCGGCGACGACATTCCGATCGTCAAGGGTTCGGCGCTTGCCGCACTTGAAGATTCCGACAAGAAGATCGGCGAGGACGCCATCCGCGAACTGATGGCTGCGGTCGATGCCTACATCCCGACGCCGGTTCGTCCGCTCGACAAGCCGTTCCTGATGCCGATCGAGGACGTGTTCTCGATCTCGGGCCGCGGCACGGTTGTGACCGGCCGCGTCGAGCGCGGCGTCGTCAAGGTCGGCGAGGAGCTGGAGATCGTCGGCATCCGTCCGACCACCAAGACGACCTGCACGGGCGTCGAGATGTTCCGCAAGCTGCTCGACCAGGGCCAGGCCGGCGACAACATCGGCGCGCTGTTGCGCGGTGTCGACCGTGAAGGCGTCGAGCGCGGCCAGGTCCTGGCCAAGCCCGGCACCGTCAAGCCGCACAAGAAGTTCGTTGCCGAAGCCTACATCCTGACCAAGGACGAGGGCGGCCG
>NZ_JAMYVA010000092.1:0-8995 GCF_040323505.1 Mesorhizobium sp. M0040
GTGATTTCAGTCCAGGCCATCGTGATCTCCATCGAATCTCGCAAATCCGACAGAATCACAACCTGCTGAAATCACTCAACTCTTTTTGGAACGGACACTGAGAACCCCTCTGCGCGGATCAGATCCTCGGCGACGTACTGCGGAGCGATGCAGATACCGGGCGCCGCCGCAAAGCGGGCGATCGTGGTTTCAGGTGCCGCTTCGGCGGCGGCCGCGTTGCGGCCTGCAAGACCCGCGGCTGCGAGCGCAGACAGGCCTGTGAGGAAACGGCGACGGTTCTGGACAATCTGCACGAATCTCTCCTCCCTTGAAAAAGGCAGAGCGTGTCGGCGATAGGTCTACGTCTTCAACTCGCGCTTCAGCTCGTCGAGAAAGCAATTCTGGCCGGAACCGAGCAAAAGAGGTTCCGGCAGAGGCAGATGGTCTTGTGAGCGCGACGAGTAGCTGTGGCGCGCCCAGTCTGATGCGGGAGTCTTGCGCTCTCAGTCGCGGGCTCATGTATTAGCAACCGACGATAAGCCACGATACGCCCAATTTGCGTTGGTTGCGAGCGCAAAACTTACTCCGCCAAACGCGAGCGCCTCGCTGTCAGGGAGACTGTTTGCGCGGTCGCGAATGGCCAGTTCGAGTTTACTTGCTTCCGTTCGAGTGATCGACATGAAGGTCTGCATCGGGTCAGTGCTCGTCCATGCAAGCAGGGCATCTAAGGCTCGCTTCTCGCATTCCAAGACTCGAAGCTGCCAGTCACCGGCCCCAGTTGAACCCTTAGGGCGATCGGACTGGATGCGCCTCATGTCGGCCGTTGCGGACGCCTTTGCCACCGCCCAAATGCAGACATCGCCGGCAACGAGGTGGAACGACCGCTCCCGCCGCCTATTAGGTCTTCAGCTCGCGCTTGAGTTCGTTGAGGAAGCGCCAGTCCGTACCTTTCGCGATAATCCTGTCGGGTGTGGAGCCGATCAAACCGATTTCCTTCAGACGCAGCGCATAGAAGCGGACGGTATCAGTGGAATCGTAGTCCCGCCATTCCCGGTAAGGCAACTCGCTGATCGCTGCGAACGCATCATCGTAGTGGCTGGCGAACCCGCCCGCGACCAAGCGCTCGGCAACCAAGGCCGGCGCAGCGGTGCATAGATCCGCAGCCTTGAGGATGGCGCGCAGCACACGCTTGGTAGCAACCGGATGCGCGGCCACAAAATCGCTGTTGCCGGACAGCATGCAGCAGAAATATTGTGACCAAGGTCGGTCCACAGTGCTGTTGACGATCACGTGCCCGACCTTGTTGCGCCGCAATTCCTGCGGGTCCGGCGGAAAGCCAAGGAAAGCATCGACGTCACCGCGCGCGAACAGTTCCTTGGGTTTGACCGCCGGGTTCACCACCCAGTTGATGTCGAGCGCCGGATCGAGCCCGACATAGGCCGCGATGCTGGCGAGGAACAGATGCGGGCCCGTCCCGAGCCCTTGGACGCCGACGTTCCTGCCTTTCAGATCGACGACGCTATCGATCCCGCTTTTGGCAAACAGCTCGAAGCAGCCAGGATGGACGCCGCCGAGCACAGTGATCCGCGCACCGGAGTCCAAGGCGACGAGCAAATTTGTCACGAAGTTGAGAGTAAAGTCGATGTCGCCATTCGCCACCGCGGAGGCCTGGGCCGCACCAGCGCCTGTGACGACATAGTCAACCTCGGTGAAGCCCTCCGCGCGCAGAAGTTCCTCTGCAACATACTGTGGCGCCACGCAGATGCTAGGAATCTTCGCCAAGCGAATGCGCGTGGTCTCCGGCAGTGGCTCGGCAAGAGCTCGAGTTGGAGCGCCGACGAGGCTGGCGGCGCCGGCGGCCGTCAGGCCGGCCAGGAAACGGCGGCGGTTCTGGATGCTCTGCATAGGAATCCTCCTCCGGTTGAAAGCAAATCAAGCCCTCAGTTCTCTTTGAGAGACGCCAGCTCTTCTGGTCCACGCGCAAGCCTCATCCGGAATGGATGCCGCCACCAGCGTTAGTCCTACCTCTTGTCGTGAGCGGCAATGCACGGCCGCTCACATCTTAAGCTCGCGTTTCAACTCGTCAAAGAAGCGCCAGTAGGTGCCTTCGGTGATGATCTTTTGCGGGCCCGGCTTGACGATGCCCGTCTCCTGCATACGAAGGGCGTAGAAGCGGATCGTATCCTGGATGACCTGCATAACCTCTCCTTCCCTCGATAGGGCGCAGGGCGGTTTGGCGATTGCCTACGTCTTCAACTCCCGTTTCAGTTGATCGAGAAAACGCCAATTCGTTCCAGTGGCGATTATCTCTTGCGGACTCGACTTGACCATGCCCGTTTCGTGCATGCGCAGCGCATAGAAGCGCATCGAGGCTTCGGCATCGTAATCCCGCCACCTGTTGTACCGGATGTCGTGCAGAGTTTGCAGCGCGTAGTCGTAACTGGGCACGAACCCTCGATCGACCATCTGCTGCGCTACAAACGGCGGATCCGACGCGCAGAGGTCGGCCGCCCTTGAGGATGGACCGCAGGACGCGCTTCGTCGCCGCCGGGTATCTGTCTGCATAATCCGCAGTCGCGGAAATCATGCAGCAGAAATGCTGCGACCAGGGCGGATCGGTGGTCGAGTTGAGGATCGTATGGCCTACTTTCCTGGAGCGAAGTTCCTGCGTGCGGGGCGGTTGGCCGAGCACTGCATCGTACTTTCCTTCGACGAAGCCTTCAGCAAAATTGTGCTCTTCGATGACCCATTCGATGTCGTTGACCGGATCGAGCCCGACATAGGCGGCCATCAGAGAAACCAACACGTGTTGCGGCGAATCAAGCGTAAAGACCCCAACCCGCTTTCCCCGCAGGTCCGAGACGCCTTTGACGCTGTCGTTGGCGATCAGTTCGAGGCACCCGGAGTGCAGTCCGCTTAGTACCCTGATCGGCACTCCTGCATCGATCGACGCCAGATGAATCGGCACATAGTTCACACTGAAATCCGTCTCGCCGTTTGCGATCCACGCGGAATGATCAACCTTCTTGTCACCTTGCACATAGCAGACATCGGTGAATCCCTCGGCGCGCAGCATCTCTCCGGCGAGGTACAGGCCCGCCCAGCAATAGGCGCCGCCGATGTACCGCGGCAGGCGGACCGAGGTGGTCTCCGGCAGCGGCTCAGCCCAGGCTTGCGTAGAGGTGCCGATGGCCCAGTATTAGCAACCGACGATATGCCACGGTACGCCCAATTTGCGTTGGTTGCGAGCGCAAAACTTACTCCGCCAAACGTCCCGCCAGCACCTCGCTGTCAGGGAGACTGTTTGCGCGGTTCAGAATGGCCACTTCGAGTTTACTGCGGCCGGGCCGAGTCATCGACGCAAAGGTCTGCACAGGGTCATCAGTACTGGTTGCGCTTAACGTCTGGTTCCGGGAAGGAAAATCGGCCTCGGAAGGTCTCGAAAGGGTCACAAAGCGACGCTTCCAGCCCGCGTCGCTCTGTCCGTTGTCGCAGGTTCATTTCACAGGTCGATCTGTTCAGAGATCGCCAAAGCGTCGTCCACTTCGATGCCGAGATAGCGGACCGTGCTCTCGTATGGCCCAGGAGCAGTTGCACCGCGCGAATGTTTCCCGTCTTCGTGTAGATCTGCGCGGCTTTGGTACGCCTCATCGAATGAGTTCGGTATCGCTTGGGATCGAGCCCGACGCTGGGCGCTGATGGCAGCTCGAGTCTGCTCCGTGATCTCGAATTGTACTGGTCGTCCGGTCTTGCGCTGGACGATTACCGCCCGGTCGCGAAACGTGCCGGATAGCGCCACGTCGCCGACCGTGATCGTGACGAGGTCACAGCATCGAAGTTTGCTGTCTATGGCAAAATTGACCAGTGCCAGATCACGTGCCGCGCCTGACACCTGCAGTCGTGTTCTAATGCTCCAGACCTCGCACGGCTTGAGAGGAGGCTTCTGACCGACAATGTGGCCTCTGTTCCAGTTGGGCATGGTTCTTCTCCATGCCGCCCTCCGCAGCCGCAGCGCTCGACGTGAGCCCGCGAATTCTAGCGTCTCACCTGGAAGCGCTACAAAGGATTCGGTTTGAAAGTTGTTGGTTGTCGGTGCCGATGAAGTGCACCTTCACAATGGGGCACAACCCGCCCTTAACGGACATTGATCGGAACCCACGGCCATCGCCCTCACAACCAAAACGAGCCTATGTCTGACGAGAGCAAGTAGGCGATCCAAAGCGATACGCCCTTTAGTCGGGAAGGCCAGCCTTGTGGTAGCCTTCGACGAAGCGCTGGAGCAATTCCTCGTCGTCGAATGGCTGCGATGTTGCCCAGTGCCTGATGCTGAAGTGGGGATTGCTCATCATGAAGAATTCCGCCTCCTGATGGGCTTCATCCTGGCGCCCGAGCTGCGCGAGGGCTGCCGCTAGCATGCGCCGCGACGTGGTGCGGTAGGTTTCCGGCTTGCGTAAAGCCTCGACCGCGGATTGATAGTCGCCGAGCGCATAGTAGGCTTGGCCCGCCATCCAATAATACCACCCCGGTGGGCGCGGATTGAGCCGCAATGCCCGCTTCACGAATTCGACGCCTTTGACCGCGTCGCCCCTCAAGGTGATGAGATCCGAGCGCATCGCCCAGGCATCGGCATGATTGGGATCGAGCTTGAAGGTCGCCTCGAACTCAGCATCCGATTCCGCGAAACGCCGTTCGTGACCAAGTATGATGCCCAGCACCCAGCGGTTCCCGGCATCGTTAGGGTCGAGCGCCACTGCCCGCTGCGCTTCCGCGAGCGAGCGAGGCTGGTTGGCTTCCTTCGGCTCATCCCAGAACAGCCAGCCGAGCCAAAGATTGAGGGCCAGCCAGCTATGTGCTTCGGCATAGTCGGGATCGAGACCAATCGCCTTTTCCAGGAGCATGCGCGCTTCCCGCGCGCCTAACCCGGTCTGAAAACTGACGCCGCGGGCTTGCACGCAGAGGTCATAGGCTTCGAGACTCGTCGGCCGTTTGCGCGCCGGCCGTCCGGCCAATCGGCCGACTAGGGCTTCGACGATCTTGGCCGTGACCTCATCCTGCACTGCAAAGATGTCCTCGAGGCTGCTGTCATAGCGCTCGGCCCAGATATGATCGCCGCCGATTGCGTCGATCAGCTGCGCATTAACGCGCACGCGCCCCGCGGCGCGCCGGGCGCTGCCTTCAACCACATAGCGCACCCCAAGATCACGCGCGGCCAAACGCACATCGACCGACCGCCCCTTGTAAGCAAAGGTCGAGTTGCGCGCGATAACGAAGAGGCCGGCGCAGCGAGATAGGTCGGTGATCAGGTCTTCGGTCAAGCCGTCGACAAAGGTTTCCTGCTCCGGATCGTTGCTCATGTTAGTGAAAGGCAAAACCGCGATCGAGGGCTTGTCGGGCAATTCCAGCGATGCCAGTCGGCCGACCGGAGCGGCTCTCGGAAGCTGCAGGTTTACGCGATAGCAGTATATCGGCTCGGCTATATTCTTCACCCGCTGCTCGCCCATAGGCTCGAACGCAAACGCCAGCTTCTGCCTGACTTCCTTGGACACCTTCTCTGAAACGCAGATGCCACTGGGCTCGGCGAGTTGCTGGAGGCGCGAGGCCACGTTCACGCCCTCGCCATAGCGATCGTCCCCTTCGACGATCACTTCTCCA
Source organism: Mesorhizobium sp. M0040 (assembly GCF_040323505.1). Taxonomy (NCBI): domain Bacteria; kingdom Pseudomonadati; phylum Pseudomonadota; class Alphaproteobacteria; order Hyphomicrobiales; family Phyllobacteriaceae; genus Mesorhizobium; species Mesorhizobium sp. M0040. Next base: position 5,632 of record NZ_JAMYVA010000092.1, read on the forward strand.
AGGTTGATTCCGATCCTGACTTCGAAGCGCTGGTCTTCGGCGACGCTCGCGTTACGCTCCGCCATGCCGCGTTGAAGCGTGACCGCGCATTCGACCGCATCCACCACGCTGCCGAACTCCGCCAGCAGGCCGTCTCCCATAAGCTTGAAGATTCGCCCGTGTCGTGTTGCGATTTCCGGCTCGAACAGCTCTTTGCGGCCACGTTTTAGCCGGTCGAAGGTGCCCGCTTCATCCGCCTCCATGAGCGCCGAGTACCCGACAACATCGATGGCAAGGATGGCAGCGAGCTTCCGCTCCATGTTGGGCCTCAGTTAGGATTCGCGACACGCAAGCCGCAGGTCAGAGGCGGGTAGGATCGGCGCCTCCGGCGTGCCCTCACCGGCCTTTGATACCACAGATCACGCCTCTTGAGACCATGGATCGCGCGACGCTCCGGCTCTCCTGCCGCAGCGGAATGCAATGTCGGTTATGGTCCGCTTCGCCGCATCCGGCACGATGAGCAGCCCGGCTGCACGATTCAGAGGCTCGTCCCACAGGCGGGCCATTATCGTTTCGCCGCGCTCGGCACACTTTCTGCAGACGCCGCAACGATACGCCTAGCCGGTGCACCGACGGCGCGCCAGCCGCCGGCTTGATGGTTCTCGACAGCCCTTCCTGCCTGCGCTTGCTTCGCCCGGTCATTCCGGCAATCCCGCCTTTCGCAGGGCCGACGCCAGCATTTCCATGAGTTCTGGTCGGACGACGCTCATCCGCACGAATGCGCTGTTTGTCCAGCCCGGCGCGACCTCCAACAGCCGCGAGGCGGCTGCGCGTGCGGCATCCAGGCGGTCGAGATTGACATAGGCTGCGACGAGGCTGGCATAGAGGACGCTGAAGCCGGGCGCTACTTGGATCGCCAGCGTCGAATAGTTCACCGCGTCATCATACCGGCCAGTGAAGAGGTGGACCCAGGCCAGCGCCAGGTACGAATGATAGTTCAGGGGATCGAAAGGACTGAGGCGAAGTGCCTTGAACGCGTGATCGCACGCACGTTCATAGGTTTCGCTGTACATGTGCACCATCGCGCTGAAGCCGTATGCCAGAGCTAAGTTGCGGTTTAGCTTCAAAGCTCGATCGAGAGCGCTGATGGCCCGTGCGTAGTCATGGGTAATCGTGGCGTGAACGAACGCCCCCATCGACAGCGCCTGGGGATCGTCGGCGCCGATCGCCATTGCGATGTTGGCGTGCTTCAGCGCGGCAGCCCTGTCTTCGGGATGGAAGCCTCCGCGCAGGAAGCGCTGTTCGTATCCCCAGGCCGCATAGCCATGTGCGGAAGCGTAGTTCGGGTCGAGGCTCAAGACCTCGTTCAGCAGGCGCAGGGCTTCGTTGGTATCGGCCGGCGTGTTGGCGTAGGCATGTGGCAAGGCGCGCAGGAAGAGATCATATGCGTCAAGGCTGTCCGGCCGCTTGCGGCGCGCTCGGTCGATCTCAGCGCGCCGCAGGGTGGGTTCAAGCGTCCCGACAATACTCTCGGTCAATCGGTCCTGCAGGTCGAACACGTCTTCCGCCGCGCCCTCGAACTTGTCTGCCCAAACATGGGTTGCATCTTTGCCCTCGATAAGCTGTGCGGTTATGCGCAGTCTGTCGGCAGCCCGCCGCACGCTCCCTTCCATCACGTAGCGGACGCCAAGCTCTCTTGCGACCTGCCGGATATCGAGCGTTCTGCCCTTGTAGGCGAAAGTGGAGTTCCGCGCGATGACGAACAGACCGGGTATCTTCGACAGGCCCGTGATGAGGTCCTCCACCAGCCCGTCCGTGAAATACTCCTGCTCGGGATCACCGCTCATGTTGGTGAACGGCAGCACGGCGATGGACGGCTTGTTGGGCAACGAAGGCGATCTGAGCTGTTGCATGTCGGCGACGAACCGCTGGCGAAGAACGCGATAGACCGGGAGCGGTTCAGCGATGTTCTTGACATGCTGCTCGCCCATCGATTCGAAGCCAAAGGGAAGCTTCCTTTCGACTTCGCGAGCAACTTTACCGGAGATGTAGATGCCGCCAGGCTCCGCTAGTTGCTGCAGGCGCGCTGCGATGTTGACGCCGTCGCCGTAGCGATCCTCGCCCTCGACAATTACTTCGCCGAGATTGATGCCTATTCTCACCTCAATGCGATCGTTCGCGACGGAATCCGCGTTGCGCTCGACCAAGCTACTCTGCAGCGCCACCGCGCACTCGACCGCATCCACCACGCTGGAGAACTCGGCGAGCAGTCCGTCGCCCATGAGCTTGAATATGCGTCCGTGTCGTTCCGCTATTTTGGGCTCAAACAGTTCCGTGCGTATCGCTCTGAGACGCTCAAAGGTCCCTGCCTCGTCACTCTCCATGAGCGCCGAGTAGCCAACCACGTCAGCCGCCAGGATGGCTGCGAGCCTTCTCTCCAAGAATTCTCCTCAAGCAGACCAATCGGCCAAGGATAGCATACGACGGGTCGTGAATCTGGGAATAGTTCACCTGAGGGACGTGGCGTGGCACGGCGGCGATCTGCTCCTTCCGAAGGCCGACGCGGATGACCGACTGCCACCCAACCAAGCCGTTTGACGCGAGCTGGCAACTGCTGAGTAGGCGAAGTCCGCATCGCCTCGATCGCGCCAATTGCCGACCTTTCCGGCGCTTCTCCGAAGCTGACGTTCGCGGTGCGGCCGGAATGCCACCGAACCTGCCGACATCATAGCCACGCCTCGAGTAGAGGCTTCGTCTGGAGCACCTCGGCACGGTTCCGTTCGCGCGATAGAAGCAGCGGTTGGCGATTGAGCAGCATGGAATCGCCGAATTCATGCGCGCGGTATCGATACGCGGTGAAGGCTGCGGATGCCTTGGCGAGCAGAGCATCGTCGGCAAAGGCGCGCAGGAGCTCGAAATGGCTTTCGCCGGGCTGGTGGACGCCTGTGAGAATCGCATCGACCACGCGAAGCCGCGTGCCCCGCGCGATGCGCCCTGTCGCAATGCCATTTCCGGCACGCACATTGCCGCCGGGATTGGCGGCTGCCTCAAGTGCGCGCACTACGCTCGTGCCGATCGCAATGATGCGGCTGCCGCGCAGCTTCGCCCGCGCGACCTGCGCCGCGGTGTGCTCGGGGATGCGGTATGGCTCGTCGAAGGGAAGGCGTGAGTCGAGCGCGGGATCGCCGGTGGAAGAGACGCCCGCAGCATGCGTGAGGGTTGCAAAGCCAACGTCGTGCCGACGCCAGGCTTGGAGCGTGCGCCAGTCGAGCGCGAAGCCTGCGACGGCGCCTCGAACGCGACCGGCCCGGCGGCAATCTTCGTCCAAACATCCCACAGTGCCAACGGCTCGGGAACATGCGCGTATTGGATCGGCCGGCCGTAG
>NZ_JAMYVA010000093.1:0-8993 GCF_040323505.1 Mesorhizobium sp. M0040
ACGTCTCGCAAGGTTCCGCCAATGATGATCTAGCGGCGCTTCTTTGCCTTGCCGGCGAAAGGATTGTCCGAGGTGCGCAAGGCGATGCGGATCGGCACGCCGGGCATGTCGAAAGCCTCGCGCAGGCTGTTCGAGAGATAGCGGACGTAGGATTGCGGCATCGCATCCGGCCGTGAGCAGGAGACGACGAAGCCGGGCGGCCGCGTCTTGGCCTGCGTGACATATTTGATCTTCAGCCGGCGCCCGGCGACGGCGGGCGGCGGATGATGCGCCAGGATGCCTTCCAGCCAGCGGTTGAGCTTGCCGGTCGACACACGGCTGTTCCAAACTCGATGCGTCCTGATGACGGCATCCATCAGCTTGTCGAGGCCACGCCCGGTCTCGGCCGACACCGGCACCGCCTGCATGCCGCGCGCCTGCGGCAGCAGCCGCTCGGTTTTTTCGCGCAGCTCGGCCAGCAACTCCTGGGGATGGTCGACAAGGTCCCATTTGTTGAAGGCGATCACCGGGGCACGGCCCTCGCGGATGATCAGGTCGGCGATCTGCAGATCCTGCTTCTCGAAGGGAATGGTGGCGTCGAGCACGATGATGACGATTTCGGCAAACCGGATGGCGCGCAAGCCGTCCTGCACCGACATCACTTCGAGCTTCTCGTGGATCCTGGCCTTGCGGCGCATGCCGGCGGTGTCGAACAATTTTAAGCGGCGGCCATGCCAGTCCCAGTCGACCGAGATGGAATCGCGAGTGATGCCGGCCTCAGGGCCGGTCAACAGCCGCTCCTCGCCGATTAGTGCGTTGATCAGCGTCGACTTGCCGGCGTTGGGGCGGCCGACGACGGCGATGCGCATCGGCTTGGTGTCGTCATAGCTCGGCTCGGCGTCCGGGTCGGTGATGTCCTCGCCGATCAGCACCTCGCTGGCGGCGACCTCATCCTCGCCGGCCTCTTCGTCCTCGCCGAAGGCGCGCGCCTCGCCAAGTGCTGCGATCACCGCGTCGCGCAAATCGGGCAGCCCCTGGCCGTGTTCGGCCGAGACCGGGATCGGTTCGCCAAGGCCGAGCTCCCAGGCCTCCAGCATGCCGCCCTGGGCGCCGCGCGCCTCAGCCTTGTTGGCAACGACGACAACCGGCTTGCCGGACTTGCGCACGATCTCGGCGAACGTCTTGTCGTCGGGCATCAGCCCGGACTTGGCATCGATCGTAAAAAAGATCAGGTCGGCCTCGCGGATGGCGATCTCGGTCTGGGCGCGCATGCGGCCGGGCAGCGTCGAGGCAGCCGCATCCTCGAAGCCGGCGGTGTCGATGACGTCGAAATGCAGGTCGTAGAGTTTTGCGGCATGGACGCGGCGATCGCGGGTAACGCCGGGCGTATCATCGACAAGCGCCAGCTTCCTTCCCACCAGCCGATTGAAAAGGGTCGATTTGCCGACGTTAGGCCGGCCGATGATGGCGACTTTGAAGGTCATGGACTATCACGACACGCCGCCCGAGCCGCGGATCAGCTCGGACATCAAAGTCGCCCGCTCACGCGTGTTGCGCGGGGCGCCATCATCCGCGGCGATCTGGTCGAACAGCTTCAATGCATCGGCCGCCTTGCCTTCCTTCCAGGCGGCAAGGCCAAGCGCCTCGCGCGCCGTATGGCGCAGCGTGTTGGTGTCGGCGGTGAGCGCCTCGACGCGGCTGGAGACATCGGCGAAAGAGCCGTGGTCGACAAGAAGCAGCGCTGCCCTGAGACGAGCCATGTCGCGAATGCCCGAGGGGATCTTGGTGTCGGCGGCGACCTCGTCGAAATCCTTGACGGCGGCGTCGACGTCGCCCTTGTCCGCCTTGACGGTTGCCGCGCGCATGCGGGCGAGCAGCGGATAGGCGCCGTAGCCGTCCTTCTCCAACGCCTCCAGAGCGGCAAGCGCCTCGTCGTTCTTGCCGTCATTGGCGAGCTTGAGCGCCTGCGAAAAAGCATCGCCCGAGCGGTTGGCGCGGGTCTCGTCCCAATAGCGGTAGCCGACGACAGCAGCAGTGCCGAGCACCACCAGCACGGCCAGCACAAGCAAGGCGGGACCGAAACGATCCCACAGCGCATGCGCCTGGTCGCGACGAATCTCTTCGTTGACTTCGCGGATAAAACTGTCGTCCGACATGGATCAAAACCATTCATGCCCCGGCCGGGGCGGTTGATGAGCCCGCGTTTTAGCGAAATTTTGCCGGTATGGAAGGGGTTCGGCAGGAAAATCGCCTATTCACGAGGCAGTCGCCGCCAACGGCGGCCGCACAGGTCGATCCTACCCGTGCCATATTTCACCGGTAGGCGTCGCTTCTACATTCCTTGATCCGGTCAGATGCCTTTGCCCCGTTTGTCCCGCGTTGTTGCGTTTTCGATTGCCGCGCTTACTACCGGCGCGGCTTTTGCCGACCCGCCGGCGGCGCCGGCAAAACCGAAGCAGATCGTCATCATCTCATTCGACAGCGCCCGCGACATTTCGCAGTGGCAGCGCAGCCGGGCGCTGGCCCGGCGCACAGGCGCGCATTTCACCTATTTCGTCTCCTGCGTGTTCCTGCTGTCGCCGCAGACACGCAAGGAATACACCGCGCCCGGCAAGACAGAAGGCAGATCGAATATCGGCTTCGCCGCCTCCAAACAGGAAGTCGCCGACCGGCTCGAGCAGATCAACCACGCCGCCTCGGAAGGCCACGACATCGGCAGCCATGGCTGCGGCCATTTCGATGGCAAGGACTGGAGCAAAGCCGACTGGCTAAGCGAGTTCGGCTCGTTCAAGCATATTCTCGAAAACGCCTATTCGATCAACGGCATCGCACCCGAACCAACGGGCTGGCGCGATTTCGTGCGCAAGTCGGTGGTCGGGTTCCGCGCGCCTTATTTGTCGGCAAACAAGGCGCTCTACGAGGCGCTGCCCGCGGCCGGTTTCCTGCTCGACGCAAGCGGCGTCTCGCGTGGGCCGGTCGAGCCGCCGACCGTCAACGGCATCACGCGCTTTTCGCTGCCGCAGATCCCGGAAGGGCCGAGCTCAAGGCGGGTGATCGCCATGGATTACAATCTCTATGTCAGACATTCCGGCGGCTTCGAGCGGCCGAGCATGGCAGAAGAGTTCGCCGGCCGGACCTATCACGCGTTCCGCGCCGCCTTCGATGCGCAATATCAGGGCAAGCGCATTCCGCTGGAGCTCGGCTTCCACTTCACGCTGATGAATGACGGCGCCTACTGGAACGCGCTGGAGCGCTTTGCCGGCGAGGTCTGCGTCAAGGCGGACGTCGAGTGCATCAGTTTTCGCGATTATGTATCGCGGCGAGGCGAAAGGCAGGCGGCGGTGGGCGGCTGAGCCCAGTGCTCGCCGCTGCCCCATCTCAGCTTGCCGGCTGATCCTCCGGACGCAAGCCGGCTTGCTCACGTTCGAGATAACGCTGGTCGATTTCGGGCAGTGGCTCGCCCTCGAGCGTCGCCTCGAAGGCGCGCAGGCGCTTGTAGATCGAGATCAGTTCCACGACCGTCGGCCAGGCATTGACCAGATACTGAAATGAAGATCGGACCTGCTCAAAGGAGTTGAGAATCTGGTTCAGAGCGCCGAGCTTGATCTTTCCCGCGACCATCGTAGGAACAAGAACAATATATGGAAATATATTGTCGATCTGTAGATAGAATATTCTAGCGACGTTAAAATATAAGTAGTGGAAGTATTTACGAAAATAGATGCTTCTTACACTTCTAAAAAGGTCAGCGACAGTTGGCGGTTGGGCGCGATCTGCATCGTCCTCACCATAGACCAATTCTTTGCGGTAGGCTGCCTCGACACGTTGGGTGCGGAATTCGAGACCCGGCAGTTTGATTCCTACCGCAGCTAAGAAAGTAGTTCCGAAGGCCGACCAAAGGATTGCTACAACGACCAGGGAGTAAGGCACCGTGCCGACAATCGGCAGTTCCGTGACGTTTTCAGAGAGATGCAGCAGCACGGGAAGGAACGCTATCAGTGTCATGATGGACCCGACTAAGCTTACGCCCAGATCCTCCATCGTGCTGGAGAAGCGCATCGTGTCTTCTTGAACACGCTGGGACGCACCTTCGATGCGCCTCAATCTTTCCCAGTTGGTCATGTAGTATTCGTTCATTGCGGTGCGCCAACGAAATATCCAATGACTTACAAAAAACCGGTTGAGGGCGCCAACGGTCACAGCCAGAAGCGCAATCCACATGATTGTCAGCAGTTGGATATAGAAGTCCCACGGCGTCGTAGAGTACGGTGTGCCTAAAGCCTTCTGAATAAGATCGTAGAAAGGGCCATACCAGTCATTGAAGGCGACATTTACCTGCACCTGGTAATAGATCACAAAGAGAATCAGTGAGGTGCCAAGGATCGACCAATTCCGCCATGGATGAGGTCGGTACCAGGCCCAAAAGCCGTAGAAGATGAGGACGACAGCCGCAAAATATATATAGAACCAGAGAAATGGCTTCGACCAAAAGAGCGACACGCCAATGATCTTGTCGACGCCGGCGGCCATCGGGGGCAGTCCAAACACTGCTCCAAGTTGCTCTCCTCCAAAAAACCAAAACAGAACGGCCGCGAGGCTCCAGACGGCGACCGAACTGAAGAACAGCTTCGGCTGCGGAAAAAACGATACGAACACTGTGGCGAAATCCTCGGTCGATGCGCAAATCAGCGGGTTCAGCGGGCATAAAGTCACACATTAGCGGGAAAGAAAATGCCCGTGCCCAACGCCCGGCGCCGAGCAAGACCATAATCATGGCGATTTTGGCGCAGCCGACCAGGCGATCGCACCCGAGGCGAGCAGGACGGTGGCGGCCACGATCGAGGCGAGGAAAAAGTTACCCGAGGCCTGCGCAAGCAGCCCGGCGACGATCGGGCCGATGATCTGGCCAAGGCCGAAGGCGGCCGTCATGATCGCCAGCATCCGGCGTGGTGCTTGCGGGACCAGCTGCCGCCCGGTCTGCAGGCCAAGCGCGGTGAGGGCGATGAAGGTGCCGCCGACAAGAAGGCCGCCGGGCAGCGGCCCGGTGCGCCCGCCCATGACGACACTGGCGCTGACGCCGACCACCTCGACCAGGCATCCCAAGGCATAGGTGGCATAAAGCCCGATCCTGGCCGCGAGCTTCTGCCACAGCCAGACCGAGGGGAAACCGGCAAGGCCGGTGACCATCCAGACCACGGCCTCGAAGACGCGGCCGCCGCCGCCCTGGCGGACGATGGCGACCAGGAACGTCGCCGTGACGATGTAGCCGAAGCCGAACAGGCCGTAGGCGACAATGATCTTCACCAGCGACGGGTTTTTTGGCAGTGCCGGCTCGGGCCCGGCAACGCTGTTCGCGGTCGAGGTGCCGGCAGCCAGCAACGCGACGACGGCAAAGCCGCAGGCCGAAATCACCGCCGACCACAGCCACCCCGCCGCCCAGCCGGCGTGTTCGGTGACGAGGAGCGCCAACAGCGCCGAGGATGCCGCGATGCCGAGGCCGACACCGCCGAAATACAGCGCCTGCAGGTCGTTTCGCCCCGTCGCGGCGAGATGACCGAAAACGATGCTGGTCATGAAGACCAGCACGAAGGCGCTGGCGAGGCCGGCAAGAAAGCGGATGACGAGAAAGGCGGGCATGGTACCGGTCAGGCCCATCAGGCCGGCGAGGATCGCGGTGGCGGCAAGGCCGGCCAGCATCAGCTGGCGCTCGCGGCCTTGCGCCCAGCCGCCGGTGGCGGCAAGCGCGCCGACGAGGTAGCCGAGATAATTGGCCGATGCGATCCAGCCGGCATCGGCCGGCGACAGGCCGAGCTCTTCCATCATGCCGGGCAGGATCGGCGTATAGACGAAGCGGCCGATGCCCATGGCGACGGCCAGGGCAATCATGCCGGCGATTGCCAGGCGCAAAGGCGAAGCGATGTTCATCGCGGTGCACAATAGGTGCGCCTGCCGGTGAGACAATCCGCCTTTTATTGGGCCAGAAGGGCTGCGCAGCCGCGTCGGCGGCCGGCTCACCTGAAGTGCTTCGTTCAGGAGACTCAGCCGCAGCAGGTTCTTGTCGAGGCCGTCTCGAAGCGAGTGCGCCGCGCGGTCAGCCTGAACGGCATGTCGGCGAGTTCGCGCTCCGACATGCTGTCGAGCACCGGATGCGACAGCGGATCGGTCACCCAGCTGGTGGCCTCGCTGTCATGCCAGTGTGGCTGCGTTCCGATCGGGGAAAAGGCGCCGAGCCATGACAAAATCTTCATCAGATTGCCTCCTCACTCTGAGTAGCCCACTTAGAATCCGGCATCCGGCAGTCTGGCAATTGAGATTTCAGCCGTTCGAGTTTAGAAAAACTGTATGGCTATGCTGAACCGCGTCCACCTCAACGGCTTACGCGCCGTCGAAGCCGTCGCGCGCCTGGGCTCGCTCGCGGCGGCGGCCAGCGAGCTCAACGTCTCGGTCAGCGCCGTTAGCCAGCAGATCAACCGAACAGAAAAACAACTCGGCCGGGCGCTGTTCGAACGAACGCCGGCTGGCCTGGTGGCGACGGAATTCGGCACCGTCTTTACCGCGCGGCTCAGCGCCGGGTTTCGCGAACTCGCACAGGCGGTGGCGCTTGCCGATGAAAGCTCGGAGTGCACGCTGGTGGTTTCGGTGGCGCCGGCTTTCGCCTCGAAATGGCTGCTGCCGCGGCTGTCGCGGCATTTTGCCCGCCATCCGAACGTGCTCCTGCGCATCGATGCCTCGGTGCGGCTTGCCGATCTCGATCGTTCGGACATCGACGTCGCCATTCGGCTCGGCGACGGCAAATGGCCGGGCGGGCGGGCCGAATTGCTGCTGGCGCAGGAGGTGTTTCCGGTCTGTGCACCGGTGATCGCCAGCAAGCTGAAATCGATCGAGGACCTTGCTTTGACCTGTGCGATCACCGACGAAAGATCGATGATCAGTTGGGAGAGCTGGTTCGAAGCGGCCGGGGTGAAGCCGGTCACCTTCATGAAAGGCGCGCGCTTCACCGACCCGATGCTGTGCCTGGAATCGGCGATTGCCGGCCACGGCGTTATGCTCGGCTGGCAGTTGCTGGCCGCCGACGCGCTGGCCGACGGCCGTCTCGTTGCGCCGTTCGGCATACGCGCCCAGAGCGGCCTCGGCTATTGGCTGGTGACCTCGGCCAGCAAGAGCGAAAGCCGTAAGGTCAGGGATTTCAAGATCTGGGTGCTCGAAGAGATCGAGGCGACGATGGCGCAGTTCAGATCGCTCGAGAGCGCGCGCTAAACCTGCCGGCACATCACAGTGGAAAGGTCGGCAGCGCCGGTCTATGTAAGAAACAGTCCCCAATCACGGCAGGCAGGATCATGACCACACATTCGCGCGGCGTTTCCGCAAGCATCGACCCGGTGAAGCTCGACAGGCTGGCGGAGGTCGCCGTCAAGGTCGGGCTGCAATTGCAGCCGGGGCAGGATCTGGTGCTGACCTCGTCTATTGCCGCGCTGCCTTTGACGCGGCGGATCGTCGAGCACGCCTACAAGGCAGGCGCGGGCCTGGTGACGCCGATCTTCAACGACGATGAGATCACTCTCGCGCGCTTCCGCTACGGCGCCGACGCCGGCTTCGACCGCGCCGCCGGCTGGCTCTATGAAGGCATGGCAAAAGCCTTCGCCAACAATGCGGCGAGGCTTGCCGTGCGCGGCGAGGATCCGTCGCTGCTTTCGGCGCAGGACCCGGCAAAGGTGGCGCGTGCCAACAAGGCGAATTCGATGGCTTACCAGCCGGCGCTGGAGAGGATCACCGGCTTCGACATCAACTGGAACATCGTCGCTTATCCCGATCAGGCCTGGGCCAAGCAGGTTTTCCCGGACGACGCCGAAGACGTCGCGGTGGCCAAGCTCGCCGACGCCATCTTTGCCGCCTCGCGCGTGGATGTCGAAGACCCGATCGGCAATTGGACGGCGCACAATGCGGCGTTGAAGAGCCGCACCGAATGGCTGAACGGCCACAATTTCCACGCGCTGCATTTCACCGGCCCCGGCACCGACCTGACCGTCGGGCTGGCCAACGGCCACGAGTGGATGGGCGGCGCCTCGACCGCCAAGAACGGCATCACCTGCAACCCCAACATCCCGACCGAAGAGGTTTTCACCACGCCGCATGCAAGGCGCGTCGAAGGCCATGTCACCAGCACCAAGCCGCTGTCCTACCAGGGTACCCTGATCGACGGCATTGCGGTGCGTTTCGCGGCGGGCCGCATTGTCGAGGCCAAGGCCACGAAGGGCGAGGATGTGCTGCAAAAGGTGCTCGATACCGACGAAGGCTCGCGCCGTCTCGGCGAGGTGGCGCTTGTGCCGCATTCCTCGCCGATCGCCAAGAGCGGGCTGCTGTTTTTCAACACGCTGTTCGACGAGAACGCCGCCTGCCACATCGCGCTCGGCCAGTGCTATTCGAAGTGCTTCGTCGACGGCGCCTCGCTCGGCCAGGACGAGATCGCGGCGCGGGGCGGCAACAAGAGTTTCATCCACATCGACTGGATGATCGGCTCGGATAAGATCGACATAGACGGCGTCCATAAGGACGGCAGCCGCGTGCCGGTGATGCGCAAGGGCGAGTGGGTTTAGGCCCGGGATCTCTAAACGAAGGCCAGCAAGCAGCGGCGCCTGCTGGCCCATGCGGAGTTGGCAATGGAGCTCGCGGTCAAGCGCATCTATGAGCCGCCGGCGCCCGATGACGGGCAGCGGGTGCTGGTGGATCGCATATGGCCTCGCGGCGTCCGCAAAGAGGACGCGGCGCTGACGCTATGGCTAAAGGACATCGCGCCGAGCAATGCGTTGCGCAAATGGTTCGGCCATGAGCCGGCGCGCTGGGCGGAGTTCCAGCGGCGATACCGCGATGAGCTCGACCGGAACGGCGAGTCGGTGGCGGAACTACGTGCCTTGCTCCGTGAAGGCAAGGTGACGCTGCTCTACGGCGCCCATGACGACGCGCACAACAATGCGGTGGCACTGGCGAGCTATTTGCGTGGGATCAATTAGTCACGC
>NZ_JAMYVA010000094.1:0-8528 GCF_040323505.1 Mesorhizobium sp. M0040
CCTCGCCATCACGGGGACCGTCGAGGTCGACCTCCATGATCTCCAGCGGCTTTCCGGCGGCGACGGCGACAGCGGCGCGCGTTTTCATCAGGCAATCCTCCCAAGGCAGTCTGCAATCCAGGTTAGATTTAACTTACCATTCAGCTCTGCGCTATGCACGAAGCGACGTTCTGACCCCGGATTTTCGTCAGCGCCCGCCGATTTGCATGCGGGATAGGCTCCGACTTTGCCTTGACCGGCCCCCTGAAGCCCATAAAACGGGAAGCCCGTAAAAGAAGGGCAGCCGAGGGACGAGGCCTGCATGTTCACAAAGATCCTGGTCGCCAACCGTGGCGAGATCGCCTGCCGCGTGATCAAGACGGCGCGCAAGATGGGCATCGCCACCGTCGCGGTCTATTCCGACGCCGACCGCGACGCCGTGCATGTCGAAATGGCCGACGAGGCGGTGCATATCGGGCCTTCGCCGGCTGCGCAAAGTTATCTGGTCGCGGAAAAGATCATCGCCGCCTGCAAGGCGACAGGAGCAGAGGCCGTGCATCCCGGCTACGGTTTCCTGTCCGAGCGGGCATCCTTCTGCGAAGCGCTGGAGCAGCAAGGCATCGTCTTCATCGGCCCGAAGCCCAAGGCCATCAAGGCGATGGGCGACAAGATCGAATCGAAGAAGTTCGCCAACGCGGCCAAGGTGTCGACGGTGCCCGGCTGGCTCGGCGTCGTCGAAAGCGCCGCCCATGCCGAAAGAATAGCCGGCGAAATCGGCTATCCCGTGATGATCAAGGCTTCGGCCGGCGGCGGCGGCAAGGGCATGCGCATCGCCTGGAGCAAGGCAGAGGTGCGCGACGGCTTCGACCGGGCGCGGTCGGAGGCCAAAAGCTCGTTCGGCGATGACCGCGTCTTCATCGAAAAATTCATCGTCGATCCGCGCCATATCGAAATCCAGGTGCTCGCCGACGCGCATGGCAACACGCTCTATCTCGGCGAGCGCGAATGCTCGATCCAGCGCCGCAACCAGAAGGTCGTGGAGGAGGCGCCGTCGCCGTTCCTCGACGCCAAGACCCGCAAAGCCATGGGCGAGCAGTCGGTGGCGCTGGCCAAGGCCGTCGACTACCAGAGCGCCGGCACGGTCGAGTTCATCGTCGACAGCGACAAAAACTTCTATTTCCTGGAAATGAACACGCGACTGCAGGTCGAGCATCCGGTGACAGAGCTCGTCACCGGCATCGACCTGGTCGAGCAGATGATCCGCGTGGCGGCCGGCGAAAAGCTCGCCATCAAGCAGAGCGACGTCAAGCTGAACGGCTGGGCGGTGGAAAGCCGCCTCTATGCCGAAGATCCGTATCGCAACTTTCTGCCGTCGATCGGCAGGCTGATGAAATACCGGCCGCCGGAAGAGGGAAAATTCGGCGAGGTCGTTATCCGCAACGATACCGGCGTCACCGAAGGCTCGGAAATCTCGATGTTCTACGACCCGATGGTCGCCAAGCTGTGCACCTGGGCGCCGACACGGCTGGCGGCGATCGACGCGATGTCGGAAGCGCTGGACAGTTTCGTCGTCGATGGCATCGAGCACAACATACCGTTCCTGGCGGCGCTGATGCAGCATCGGCGCTGGCGGGAAGGGCGGCTATCGACGGCGTTCATCGCCGAGGAGTATCCCGACGGCTTCGCGCCCATTGTGCCGAACAGCGAAGAAAACGCGGTGCTGGCCGCGATCGCAACCGCGGTCGAACTGCTGCGCCGCGACCGGCTCGACCGGCTGGGCGGGCGGCTGGCGCCGCATTCGGGTGCCTTGAAACGCGATTGGGTGGTGAAGATCGGCCGGGATTATCTTTCGGTTGCCATCGTCGAAGGCATGATTTCCATTCCGATGGAGCTCGACCTCACAATCGACGGCGGCAAACCGCTGACGGTGGCATGCGACTGGCGGCCGGGCGATCTCATCTGGCGCGGCACAGTCGGCGGCCGCAAGGTCGCGGCGCAAGTCAGGCCGGTGCTGAACGGGTTCCGCATCGCCTGGAAAGGCATGTCGGTGACGGCGCGCGCCATGCTGCCGCGCACCGCCGAGCTCGAACGGCTGATGCCGGAAAACGTGGCGCCGGATACCTCGAAGATGCTGCTTTGCCCGATGCCCGGCCTCGTCGTATCGATCGCCGTTGCCGAGGGGCAGGAGGTCAAGGCCGGCGAGACGCTGGCCGTGGTCGAGGCGATGAAGATGGAAAACGTGTTGCGCGCCGAGCGCGATCTCATCGTCTCGAAGCTCAACGCCAGGCCAGGCGACAGCCTTGCCGTCGATGCGGTGATCATGGAATTCGCGTGAGGCTGAAACCCGCCCTCGACGCCCGTCAGCAGTTGGCAGGACAGAGGGGGGCGCGAAGGAACGCGACTTTGCAATTGGTTGAGCATGCTCGCTTGAGGAGGGACAAGGCGAGGCCGTGAGGAATTCGCACTTTTTTGCCGTCACAACGTATTTTGTTCTTGCTTTGTGCCGGCAGCTATGCTACTAATTCGAGTATGGTGCTAATTGGCTCCAGCGACCCGCCCGCAGTGGCGGGTTTTTATTTGCAGCCTGACGTCGGCGGGACAGCGCCCCTCTCTGTCCTGCCGGACATCTCCCCCACGAGGGGGGAGATTGGCAGCTTCGGTGGCAGCGCCTTTCTGCCGGCGGAAGCGATTGCTAAGTTCACAAAGCTCCAATCACTCCCGCTGGACTCATGTTACCCGGTGCCGGACAATACATCTTCATCGACTGAGTCCTTGTGAGGCGGCGCGAAAAAACCATGGCGGATGAGAGACTTCCACGCGATCCCTTGCTGCGCGAGGCCTATGCAAAGGCGTCGCGGGCGGAGGCGGCGGCGCGTCGGTTCATTCATCTGCGCGTGCATTCGGCCTATTCGCTGCTCGAAGGTGCCTTGCAGCTCGGCAAGATCGTCGGCCATGCGGTGCAGGACGAATGCCCGGCAATCGCCGTCACCGACACCAACAATCTGTTCGGCGCGCTGGAATTCGCCCAGAAGGCGGTAAAGGACGGCATCCAGCCGATCATCGGCTGCCAGATCGACCTCGCCTTTTCCGGCGAGGCGAGCGACAGCCAGCGCGACCGCAGGCGGCAAGGACCGGAGATGCGGCCGGTCGTCCTGATCGCCGCAACCGAGGCCGGCTACGGCAATCTGGTCAGGCTGGTCAGCCGCGTCTACCTCGAGACACCGCCCGGCGAAGCGGTGCATCTGACGAGCGAGATGCTGCAGGGCCACACCGACGGTCTGATCTGCCTTACGGGCGGGCCGCGCGGTCCGATCGGCACTGCCTTGAAACAGGATCGCCGCGAACTCGCCGAGACCCGGCTCTCGGCGCTCAAGGGCCTGTTCGGCGACCGGCTCTATGTCGAGCTTGAGCGCGTGTCCGGCTACGACCGCGCCATCGAGCAGTCGTCGGTCGATCTCGCCTACCGCCACGATCTGCCGCTGGTTGCCACCAACGAGGCGTTTTTCTTCTCTCGTGAAGACTATGAGGCGCATGACGCCCTGATCGCCATCGCCGAAGGTTCCGTGGTTGCGGCCGACAATCGCCGCCGCCTTTCGCCCGACCACTTCCTGAGAAGCCAGGCCGATATGGCGAGGCTGTTCGCCGACCTGCCGGAAGCAATCGACAACACCGTCGAGATCGCGCTGCGCTGCTCGTATTACCCGAAGACCCGCAATCCGATTCTGCCGCGCTTTGCCGGCCGCGATGTCGCCGACGCCGATGCTGCGGTCAAGGCGGAGGCGCAGGAGCTTGCCAGGCAGGCGCATGAAGGGCTGGAGGCGCGGCTGGCGGCGCACGGGCCGACGCCGGGCTACACGGTCGAGCAATATCGCGAAAGGCTGGATTTCGAGCTCGGCGTCATCGAGAAGATGAAATATCCGGGCTATTTCCTGATCGTTGCCGACTTCATCAAATGGGCCAAGGCACAAGGGATCCCGGTCGGCCCGGGCCGCGGTTCGGGCGCCGGCTCGCTGGTCGCCTATGCCACGACCATCACCGACATCGACCCACTGCGTTTTTCGCTGCTGTTCGAGCGCTTCCTCAATCCCGACCGCGTGTCGATGCCCGACTTCGACATCGACTTCTGCCAGGACCGGCGCGAGGAAGTCATCCGCTACGTCCAACAGAAATACGGCCGCGACCAGGTTGGCCAGATCATCACCTTCGGCACGCTGCAGGCGCGCGCGGTGCTGCGCGACGTCGGCCGCGTGCTGCAAATGCCTTACGGGCAGGTCGACAAGCTGAGCAAGATGGTGCCGTCGAACCCGGCCAATCCGGTCAAGCTCGCCGACGCCATCGCCAACGAGCCGCGCTTTGCCGAAGAGGCGGAGCGTGAGCCGATCGTGCAGACGCTGCTCGATACGGCGCAGAAACTGGAAGGTCTTTATCGGCACGCCTCGACGCACGCCGCCGGCATCGTCATCGGCGACCGGCCGCTGTCGGAGCTGGTGCCGATGTACCGCGATCCGCGCTCGGACATGCCGGTCACGCAGTTCAACATGAAATATGTCGAGCAGGCCGGGCTGGTGAAATTCGACTTCCTTGGCCTGAAGACGCTGACGGTGCTGGACAGGGCCGTCAAGCTGATCCGCCGCCGCGGCATCGAGATCGATCTTGCCCACATTCCGCTCGACGACCCCGAAACCTACGCCATGCTGTCGCGCGGCGAGGTGGTCGGCGTGTTCCAGGTGGAAAGTGCCGGCATGCGCAAGGCGCTGATCGGCATGCGGCCCGACTGTATCGAGGACATTATCGCGCTGGTCGCGCTCTACCGGCCGGGGCCGATGGAGAACATACCGACCTACAACGCCAGAAAGCACGGCGAGGAGGAGATGGCGTCGATCCACCCGAAGATCGACCATCTCGTCAAGGAGACGCAAGGCGTCATCGTCTACCAGGAACAGGTGATGCAGATCGCGCAGGAGCTCTCCGGCTATTCGCTGGGCGAAGCCGATCTGCTGCGCCGCGCCATGGGCAAGAAGATCCGCGCCGAGATGGACAAGCAGCGCGAGCGCTTTGTTTCGGGCGCGGTCGAGCGCGGCGTCGGCAAGCCGCAAGCCGACTTCATCTTCGACCTGCTGGCAAAGTTTGCCGACTACGGTTTCAACAAATCGCATGCCGCCGCCTATGCCGTCGTCTCCTACCAGACCGCCTATCTGAAGGCGCATTACCCCGTCGAATTCCTGGCGGCATCGATGACGCTCGACATGGGCAATACGGACAAGCTCGCCGATTTCCGCCAGGATGCGCTGCGCCTCGGCATCGAGGTGGTGGCGCCGTCGGTCATGACGTCGTTCCGGGATTTCGAGGTCGGCGAGAACCGCATCTTCTATTCGCTGGCCGCGCTCAAGGGCGTCGGCGACGCGGCGGTCGAGCACATCGTCGCCACGCGCGGCGAAAAACCCTTCAAGAGTCTCGCCGATTTCTGTGAAAGGGTCGATCCGAAGATCGTCGGCAAGCGCGTCTTCGAAAGCCTGATCATGGCCGGCGCGCTCGACTGCTTTGGTCATGACCGCGCGGCGATGATGGCCGGCGTCGAGCGGATGATGGGGCTGGCGTCGCTGGCGCAGCAGAATGCCGTCACCGGCCAGCATGACATCTTTGGCGCCTCGCTCGGCGCACAGTCGCAGGCGCTCAACTTGCCGGCGACCGATCCCTGGCTCGCCGCCGACCGCCTGCACCGTGAATTCCAGGTGGTCGGGTTCTATCTCTCGGCGCATCCGCTCGACGAATACAAGGCGGCGCTGCAGAAAATGCGGGTGCAGACCTGGGGCGAGTTTTCGGCCGCCGTCAAACGCGGTGCTGCCGCCGGCCGGCTCGCCGGCACGGTGACCACCAAGCAGGAGCGCAAGACGCGCACCGGCAACAAGATGGGCGTCGTGCAGTTCTCCGACACGTCCGGCCAGTATGAAGCGGTGCTGTTTTCCGAGGGGCTGGCGCAATACCGCGACTTGCTCGAACCCGGCCGCTCGGTGGTGATCACCGTTTCGGCCGAGGACAGGCCTGAAGGCGTCAATCTGCGCATCCAGACCGTGCAGTCGTTGGAGGAAGAGGCAAGCCGTATCCAGAAAGCGTTGCGCATCTTCGTCAGAAATGACGCACCGGCATCGACAATCCAATCGCGGCTTGGCCAGCGTGGCGACAGTCAGGTGAGCATCATCGTCATCAAGGAAGGCGGCGAGGGCGAGGTCGAGATCGAGTTGCCTAACCGCTACCGCGTATCGCCTCAGATCGCGTCGGCGATGCGGGCGGTGCCGGGCGTGGTCGAGGTGGAACTGGTCTAAGAGTTAGCGCACGCTTATGAAGCGGCGATCTCCGCCGGTTGCGGTGCCCTCCGCTGCAGGTTGAGCAGATTTCCCATGAGGATCAGCAGGGCGCCACCGGCGGTGAAGGCGTCGATCTGCTCATGATAGAGCAGCCATCCGATCACCGCCGACAGCGGCACGCGCAAAAAGTCCATTGGCGAGATGACAGTCGCATCGGCATAGACAAGTGCGCGGGCCATGCAGAAATGCGACGACATGCCGGTGAAGGCGATGAGCAGGATCCACGGCCAGAGCTCAAGCGGCGGGTTGCGCCATTCGTAAAGCGCCGGGACGAGGCCAAGCAGCGACTGGATGATCAGCATCCAGAAGATGATGCGCACGACGCTGTCCGTCCGCGTCAGCGATTTGACGAGGACCACCGAGACGCCGAAGCAGACCGCGGCTCCCAGCACGATGACATGTCCCGGATTGACCGCGCCGACGCCCGGACGCACGATGATCACCACGCCGATCAGCCCGAGCACGATCGCCGCAAGCCGTGGCCGGGACAGCCTTTCGCCGAGGAAAGCGACCGCCAGCAGCGCGGTCCAGATCGGCGTCGTGAACTCGATCGAGATCAGCACCGCAAGCGGGATCAGCGTCAGGGCGTAGAGCCAGGCAGCCTGGCCGGTATAGTGGACGACGTTGCGGGCGATATGGGCCAGCGGACGCCCGGTGCGCATCGCCGGAAAACCGCCTGACATCATGACCAGCGGCAGCAGGATGAAAAAGCCTATCACCGAGCGCAGCTCGAGCACCTGGAAGACGTTGAGTTCTGCCGTCGTGGCGCGGCCGGCCACCGACATCGCAAGGAACGAGGCGATCGACAGCGCCATCCAGAACGCGGCCTTGGGGATCGAGGGTGCGGGTGCCATGGGCGCTATGTCGCAAGCCGGCGCTTTCATCGCAACCGCTAGCCGACGCATTCGACTGGGCCAGCCGTGCAGCGTTGCAAACAGTGATGTTGAAGCCGGAACCCGCCGCTGAGGGGAGCGTTGGTCCCTCGGTGTTTGCGTGCTGTGTTTTGGATACCAACGAGGAGCGGTCCGATGAAATCACTTGCACGATTTGTACTTGCCGGCTGCCTGACGGCCGGGGCCGGGGCAGCGCATGCCGACGATCCGGATTTTCTTCGCTCATTCCAGGGGAATTTCGCCGGCAAAGGCATCGTCAAGGTGACCACCGATGCGCCGACGGTGAATGTCTCCTGTCATTTCAATTCCGACGCAACGTCGAGCTCGCTATCGCTCGACGGCAGCTGCCGCGGTCTTATCGTGGTAACGCGCGCCATCAGCGCCGATCTCAAATCGAGCGGGACGAAATACACCGGCACCTATGTCGGATCGCGCACCGGGCCGGCGCAATTGAGCGGCAGCCGCTCCGGCAACGCAATCAATCTCGGCATCCGTTGGGCCAAGGAGGTCAATGGTGATCGCAGGGCGCAAATGACGGTCGAGAAGAACGGCGAGAATGGCATGCGGCTGATCGTCGTCGATACCGATCCGAAAACCGGGAAGAGTGTGGTGACCACCCGGATCGATCTGCAGCGCACGTGATCTTCTTGTTTGATCATGATCTTTTTGAAAACCGGTTTCCACTTTTCGCGTACGCGGACCTTCGGTTCGGGATCATGGTCTGGTTGTGAAAATCTGACGCTTAGTACCGACGCGAAAGACGGCTCGGGGTGGGCAGCAGTCAGTCCCGGCACAGCGATCTTGACGGGTTGGAAGCCGATCGGCAGCCAAGATTTCATCGTTCGTTTCGTTGGACCATCATAAACATTCGGGATCGGCCGAAACTTCCCCAACTTCGTCATCCTTGGGCGAAGCAGGAGCGAAGCGCCGTCGCGGAGACCCTGGGATCCATGCGGTAACCTTAGCCGAAGAGTGCAGCGGAGCACAATTCCGCACCGCGGCAGCGCTCTGATGTCGCGGCATGGATCCAGGGGTCTGCGCCGCGTCGCTTCGCTCCTTGCTCCGCCCCAGGATGACGAAGCGATGGGCGTTTGCGCTAATCGCTAAGCCGATCGGCAGCAACCGTCGATAGTTCTGTCAGCGGCCAATTTCAGTGGCAAACCGCTAACTTCGGAGATTGGCTGAAACATCCCTCCAATTCGTCATCCCAGGGCGGAGCAAGGAGCAAAGCGACGCGGCGCAGACCCTGGGATCCATGCCGTTACCACGCGGCAGTGCGCCTGCGGACCAG
>NZ_JAMYVA010000095.1:0-8496 GCF_040323505.1 Mesorhizobium sp. M0040
CCCCCCCCCCCCCCCCCCGCCCCCCCCCCCCACCCCGCCGCCCCCCTTTTCCCCCTCCTTCCCCGCCCCCCCCCCGGGGCCCGCGCCGGCCTTACAACCTCCCCCCCCCCCCCCCCCCCCGGGGGCCCGGAGACCTCGACCGTACGAAGTTTTGCAAGCGGTGGAACCCAGAACGTCCCCGACACGAATGTCTCCCCGGCGTGCCATCGCCCAGCCATGTGGCGCGATGAGGTGCCTGTGCGGATGCGTCCCATTCCCGGCAATGCCTCACCGTGCGCAGAAGTCGGCGTAGTCGCATCATTCGGCGATGCGGTGAGGATCGGGTGTGATGAAATGTTCCTGGCCATCGATCTCAAGCGGGCTCGCATCCAGTCGACTGGAACGCGAAATCGTCACGAGAGTTGGCAGCTTGGAAGCCGCTGCGATCAGCAGTCCGTCGGTCGTCTTCGGAGCCGCCCGAAACTCGACGGCCGTTAGCCCAAAGATGAAGGGAAATCGGGCCGTTCCTTTTTCACCTGTTGGACGAGGGACCACACTCCCGGGCGTTTGAGGCCAGCTCTTTGGCAGGAACGGAGCAGCGCCATGGCGCGGACGATATTGGCTGTAATCCAACGTAGCCTCGTGGTGTTCCCTTCTGTTCGCTCTAAGCCACACCCACGGCGTCCTCGAATGGATTGGGTCTGACCGAAGACCGCCTTCGCTGCACTCAGTCTCGATCGTCTTCCCGCAACGACGGCGCCGCGTTTTCTTCCCCTGGCCGCTACGCGTCCATTCCTCGCGAATCAAGAAAGCCTCGCGTCGCCATCCTCCACTTCGTTTCAGCCCCTTCGGGGTGCGGACCGATCGTCTCCGGTCTCACGACCACCGTCGAGGCCGCGATGGGCGTGGCCCGAGAAAAACAGAAGGAACCACCACAATGGCTACGATCGGCACATTCTCGCGCACCGCGAACGGCTTCTCCGGCTCGGTCAAGACCCTCAACCTCAACGTCAAGACGGTGATCTTCTCCCCGGCCGACGGCGACAACGAAAAGGGTCCCGACTTCCGCATCTTCGCCGGCGCCACCGAGTTCGGGGCGGCATGGAAGAAGACCTCGCGGGAGGGACGCGACTACCACTCCGTCAAGCTCGACGATCCCAGCTTCCCCGCTCCGATCTATGCGAGCCTGGTCGAGACCGACACCGAGGGCGACTTCTCGCTCATCTGGTCCCGCCGCACCGCAGAGTGATCCGACTTAACACGAAGCCCCGCCGCAAAGGCGGGGCTTTGCCATGTTCAGGCCCTACAGCTTGGCAAGTCCGCCAGCTGCAGCGCGCTAGGCTTTGGCCGGTGCCTTGCGCGTCTTCTTCAGCGGCGACTTGATGGCTGCCGCAGTTGTCGTAGCTGCTGCCGTCCGAGCAGCCCGTTTTGGTTTTTCTGCCGCGGCAGGTACGGGCGTCGCCGCCTTGCGCCCGAGCCCTATTGATTTGGCCAGGGCCGAGCGCGTGGCCGCGTAATTCGGCGCCACCATCGGATAGTCGGGGGGCAGGTTCCATTTCTGCCGGTATTCGTCAGGGCTCAGATTGTAATGCGTTCCGATATGCCGCTTCAAGGATTTGAACTTTTTCCCGTCTTCCAGGCATATGATGAGATCAGGTGACACTGACTTCTTGATCGACACCGCCGGCTCCAGTTTGGCTGCGGTCGGAGCCACAGGTGTACCGATCCCCTGCAAAGCGACATAGACATCCCCGATCAGCTTCGACAACTCGCCGACCGGCAGCGGATTGTTCGAAACGTAGGCGGAAACGATGTCGGAGGTGATTGATACGAGATCAGCCTGGTCGCGTGGGTCTGGAGAAACGGTCATCGAATATTCCTCTTGTCCAAAGGGCGCTTTGAAAACGGATAGTCTGTCTATTCGCCAACCAGGCAAATAATTCGCTACTCCGCCAACAAACCTCATTCCGTGCAAATATCAAGCAGGCAAGTTTCGCGGGATCAGTGTGGCGAGCCCGTCGAGCCCCTTGGGCATGTTGGTATGACCGAGCGCCAGATGCATCTTCACACCCGCCGGAACGACGATCATGATGCGTTCTCCCTTGCCGCGAGATGCCGCTTGACTGCATCCGCATTGCTGCCGACGGATGCAAAGACGCGCCGCCCACCGTCCAGTTGGACTGCCATCATGCCGTCCGGCGGCCGCACGAGATTGCGCGGGTCAGTGAGGGCCGGCGGTTCGGTTTCCGCCCCATGAATGAGCGCAACCGTTGCCAATTGCGGCCCCTTGCGAGCGGTCAGGCCGAACTCGACACCCCAGCGGAAGACCATGATGGTGGCGATCGCACGGCGGCGGCAAACCTGCGCCACGGCGACGCCGGGCTTCTCCGTCTCCTGCACGATCGCCCGCTTCTGCTCGTCGCTGAAGCGGCGCCGGTTCGATCGCCCATCCACCGCGTTCGGCGTCAAGCGGTATTTGCGTCGCGCGCAATTAGCAGCGCTGCTTAATTGGGCTCGGGCACTCGGATGAAGCAGGGATCGCCAGTCCATTTCGTCGCCGGATTCGTCCAGGCGATTGCGCCAGATCCGCAACGCATGCGGCGACAGACCAAGTGCAGCGGTATACTCCGCATGCCCCATGCCGCTCCAGTTCATCGCCTCGACATGCATGCTCCAGAATGCCCGCAGAGCGATCGGGCCGCTGTCCGTGCGCCTGCTGTAGCGATAGCGTGGAGGCCTTTTGGGCCGCTTCGGCGGCACCTTCTTGCGCGAACGTGCTGCCCTCTTCCGGTGCAAATTCTGCAGCTTTTCCGCACGTTTGCGCAGATCATCCGCGCTCACCAGATGGCGCATCCACAGCTCGAATGTGGTGATCGAGAGATCGCGCCGGCGACAGTATTCCAGTGCATCTTGGTCGCTGCGGTACCAGCTCGCGACGTGCGACGACCAGTAAGGACTGTTGGCCTTGGCCCAGGAGCGGCGAGGCGCCATCGGAAATCCTCCACATGACGAAGGAACCCGACATGAAGCTCAATTGCACTAGCCGAATAGGTGCAGGGACCGGACGCTTACGAAGAGGGACGAGGGATTGCCGCCCGTAATCGGCGAGCGGCGCCGGCGTCTGGAAAAACGCTGCTTGCAGGCGTGTCGGCTGCTAAGAAACCCCCTGTCAACAACGCAGGAGAGGGACGATGGAATTCTTTTGTGGACTGGATGTTGCGATGGACGAGACGGCGGTGTGCGTCGTCGACGATCGCGGCGCGGTGCATCTGCAGGCGACGGCCTTGACCGATCCCGACGCGCTGTTGGCGGTGTTGAAGCCTTTCCTGCCGCGGCTGAGAAGGGTCGGCCACGAGGCAGATTCGCTGTCGCCCTAGCTGCATCCGGAACTGCTGAAGCTTGGGCTTCCGGCGGTGTGCCCTGGAGACGCAGCATGTGCGCGCGGCGATGTCGGCGCAACGCAACAAGACGGACGCGGCCGATGCCCTGGGGCATTGCCCATATCATGCGCACCGGCTGGTTCCGGCACGCGCACATCAAGTCGGAAGCCTGTTATCGGATGCGGTTGCTGCTGACGCACCGGCGCAATCTGAAGCGCAAGTTCCTCGATCTGGAGAATGCTATCCGCCATTCGCTCGAGAGCTTCGGCATTCGCCTGAGCAAGGTCGGCCGGAAGGCTTTCGACCAGGCTGTGCGATGCGACGACTGGGGATACGCTGACGTCAGAGCTGATGGACGCCATGCTAACGGCACGCGCCGAGCTGTGGAAGCAGTACTGCCGGCTACACGAGTTGGCCGTGAGGTTCGTCGCCCGCGACGAGCTGTGCCGCCGCTTCATGGCGATCCCCGGCGTCGGCCCGGTGACGGCGCTGAGTTTCATGACGGCAGTCGAGGACCCGTCCCGCTTCCGCCGCTCGCGCGATGTTGCTGCTTACTTCGGCCTGACATCGCGGCGCTGGCAGTCGGGCACGTCGATCGACTCGCAGGGGCGAATATCGAAGGCCGGCGACGCGGACGTCCGACGCGCCCTCTACGAGGCGGCATCGGCGCTGATGACGCGCTTCCGCGGCAAGGACAAGCTCAGGACCTGGGGAACGATGCTCGCGAAGCGGGGCAATCACCGCAAGGCGACCGTCGCGGTGGCGCGCAAGCTGGCGGTGATCATGCACGCGATGTGGACGGACGGGACGTGCTATGTCGGCGACCCGGCGGCGAGCGAAGCCGACCTGTTGCGCGCGCCCGGGTCAAGGCCTGGAAGACGCTTGGCGCAGCCCGATGAACAAGGCGACGCTTGACGCGCAACGCAGGCGCGGCATGACAGACGCAAACTGAACACACGAGCTCCGCTGCGAAGCGGATGAGGACCGGTGCAGACCAGGAACGACGGGACGCACGCTATCTTGCTTGCGGCCGAGCCGATCGAAAGACGGCCGGACCGCGTTGGACTGCCTGTGGCGATGCCCCGTGAATCCGATGGAAAGATGCACCCCGACGGCAAAAGCGCTGCCAGCATGCAGCCCGAAAACGCCGTCGGCGAGTGCGCAGGACTGCACGGCGCACCGGATCTCGGCCGCTTCCCGGGAAAGCATGTTGCGGAAAGCCGCAAAGTGTTTTTGAGTAGAAAAGAGGAGAGACGACGATGTGAAAAGAGTACCGGAAGCACAACCGATTATGACAGCAAGATAAAGCGAGCTGGCGCTCGCACTCGCTTCGCTCGTAAGTGTCTGTCTGCACATTGTTTTTTCCGACGGATGCTAACGCCAGGCTGAATGGCGCGAGGTGCGGATGATGCCGGCTGGTTCGCTATCCTGTTGATCTGAAAAGCAAAGATGCGGTGTCGCAGCGATGTGCGATCCGCCGTTTTACGCCGCAGCAAGTCTTTGTGCGCCATAGCACACTCGGCAATCCAGCCATCTTGAAGCGCGAAATCCGACTGCCGATGCTGTCGTTATGGCAGATCGTGACAGCGACAGATTCCAGGTTCGCACCGGCCGGACGCGGGATGGCGGCGCGCCGGTCAATTCGCGCACGCTGCCCTTCGTGCGCCAGGTCGAGATCGCTGTCCGCAAGCAAGGCGGCAATCCCTATCGCATCGGCGCAAGCAGCGGCGCCGGGAAGGGGAGCGGCCGCTTCAATGCACGCGGCCGCGGCGGCAAGGTGGCGGCAGATTTGCCAAGGGATGGTGGCGGTTGGAAGCAGGACGGCAATGGCATCCGCTTTCGCTCCCGCCGCGTCGTCGTCAAGGCGCGCGTCGTCAAGCTGCCGGGGCGAGGCAAGGGGACCGGGCGCGGCCACAAGTTCGTGACGACCAGCAAGGCCGTCGATGCGCATCTGCGCTATCTCCAGCGCGACGGCGTCACCAGGGACGGCGAGAAGGGCAGGGTGTACTCGGCCGTCGACGACGAGGCCGACGCAAAGGCCTTCGTCGAGCGCGGCCGCGGCGACCGGCATCAGTTCCGCTTCATCGTCGCGCCGGAGGATGCCGCGGAGATGGAAGACCTGCGCTCCTTCACCCGCGATCTCATGCGGCAGATGGAGACCGACCTTGACACGCGCCTCGACTGGATCGCCGTCGACCATCACAACACCGGTCATCCGCATACCCACGTCCTGGTGCGCGGCGTCACCGGCGACGGCAAGATCCTGAACATCGCCGGCGACTACATCGCCCATGGCATCCGTCACCGGGCAGGCGAGCTGGTCGAACGGGAACTCGGGCTGCAAAGCGAGATCGAGGTCGCCCGCAAGCTGGCCAACGAAGTCGGGGCCGAACGGCTGACCCGGCTCGACCGCATGCTGATTGCCGAACAGCAGGAGCACGATGTTGTCGACCTCCGTCCCAATGCCAGCGACAGCTACACCATTTCCAGCAACCGCTACCTGCTGATCGATCGGGCAAAGAGACTGCAGCACTTCGGCCTGGCGAGCGAGATCGAGCCCGGCCGGTGGTTGATCTCCGACAGAGCCGAAAGCACGCTGCGGGCGCTTGGCGAGCGCAACGACATCATCAAGACCATCCACCGGGCACTGGAGGAGCACGGCCTCGCCGATGAGCGGGGCCCGGCCCAATACGCAATGCACCGGCAGACCATCACCGAGCCGGTCGTCGGCCGTGTGCTCGCCAAGGGTCTTGCCGGTGATGAGATGAGCGACAAGCTGTCGCTCGTCATCGACGGAGTCGACGGGCGCACCCACTATGTCGAGACCGCCGATGCGGCAAAGCTAAATGACGTTCAGCGCGGCCATATCGTGGCGCTCGATCCCATCCTGCCGAAGCAGGAGCCGCGTGCGGCCGACCGCAACATCGGCGCAGTAGCGGGCGAGGAGGGCATTTATCGGCCGAGCAGACACCTGGAGGCGATCTGCGAGACATTTTTGCAGCAGGGCAAGGACCCGGAAGCCTTCGTCCGCTTCCATGTCCGCCGTCTCGAAGCGCTGCGCCGGGCCGGCCATGTCGAGCGCATCGACGAAGACCACTGGCGCATTTCGGAAAACTTGCCCGAGCGCGGCATCGCCTACGATGCCCGCAGCCGCGGAAAGGACTTCTCCGTCCGCCTGCTCTCGACGCTTGACCTCGACGCGCAGATCGGCAGCGACGGCGCCACCTGGCTCGATCGGGAGCTTACCGCCAGGACCCCTGTGCCGCGGGTGCGGTCAGGCTTTGGTCTCGACGTGGATAACGCCCTCGACAGACGGGCTGCCCAACTCGTCGGGATGGGCCATGCCGAACGCGATGCGGCCAGCGGGACGATCACCTTCTCGCGCGACCTTGTTGCCACGCTCGAGCGCCAGGAGGTCGCGCGCGTCGGCAAAGAAATGGCCGCTGCACGCGGCCTCACTTTCGCGCCCGTCCAGCCCGGCAACCATGTCGGCGGCACGCTGCTTGGCCCCGTCAGTCTTGCGAGCGGGCGCTTCGCCATGCTGGACGATGGCATCGGGTTTCGGCTCGTTCCATGGCAGCCGATGCTCGAAAAGCGCATCGGCAAGAACATCACCGGCCTCGTGCAAAACAGCGGCGGCATTGACTGGAGCTTCGGCAGAAGACGCAGCATGGGGATTGGGATGTGAGGGTAGCGCGCATTAAACACCCGCGGGTAGGTCACGGTGCCGCGGGGCCGAGATCGTCAGCGTGCCGTTGGCCGGCGAGCCGCGCACGGCGAACAGAAACTCATCCTCAGTTGGCGGGACGTTTTTTCGTTCATAGAGACATTGCCCCGAGGTCATGCTGACTGCCACTGATCTGGCAGCGACTGCCGGCTGTGTATGCCGGTCGTCGGCCGTGGCTGAAAACGATCCTGAATCTTGCGCTCAACCGATCAGCAACCGGCTAGGGTCGCCGCAATCTGACGCCCGGGCGATCGCCATTGGTAAACTCCACGCCTTCGGCTTCAAGAACGGTACGAATCTTTGCTTGGGTTTCGGCGGATACAATCGAACCGTTCTTACCATCGCTTTCGCAGCGCTTAATTGTCGGAACAGATACCCCCGCACGGCGAGCAAGCTCCGCCTGGGCGATACCAATCAACGCGCGGGCTGCCCGCATCTGTCCTGCTGTCACCAAGCCTGTTGATCCCTTTAGATCATTCCTATATGATCCAAAGGTATCAGCGATACCCTTGGGCCGATGGTCCGAGGTGCGGCTAGGCGCGGTGTTGGCGCACCGTGCCCAGCCTGACCACAACCCAAGCTTCTGAGGAGCTCGGATCATGGGTGATTCCGACAATACCACGACTCCGCCGTTCGTCACTCGCAGGGAAGTGCTTGCGGGAGGGATGATCACGTCCACTGCTTTGGGGCTTGAGAAAAGCGCTTCTGGCGGATCGCCCGCAGCCACGAGTATGCCTCTCGCCGACCCAGCGCTGGCGCTCTGGCACGAATGGGAGAGAGTCCACAAATTGACCGGGCAGCTCTGCCGTATGCAGCAACACCTGGAGACGAGGCTTGTTGAGAGCATCGGCTTTCCATGTGTGACCGTCCGCCTGCCGGAGGGAGAAGACGTGACCGTCCACTCGATCGGGGCGGTCAATGATGTACTCGGCAAAGGGCCCGACATGGTGGCTCTCCGCGAGAAGGCCGAAGCTGATTTGGCGGCACATCAGGCCCGCTGGGACGCGGCTGCCGAGGAGGGCGGCTACACCGCAGCGCTCAGGGACGAGCGCGAGGCTGGCGACCGGGCGGAGGATCTGCTTGAAGCGTTCTCAACCACCCCCGCCACGACGCTCGCCGGTGTGGCGGGCAAGCTCGATGCCGTATTGCGCGAGGGCGAAGCCTGGGAGGGATCCTCCGAATTCCCCTGGCCGCAAATCCGCTCGGCGCTCAGTGATCTGGTGCGCATGGTGCAAGAGAAGATGCCTGAATAGTTCTTTCACTGCGGGCGGTGTCCCGAGCTCCGCAAGTGGCGGGCTGGTGCTGTATGTTGCAACCAAGTTCGAATGTCGCGATGTCAGCAAAGTAGAAATGTCGCATAACGGTGCCGCCGGCTGCGACGTGAGCGCCCGACCGGGCGTCAGCTGGTCG
>NZ_JAMYVA010000096.1:0-8144 GCF_040323505.1 Mesorhizobium sp. M0040
ATACGGATAAGGTGTTCCACGGACGGCTCCCTTGTTTGAGATCTCAACGAACTCATTCTGGCACATCCGATGCCGTCGGGCGCCGTCCACCCCATCATGCCGTCACGTCAGCCGAAGAATACAGCGGCTCAGAACGGCGCTTGTATCCGCAACTGTGCCAGCTACCCTTCAGCCATGACCGGCTATACCTACATGACCGCGAGCCAGAAGCGCGGCACGATCTACATCGGCGTCACCAACGATCTCGGCCGCCGCATGCCGGAGCACAAATCCGGCCAAGGTTCGCGCTTCACCGGCCGCTACGGCGTGCAGCGCCTGGTCTGGTACGAGGAACATTTCGACATTCGTGACGCCATTCAGCGCGAGAAGTCGCTGAAGCGCTGGCCGCGGCAGTGGAAGATCGAGCTGATCGAGAAGACCAATCCAGAGTTGTTCGAGCTTTTTCGCGGAACGGGGTGGTAGTTCGGTTCTGGTCCGCAGGCGCACTGCCGCGTGGTAACGGCATGGATCCCAGGGTCTGCGCCGCGTCGCTTTGCTCCTTGCTCCGCCCTGGGATGACGAATTGGAGGGATATTTCAGCCAATCTCCAAGGTTTGCGATTTGCCACTGAACGGAACTATCGACGTTCGCTGCCGATGACCGCAACCTGTCAAAATCACTATGCGGCGGAACTCGCTTCCGGGGGGACGCGCAGCCAGAGCGCCTTTTCGCCCAATGTGCCAACCATGCCCGCGTGCGCGGTGCGCTCGGCATCGGTCAGGCGCGAGGGCAAGGCGATCGGCCGCACACCGATCGAAATATCGATGTCGTCGACATTCTGCCTGCCGCCCGCCGGAGTCAGGATGCTGTCGAGGATGAGGCTTGCCTGCTTGCCGCCGATGAGCTCGATATAGACCTCGGCCAGCAATTCCGAATCGAGCAGCGCGCCGTGCTTGGTGCGGCGGCCGTTGTCGATGCCGTAGCGGCGGCAGAGCGCATCGAGCGAATTGGGGCCCATCGGATGCTTGCGGCGCGCCAGCGCCAGCGTGTCGACGATCCGTCCCGGATCGATGGCCGGATGGCCAAGCCGGCCGAATTCGAGATTGAGGAAGCCGATGTCGAAGCCGGCATTGTGCGCGACCAGCTTGGCGCCGTCGATGAAGGCCAGAAACTCCTCGGCGATCTCCATGAAAGTCGGCTTGCCCTGAAGATCGGCGGCGCTGATGCCGTGCACGGCCTGCGCCTCGTGATGGATCTGGCGGCCTTGCGGGTTGATGTATTTGTGGAAGGTTCGGCCGGTCGGGAAGCGGTTGACCAGCTCGACGCCGCCAAGCTCGATGACGCGGTCCTCGCGCGTGTCGAGGCCGGTGGTTTCCGTATCGAAGATGATCTCACGCATCGAATCAGTCCACTGGTTCCGGCATCATTCTAGCCGAATCACACCTGGAACAAAATGGCAACAGGTAAAGCGGGCTGCAAGCCTCTTAACCAGGCCTGGCTGCCTTATCCCCGACTAGTTCGGCGACGATCGCATTGACAGCCGCGCGCGCCGCATCAAAGCCCTGGCCGGTGTCGATGACGAAGTCGGCGCGCCGGCGCTTTTCGGCGTCGGCAACCTGCCTGGCCAGGATCGACGCCAGTTTCTCCTCGCTCATGCCCGGGCGCGCCAGCACGCGGGCGCGCTGGACTTCAGGCGGCGCGGTGACGACCACGACCTTGTCGACGCGATCACGGCCGCCGGTCTCGAACAGCAGCGGTATATCGAGCACGGCAAGCGGCGCGCCGGCGGCACGATGTTCAGCCAGGAAGGCATCGGCATCGGCACGGACCAACGGATGGATGATCGCTTCCAGACGTTTCAGGGCGGCGGCGTCGCCGAGCACCCGTTCGGCCAGCTTTGTGCGATCGACCGCACCGGATCGGGTGGTCCCGGGAAAGGCCGCCTCGACCATGGGGGCGGCCTGGCCGGCATAGAGGCGATGCACCGCCTCGTCGGAATCATGGACCGGCACGCCGGCCTCGGCAAACATCTTTGCGGTGGTCGACTTGCCCATGCCGATCGATCCGGTGAGGCCGAGCACGATCATTTTATCGCGCCGATATCGGCGATGATCATTTGCCGCAGTTCGGCGGTGACCTGCGGCCTGGTGCCGAACCAGCGCTCGAAGCCGGGCACCGCCTGGTGCAGCAGCATGCCGAGCCCATCGACGGTTCTCAGGCCGCGCGCTTTGGCCGCGGCAAGGAGCGGCGTCTCCAGTGGCACGTAGACGATGTCGGTGACGATGGCGCCGTCCGGCAGTCTGCGGGGATCGGCGGACAGGCCTTCATTGCCATGCATGCCGAGCGCTGACGTGTTGACCAGCAAGCCGGCATCTTCGAGCAATTCGCCGGTCGCCGCCAAGCCATGGGCGGAGACGCCGGCACCAAAGCGGTCGCGCAGCTCCTGCGCCCTCGCAAGCGTCCGATTGACGATGCGGATGTCGCTGACGCCGCGCTGCTTCAGCGCATGAATAACCGCGCGAGCGGCGCCACCGGCGCCGAGCACCACGGCGCGGCCGTTGGCCGCCCAGCTCGGTGCATATTCGTCCAGATTGGCGGCAAAGCCATGGGCATCGGTGTTGCCGCCCCACAATTCGCCATTCTCGAACCACAGCGTGTTGACCGCACCGATCTGTTCGGCGTCGGCGTCACGCCGCTTGGCCAAAGCGAAGGCGGCTTCCTTGTGCGGGATGGTGACGTTGCCGCCGCGATAGCCTTGTGCCTGCAGCGTCTGCAGGAATTCGGCAAACGCCTCCGGTGCAACGTCGATGGCCTCGTAGACGCCGCCGATACCGTATTTCGCCAGCCAGTAGCCGTGGATCTTCGGAGACCTGGAATGCGCGATCGGGTGGCCGGTGACAAACGCCTTTTTCGTGGCCTCAGCCATCGATCGCCCCGAACTCACGCAGCTTGGCCAGCACCGGCAAAAGTGGCAGGCCGACAATAGTAAAATAGTCGCCTTCGATTTTTTCGAACAGCTGGATGCCTTCGCCTTCGATCTGGTAAGCGCCGACGCTGGACAACGCCTTGGCGCCGACGCGCGCAAGATGGCGGCCGATGAAGGCCGGATCGAGCTTGCGCATGGTCAGGCTGGCGATGCCGACATGCCGCCACAGAACCTGGCCGTCACGGCCGAGCACGACGGCGCTGTTGAGATGATGCGTCTTGCCCGACAGCGCCAGCAGATGACGGCGCGCTCCTTCCATGTCGGCCGGCTTATGGAACAGCTCGTCGCCGAGCGACAGCGTCTGATCGCAGCCGAGCACCAGGGCGCCGGGCTTGCGCTCGCTGACGTCGGTGGCCTTGGCTTCGGCAAGCACCAGGGCGACGTCCTCCGGCGACACGCCACTATTCTGCAGCGGCGCCTCGAGCGCGCGCTCATCGACAGAAGCCGGAACCGCTTCGACAGTGACGCCGGCATTGACGAGCAGCGCCTTGCGGAACGGGCTGCCCGAGGCAAGGATGATTTTTTCAGCCATTTTTTCACCCGGTTCCTGACACTAGGGTGTGTCGAGATTCAGGTCAGGCCGAGCCGAAAACGGTGGCTTCCGAGAACCGGAGCGGAGCGTACTTTTCGTACGTGAGCACCGGAAGCGCAGGAAACCGCCGTTTGCAGGCCGGCATCACCTGAATATCACACGCCCTACCGCGTCTTGCCGCGCAGGGCAACGATGGCCGCCGCCGTCTCCTCGATCGAACGGCGGCTGACGTCGATCATCGGCCAGCCATGCCGCGTGCATATCTGGCGGGCATAGGTGAGCTCTTCCGCGATCGCGGCGCGGTCGACATAATCGGTCGGCTCATAGGCGCTGGTGCCGAGAATGCGGTTCTGCCGGACTTGCGATATGCGTTCGGCGGTGGCGACCAGGCCGACGATCAGCGGTCTCCTGGCATTGACCAGGCTTTCGGGCACCGGTACGCCGAGCACAATCGGAATGTTGGCGGTCTTGATGCCGCGATTGGCGAGATAGATGCTGGTCGGCGTCTTCGAGGTGCGGGAGATGCCGACGAGCACGATGTCGGCATCATCCATATTGGCCGGCAGCTGACCATCGTCATGCTCCATGGTGAAGTTGAGCGCGTCGATGCGGCGGAAATATTCGGCGTCCAGCACATGCTGGGCGCCCACGCGTCGGCCGGCAGGCGTGCCGAGATAGGACTGGAACACCGTCAGCACCGGCTCCAGCACCGAGACGCAAGGCAGGCCCATGGCCGCGCAGCGTTCGTCGATACCGCGGGCAAGCTTCTGGTCGACCACCGTGTAGAGGATGATGCCCGGCTCCTCCTCGATGTCCTCGAACACCTTCGTCACCTGCTTTTCGGTGCGGATGAGCGGGTAGATATGTTCGATGGCGCGCGCATCCTTGTATTGCGCGGAAGCCGCGCGGCCGGCGGCCAGCAGCGTTTCGCCGGTGGCGTCTGAAATCAGATGAAGGTGAAAGAAGCTCTGCGGTTTGTTCACAGGATACATTCCAGGCTGTGGGCCGATGTGGATAAGCCGGGCGGAAAACTCGGCCACCGCAAAGCGACTGTATCAGATGGCGGTTTGTCCACAATTCGATGTGCTGTCGGCTTCTCCGGGCGGTTGGGGACAAGTCCGGGGACGGAGCTTTTTGCCTTCGCTTCATCCACAGGGGCAATTTCCCTGGCCTGGCGGCAACGCATTGACTCCAGTCGTAAATTCCCGGTTTTCCACAAAGTCCTGCAATCCCGCTGGAGAAGCGCGCGACAATATGCTGGCTGGTCTTTTCGAGGGCAAAGCGGGACAGGAGGCAACCACCACAACCAACAGACTCTTAGAATCATAAGATTCCTAAAAATAGAATATTTAATTATAGGGAAGCCTGGAAAGGCGAGCGCTCAATGCCTCAAGACCGGATCGTGCTGGACGTGTTGAGAGGCAAAGCGGCGTTTCCGCCGCCGCTCTGGATGATGCGCCAGGCCGGCCGCTATCTGCCGGAATACCGGGAGACGAGGAGACGGGCCGGATCGTTCCTCGATCTTTGCTACGACCCGGATCTCGCCGTCGAAGTGACGCTGCAGCCGATCGAACGCTTCGGCTTCGACGCATCGATCCTGTTTTCCGATATTCTTGTCGTGCCGCATGCGCTCGGCCGCGACGTGCGCTTCGAGGAAGGACGCGGCCCGCTGCTGACGCCGATCACGGCTGCGGAAATTGCGGCTCTCGACGGCGAAACGTTTCACGTGAATCTCGAGCCGGTCTACGAGACGGTGCGGCGGTTGCGCGCCAGACTGCCTGATGAAACGACGCTGATCGGCTTCTGCGGTGCGCCCTGGACGGTGGCGACCTACATGATTGCCGGCCACGGTACGCCCGACCAGGCGCCGGCCAGGCTGTTCGCCTATCGCGAGCCGGCGGCCTTTCTTAGGCTGCTGAAGGTGCTCGCCGATCATTCGGCTGCCTATCTGATCCGCCAGATCGAGGCCGGCGCCGACGTGGTGCAGATCTTCGATTCGTGGTCAGGCGTACTCGACGAAGCGTCTTTCGAGTTGTTCTGCGTCGAGCCGGTGGCCTCGATCGTCCGGCAAGTGAAGGCTGCCCATCCCAATGTTCCGATCATCGGCTTTCCCAAGGGCGCGGGAGATCACTATCGAAGCTATCGCCAGAAGACCGGCGTGACCGGGCTGGGCCTCGACTGGACCGTGCCATTGTCGACCGCGAAGGAATTGCAGCGTGACGGCGCCGTGCAGGGCAATCTCGATCCGCTGCGGCTTGTAGCCGGCGGCAAGGCGCTTGACGACGGCGTGGGGGCGATCCTGAAGGCGCTGGGCGACGGGCCGCTGATCTTCAATCTCGGCCACGGCATCACGCCGGAGACGCCGCTCGCTCATGTCGAGCGGATGGTCAAGCTGGTGCGGAGCGCATCGTGACGATGATGGGCGCGGACAATGCGAACGGCACCAACACCGGTAAGGGCGCGATGCGCCGCGCGGCAATCGCGATCGCCATTTTCCTGGTGCTGGCCGGGCTGCTGTTGCTGTTCGGGCCCGATGATTTCTATCCCTGGGCGAAGGCGATCCATGTGATTGCCGTCATCTCCTGGATGGCTGGCATGCTCTATTTGCCGCGCTTGCTGGTCTATCATGCCGATGCCGAAAAAGGCTCCGTCCAGTCGGAGACTTTCAAGGTGATGGAGCGCCGCCTGCTGCGCGGCATCATCAATCCGGCAATGGTGATCACCTGGGCATTCGGCCTGTGGCTCGCCTGGAAAGGCTTTGGTTTTCAAGGCGGCTGGCTGCATGCCAAGATCGCTGCGGTGGTTGGCCTGTCGGCCGTGCATGGCTATCTCGCCGGCGCCGTCCGGAAATTTGCCGAAGACCGCAATGAAAAATCGGCAAGGCACTGGCGGATCGTCAATGAGATCCCTACATTGCTGATGATCGTCATCGTCGTCCTGGTTATCGTGAAACCGTTCTGACGTCTTCGGTTGCCCGCAAAAGGCGGCTTGCTCTTTCAACCGACCGACGATAAAAGACGGGTCTTCCTTCCCGTCATGCGCCGCCCATTTATCGCTTCGGCCGCGCCCGGCATTTGTCGCATCCCGCCGATATTTTTCCCAAAGCTTACTCAGAGTCCGTCTAATGATGCAAGAAATGAAACTCACAGAGTTCAAGAACAAGAAACCGCCAGAGCTGATCGCTTATGCGGAATCGCTCGAGGTCGAGAACGCCAGCGTCATGCGCAAGCAGGAGCTGATGTTCGCGATCCTGAAGAGGCTGGCGACCCAGGATATCGAGATCATCGGCGACGGCGTCGTCGAAGTGCTGCAGGACGGCTTTGGCTTCCTGCGCTCCGCCAATGCCAACTATTTGCCAGGTCCCGACGACATCTATATTTCACCGTCGCAGATCCGGCGGTTCTCACTGAAGACCGGCGATACGGTCGAAGGGCCGATCCGCAGCCCGAAAGAGGGCGAGCGCTATTTCGCGCTGCTCAAGGTCAACACGATCAATTTCGACGACCCGGAAAAAATCCGCCACAAAATCCACTTCGACAATCTGACGCCGCTTTATCCGACCTCGCGGCTGAAGATGGAGATGGAGGTTCCGACCTCCAAGGATATTTCGGCGCGCGTCATCGACCTGGTGGCGCCGCTCGGGAAGGGCCAGCGCGCGTTGATCGTGGCGCAGCCGCGCACCGGCAAGACGGTGCTGCTGCAGAACATCGCCCATTCGATCACCACCAACCATCCGGAATGCTATTTGATCGTGCTTCTGATCGACGAGCGGCCGGAGGAAGTCACCGACATGCAGCGCTCGGTGAAGGGCGAGGTGGTGTCCTCGACCTTCGACGAACCGGCGGTGCGCCACGTCCAGGTTGCCGAAATGGTCATCGAGAAGGCCAAGCGCCTGGTCGAGCACGGCCGTGACGTCGTCATCCTGCTGGATTCGATCACCCGCCTCGGCCGCGCCTACAACACCGTCGTGCCGTCATCCGGCAAGGTGCTGACCGGTGGTGTCGACGCCAACGCGCTGCAGCGGCCGAAGCGCTTCTTCGGTGCTGCCCGCAATATCGAGGAAGGCGGCTCGCTGACCATCATCGCCACGGCGCTGATCGATACCGGCAGCCGCATGGACGAGGTCATCTTCGAAGAGTTCAAGGGCACCGGCAATTCGGAAATCGTGCTCGACCGCAAGGTGGCGGACAAGCGCATCTATCCGGCAATGGACATCCTCAAATCCGGCACCCGCAAGGAAGACCTGCTGGTTCCGCGCCAGGACCTGCAGAAGATCTTCGTGCTGCGCCGCATCCTGGCGCCGATGGGAACGACCGACGCCATCGAGTTCCTTATCGACAAGCTCAAGCAGACCAAGACCAACGCGGATTTCTTCGATTCGATGAATACGTAAGCGGGGTGCCCTTTCCTTCTCCCCTTGCGGGAGAAGGTGGCCGAGCGAAGCTCGGTCGGATGAGGGGTGTTCCAGCTTGGCACCCACGGCGATCCGTCCAGCACCCCTCAACCGTCTTGGCGCTGCGCGCCAATCCATCCTCTCCCACAAGGAGGGCTTTGCACGGGGAAGCGAAATCCTGGTTGGTGAGTTAATGGGGCTTTTTTGATGGCCGGGAAAGCAGTTTTCGACGGCTTGGTATGGCATCGACCGGC
>NZ_JAMYVA010000097.1:0-8141 GCF_040323505.1 Mesorhizobium sp. M0040
CTTCACCTTCGCGGCCGCCGCCTACAATCTGGTGCGGCTGCCCAAGCTCTTGGCGGCGTCGAAATGACCGTGCCCGCAGGCTGCCAACTGATCGGCCGCTGGCGGATCATCGAAGCCGATCTGTGGGATCGCGGTTACCTGAACCTCGGTGGACCCGCAACCATCGCCATCGGACCCGACAACAGCGGCGAGATCGCCTTTGGCGCCCTGCAAGCCGGTCTCGAACTGAGCTACAGCCCCTCGATAGTTCACTTCACATGGGCCGGGTGTGACGAGATGGATGAAGTCACAGGCGACGGCTATGCCGAATTGCTCGACGACGGCTCGATCGAGATCACATTCGCCTACCACAACGGCGACGAGGCCATCCTCAAGGCAATACGTCAGACTTCTTCAACAGCCTGCTAAGTCCCTATTCGGTCGCGTCCGTCTCGCTTTCGTCACCGATCGAGCACCGGCAAATATAAGCTCGTTTCCAGACATTCTCGCAGAATGGTCTCACGACTCTAAAGGGGGTACAAATTCACACGGCAAGGCGGGCCGACCGGTGGTGAACATCAGCCGAGCCTATCGGCTCACGCCACTCTGCAGCCAGAGAGTTGCATTTACGCTCTTCAACATCGTTAAAAACGTACGGAGGTTTCCCGAGACTCGGCTGCCCGCGACGCGCATGGTCAGGGGCAGGGAGGAATAGACCATGCGCGAATTGCCCAACACCATCGACGCAGACGTTCTGATCGAAATCGGCAGGCTTTTAGATGACCGCGCGAAGTCGACGCCCGTGCCGGTCCACAAGCTTGCATTTTTAATGCGGCAGCGTTCAAACGCCAGCCTTCCGGTTGAATCGATGGAAGAGTTGATCGTGAAGATGGCCATGACGCGGCAATTGCCAATGATCTTCGATTTGCCTGACATTGACACGGACGATGTGATCTCGATTGCCTTGGCACGCACGTCTTGAGACTTGCCCTCGAGCGCAAGTTTTGTTGCTCCACCAGAAGCAGCAGGTGCTGCGGTTCGGCATGACGCAACTTGGCCCAGATAGCGTGCATCGCCTTGCGCCGAGCTGGTGAAGTGGAATGGGCTGTGAGTGCGTCCCTTTACGAGCCGGTGAACGTCTACAAACCTCAGGGACCCGATATCGGCGTCGTTGACGGTCCGTTTGAGTATCTGACGGTAGCAGGAATAAAACTTCCGCTGCCATTCACCACTCGGATGACGGTGGTGCGCCTATCGAACGGCGATCTGTTCCTTCATTCGCCCATCAAGTTTGCTTCGAGGTTGGCCGAAGAGTTACGGAACTTGGGCAGAATTCGCCACCTCGTGTCACCCAACCAGTTTCACTACGCTCATATCGGTGAGTGGTGGAAGGCTTTCCCTGAGGCAACAACATGGGCATCGCCCGGAGTCCGCCAAAGAGCACGCGCACGGCACGCGGATGTGACGTTTGCACGAGAGTTGAAAGCCGATCCGCCGGAGGAGTGGCGGCGGGACATGGACCAGATGCTGTTTCCCGGTGGCTACTTCAAAGAGTTCATATTCTTCCACCACGCTTCAAAGACGCTGATCCTTACAGACACGATCATCAATCTCGAATTGGACATGATCGATGAGCCTTGGCGCACGGTGACCAACCTGACTCGGATGGCTTACCCGCACGGGCGGACTTTCTTTGGCATGCGGCTGCCAATTCTCCTGCATCGACGGAAGACACAGGCAGTAATAAGCAAACTCCGGTCGTGGCAACCGCGGCGGGTGATTCTCAGTCACGGCCGCTGCTTCGATGCGAATGAAGACGAGATTGTCCGTAGAATATTCGGAAAGTCGGCTTAGTAACGCAGTGGTTTGGGGGAAGCCAAATGTCCATTTCGGGTCGGCTCCGCCGCTCGCCCCGATCGCTTTATGAGCGCTCCTGGCGCTCCTTGCTCGTTTCGATGGACGAGACGAACGGCAAAGTTCACACTCCCAGCCGACGTTGGCTGTCAGTGTAGCACGTGGTCTCTGCCGCATCTGGGCAGTAGTGACCTTGCAGCACCTCCTCGGCCCTCATCCTGCAATCTACGTCGATAATCGGATGGCCACTGGCGAAGCCTACACGCTCGAAGTAGTGTTGCCGCGTGCCGCTTATGGGACGAGCCGCCATGCCTCTTCGAAGCTGAATAACCTTCTCGGTGGTGATCGCACTGCTGCAGGCGGTAGTGGGAGTGCTTTCGGTTCTCCAGCACAATACCGTGCTTTAATTTCTGTCATCGCGCAGACGACGGCAACTTTCGTTCAAACCGATCATTTGACCTTCGCCTGTGTTGGAACATAGGGGATAAGCCTTCGCCCGGAAATGGCGCGACCGCGTCGGTCGCTGGCATGTTGAGGATTGGCTAAGGCGGTCTTTTCGTAAGACCGTATGTCCGCCTCTGCCGGTGAGGTGGCTCGCCCTACACTGCGCGTCCGAGGGTTGCTCGGGCGGGCCGAGCCGATCCTCACCACAGGAGGACGAGCCGTGGCAGATTATAGGGAAGATAGGGAAGCATTTGTCGGAATCGATGTCGCGAAGCTGAGGAACGCCATCGCGATTGCGGACGTAGGCCGGGAGGGAGAGGTTCGCTTCTTCGGCGAGGTCGACGCGTCGGCCGCCAGCATGCGGCGGGTCATAGGCCGGATCGCCAGCCGCTTTGATTACGCGCATTTCTGCTATGAGGCCGGGCCGACCGGGTACGGCCTTTATCGCCTGATCCGGTCGCTCGGGCACGACTGTACCGTGGTTGCACCATCATTGATACCGAGGAAGCCCGGCGATCGGGTGAAGACGAACCGCCGAGACGCCATTTCCCTTGCCCGGCTATTGCGCGCCGGCGAGCTGACCGCGGTGTGGGTTCCCGATGAAGGGCACGAGTCCATACGGGAATCTTGTTCGCGCGCGGGCGGCCGCGGTCGAGACGCTGCGGGTTCATCGCCAGCAGGTGAGCGCATTCATGCTCAAGCAGGGCCGTAGCTATCCGCGAAAAAAGAGCTGGACAATGCGCTATCTACGCTGGCTTCAGGAACAGCGGTTCGATCATCCCGCGCATCAGATCGCACTCCAGGAGATGGTCGAGGCGGTGCGCGTCTCGAAAGAGCGGGTCGAGCGGCTGGAGCGTGTGATCGAAGAGTTCGTCCCGGCCTGGTCACTGGCACCGATCGTGTGGGCGCTTCAGACATTGCGTGGGGTAGACCTGATTGTCGCCGTGACGTTCGTCACCGAAGTCGGCGACGCCAGCCGGTTCGAAAGCCCACGCCAGCTCATGGGATATCTCGGTCTGGTTCCCGACGAGCGCTCAACCGGGGAGACAGTCCGGCGCGGCGGCATCACAAAGGCAGGCAACGGTCGGGTTCGCCACATGTTGGTCGAGAGCGCCTGGACCTATCGACATCCGCCCAAGGTCGGGAAGGCGAAGCTATACCGCTTGGAGCAGGCGCCACCGAAGGTGCGTGAGATCGCCTGGAAGGCGCAGTCCCGCCTGACAGCGCGCTACCGCATGCTGAGCGCTCGAGGCAAACGGACAACGGTCGTCTGCACCGCGATCGCCCGTGAACTGGTCGGCTTCATGTGGGCAGTCGCAAGGGAGGCGCGCGTCACCTGATCGCTCGCCGCGACGGCGCACATCTCGCGCATGGGCGGAGGCGGGACCACGGCAGGGGAATGCCCGTCAGACGCTTTGTGGCCGGCAACATGGCCGACGCCCGCAGTAAGATAGGAACAGCCCCGGACGCACAATCGGGAATGCGGTAGTCAACCCGCGCATCAGAGCTTGATCACCGACGTCCTTCAGTTCCGCCTCCACCCATGCGCGACTATCAGAATGAGCAGCCGTTCCTCGGATCGGGCGACCTCCTGCGTTCCAAACCTTGACAGCGGACATCAGCGCGCTGTTTTGGGACCACCTTTCGGGAGTGGTCGCGATCTGTGAGGTTGCCGGTTCAGTAATGGGATCGGAGATCGGCTTGTGTCTGGACTTGACCTTACGCTTGACCCGGGGCGGCAGCCTCGACGTTTCGAGGTGATCAACGGCGCTGGCGGTCGGCGTCATTGGTCGGTGGATGACAAGGCGCGGATCATCGCGGAGACGCTGGAGCCGAACGCAGTCGTTTCCGAGGTCGCCCGCCGGTATGGCCTCAGGCCGCAGCAGGTCTTCGCCTGGCGCCGCGAAGCGCGCAAACAGGCCGCTTCGGTGCAGCAAGATTCTCCTGCCTTCGTGCCGGCGGTTGTGACGGCGGCGGAGCCTGTAGCCAGGCATCCACCGAAGCAGCGGAAACGGCAAGCCACTCGAGACGCCGGAGTGATCGAGCTTGAGATCGACGGCATCGCCATGCGGGTCGGCCGTGGCGCCGATACCAGGACGGTGGCGGCGGTGATCCGCGCGCTGAAGGCGACGTCGTGATCGGGCCGACGGGTGCGGACAAGGTCATGGTGGCGACGAAGCCGGTCGACTTCCGCAAGGGTGCGGAGGGATTGGCTGCGCTGGTGCGCGAGACGATGGGAGCCGATCCGTTCTTATGTGTCGGGCGAGATTATGTGGCGGAGCTGCGCAGATGCCCGCCAAGGCTGCCAAGCCTGGAATCCTCCGCTACATAATATTTAGATGCTGTTCAGCAGTTGCAGAACGGCGTCGTTCGGTCGGAAACGCACGCCGTGGTCGCCGGCGACGCCCGCCTTCTCGAGTCCGTTGCGCATCATCTCGACATCCGCGGCGGCATAGCGGTGGGTCGTGGCGACCTGTGCGTGCCCGAGCCAGGCTTGGATCGTTAAAAGGTCCACGCCGGACTGGAGAAGCTTCATGGCGAGGGAGTGCCGGAAGATGTGCGGCGATATGGGCTTGTCGGCCAAGGCAGGCCTGACAGCCACGGCCTCGGCGGCCGCACGTCGCACGATATGGGTCGCTCCGAAACGAGTCAGGCGCTCGTTGCGGGCGCCGACGAATATCGGTCGCGGCTCGTAATGGGCGATCCCGCGCTCGCTCAACAAGGTCGTCAGCGCTCGCGTCAGGTCCTTGGAAACAGGGACGACGCGGTCTCTGCGCCCTTTGCCGCGCAGCAGCACTTGCGGGTGCGACCGCTCCAACTGAAGATCGTTTGCGTTGACGCCGGTGGCTTCGGAGACCCGGGCGCCGGTCCGTGCCAAGAAGAGCAGAAAGGCTCGGTCGCGCCGACCACGGGGCGTCTTTGGATCGGGCGCCGCGATGAGAGTGTCCACTTCGGCCTTGGTGAGGTGGTGCGTCACCTCAATGTGCGTCCGTTTAATGGGAATCGTCAGCACGCGTTGGGCGACGCCGAAGAACGCCGGGTCGGCGGCAGCGACGTGGTGGAAGAAAGATCGGATCGCGGCCAGGCGGGCATTGCGCGTGGCGACGGAGTTGTTCCGCTTCTCTTCGAGCTCGTCGAGAAAGGCGAGAACGAGGTCTCGATCAAGGTCTTCGAGCGTCAACGCCGCCGGCTTCCTTCGTAACCGGGCGGCGGCAAAGAGGATCAGCATGCGCAAGGCGTCGCGATAGCTGGCCACGGTCGCGGGAGTCGCGTTGCGTTGCTTGGTCAGGCGCCGGCGAAAATAGGACTCCAGGAGCGGCGCCAGGAGCAGGTGTTCGCTCATGCTGCACCTCCATCGAGGAAGGCGCGTTCCGCCGCAATGGCGAGAAGATCCGCCGAGCCAGTGAGGTAGTAGGCTGTATCGCTGTAACTGGCGTGGCCGAGATAGGTGGCGAGCAACGGGAGCGCCGCCTGAACGTTGGCGCGCTGTTGGTGCCAGAGGCTGAGGCGGGTCACGGCGAACCGGTGCCTGAGATCGTGCGGCCTTAACGGCTTGCCGCCATCAAGGCTGGCGAGCTTACGGACCTCAGCAAAGCCGTTTTGCAGCCCAGTCGCCGAGAGGCGGTTGCCCCGGGAACTGAGGAAGAAGGCCTGATCCTTGGGCATGGGAAAAGCGGCATCACGCTCACGGGCATAGCAACCAAGGGCAGCCTGGGTTGTCGTGTGAACTGGAACGAGACGATCCTTGCGGAACTTCGTCTTCCGAATGAGGAGGACCCCGTTGGCCAGATCGACGTCGGAACGATCAAGCCGAACCACTTCGCCCGATCGCAGCCCCGAACTCGCCAACAATCCGATCAGCGTCGCCATGGTCCGGCCCTTGAGAGGAACCTCCGGCGAAATGCGATGGCATGCGTCGATGAGCGACGCCAACTCAGCCTCGCTGAGAATACGCGGAGGCGGAATCGCTCTGGATCTGGGGAAAGCTCTGCGCTCCAAGGCCTCGGTTCGGACGTCATAGACAGCGAGATACTCGTAGAATCGGCGAAGCACGCCGTGACGGGTGGCGCGGCTGTTGGCGGCGCCGCCGAACGACAAGGCGAAATCCAGCGCCATCGCTCGAGTGGCGGGGGCATCGAGCTGAGCGCGCTCAACGTAGCGGACGAAAGCCCGCAACGTGCCGGCTTGCTTGCTGAAGGCGTAGCCGAGAGAGTGGCGCAGCTCGATGTAACGCTCGGCCTTCTCGCCGAGGAATCGGGCAAAGGCGGTCATGCGACGCCTCCCGGAAAAGGGAGTGCGACCTCGGCGAGCTGCGAGGCCGCGATCT
This sequence comes from Mesorhizobium sp. M0040, assembly GCF_040323505.1. Taxonomy (NCBI): domain Bacteria; kingdom Pseudomonadati; phylum Pseudomonadota; class Alphaproteobacteria; order Hyphomicrobiales; family Phyllobacteriaceae; genus Mesorhizobium; species Mesorhizobium sp. M0040. Next base: position 6,605 of record NZ_JAMYVA010000097.1, read on the forward strand.
TTACGTACAGCGCCGTTGTGTTGATGCTCCGGTGCCCGAGAAGATCGGCGACCTCGTTGATCGGCGTTCGCTGCCTGACGAGCTGGGTGGCAAGGCTGTGGCGCAGGAGATGTGCACCTGCGACCCGCCCGAGTTCAACCCCGCCATGCCGCAACCGCTTCCGCACGATCCTCGAAACAGGCGATGCGCACCTGAACGGTCCCACGGGCGGCGTGAAGGACAGGAACAGATATGGGCTATCCACCTTCGGTCGAGCGCGCAGGATGTAGTCGGCGAGCGCGGCTCCGGTCTCCTCGAGGAGCGGCGCCACCCGATCACGCTTGCCTTTGGTGCGCCGGACAAAGACCTCGCCAGTTCGCCAGTCGATATCCTGCAGCTGAATGGTGCGGAGCTCGCCGTTACGAATACCCGTGGTGGCGAGCAGCAACAGGACGGCTCGATCGCGGATGTCGACCGGCGTTGTTGCGCCGACCGCATCGATTGCGCGCCGAACGTCGTCCCATGCAAGGCGCGGCGGCAAATGCGCCAAACGCCAATGGGGCGGCCTTGGGACGATGCGGGCAAGATCCTGGTCATGGTGGCCAGCCCAATTCAAAAACCGAAGAAATGTTCGGATGTGAGAGGTCGCCGCCGTGCGGGTGGCGGAGGTCGCCGATAGCGACAGCCGATGCTCAACGGCGGCGAAGACGTGCTCCGCCGTCAACGCTTGGAGCTCTTGGTCGGGATGATGATGGCGGAGCCAATCCAGAAAGCGGCGGCTGCCCAAAAGAACGCCTTCGCGGGTCTTCGGCTCAAGTCCCCGCACTTTGCGCAGATAGTCCGAAAAGGAGGCCAGAAGCGGAGCATCTGGATCATCCGCTACACTTGGAACGGAACCAATGAACCGCTCCGGAGCCACTCGGCGTGCGTGTCCCAGCGCCGACACTGCCCCGATGCGCGGAGTATCCGTAGTAAACGTGCATAAATAGCTGTCGATGACATCTTGATGGATCGGCATCGGACCACTGCGCGGCCCGGCAAACTGGCTAAAGCGCGCTATGCGGCTCAAGTAAATCTTGGCGGATGCTGGCTTATAACCAAGCATGAAAAAATGCTCCGCGAGGCGATCCATCTCGCCACCGAGTGCACCGCTACGCAGGCGCTTGAGCACCCTGCGATACGAAAAATAGAAGTCGAGCATCCTGCCCCTCCAGCATCGCGGCGCAGGGGAATCCCGCGTCCGTCAGAGAGGCATGAAATATTATGTGGCGGAGGATTCCAGGCTTGGCAGGCTTGGCGGGCATCTGCGCAGCTCCGCCACATAATCTCGCCCGACACATAAATGCGGTTATGTGGCACGCCACATAACCGTTCAGCGGGGCCGTGTACGTCTTCCGGGCGAAGCGGACAGACCGGATCAAGCTGATCTTCTGGGACGGCACCGGCGTCTGCCTCTATGCCAACGATCTGCATTCATACTACGTCCCTTTCGTCTTCAGTTGAGAGTTTTTGCCTGGCTGGCATTTTGCCTTCGTGCGGCAGCGCGATCGACGAGCCG
>NZ_JAMYVA010000098.1:0-7708 GCF_040323505.1 Mesorhizobium sp. M0040
GGGCCATCCGGCCACGGCTCTGCTCTGTCCACATCTAAAGCTTGAATCACAACCAAGCCTCAGACGGAACCCATAGCCAGCCGATTTTCAAAACGGTCTCTTACCAAATGACGGTCCCCTTTAGGGGTAATACGCCAATAACTTGCTTTATCGGTGATTGCTCGCTTCTTTACACCGGGCTCAATCAGCCCTAACGCCCTGAATTGAATCAAAATCTCATTCCACGCCTCTATGCCAATGGCCGGCGAGCCAGTTACCTCATACTTGTCACGATCCAATTCGTCCCACCCGTGAAATCGGGCAACAATGGATTTCAAATTTTCTTCGGAAGCTTCATTAATCAGAGGCGGACCGATATCTTGAAACAACAAGTCCCAAGACACTTGTGTTTTCCAGGGAAAAGTCTCAGAGCTCCAAGTGGTTTTATTTCTCAAGGCTCTAAATCCGTGAAGAGTTATTTCATCCTTTCCAGATTCAAGTGAATCGTCAATATCTAGGTGCTTGTCTTTTTCTGTCTGTTCTCGTAACTTAATATTTTCTTCGGTAAGGACGTTTATCTTCTCCAATAGTGCAATCGGCGACGAACCATCGTTCCTTATCCATCCAGGACGAGGGTTAACCTTGATTTCGCGGATCAGCGATCGTGATACCAAACCTCCCAGTTCCGAAGCGCTTGACCACTGACGCACGGGATAATCCTTCATGATCTCTGCGCGGAAAGCCTCCAGTTTTTTCCGAAGAGTTTCGTCCTTTTCCGTTTTTCCAGCCGCTATTTCCTCCGGCTTGCCGTGTACGAAGGCGAGCACCGGAATGCCGGACTTTTTGGCGTAACGGTACTCCTTCTCCGTGTAGCTGATGCCCTCGTCGGTTACGACCGACCCATATCGGCCGCCGATGATCAGGACGTAGTAATCGCACTCATCGATAACCCTCTTGATCACATCCCATTGACTCTCGTTCGAAGCGACGAACGCCTCCATCCCAGTGGGAATGCAATCTAGCTCCCAGATGGCTTGGATGACCTCAGCGCGTTCCTCTTTTAGGTCGGTGAAAGTAGAGCTGACGAATACTTGATGCCGAACTGAATAAGCCACAGATCTCTCCCCGACGCTTCCTCTGCCTATTATTGACAGTTGGCTGCTCGGAAAACAGTCCGAACCGAACTTATCCCCGGAAACAATCCGATTTCGCATCTCTGCCAAACAGTCGTTTCGATGCTCCGGGGTATCCGAGCCCGAAAGTGCTTTTCCTTCAGGACCCGGCCGATTGCCGCGCATTTGCGAAGGTTTAAAGTCTCAGCGGATCGCTGGAACCGATTCAAATCACACTTCGATCCCAAGACGCTCAAGGTCCGCCCTGAGCGTCTTTGCATCGGTGAACAGCACCGACTGCCAGCCCGCCGCCTTGGCGCCGTCGACGTTCTTCTGGCTGTCGTCGATGAACAGCGTCGCTGACGGTTCGAGGCTGAACGCGGCGACGTGGTGGTCATAGATGGCGCGATCCGGCTTGATCTGGCGGATGTCGCCGGAAACGGTGACGCCGCGCGGCCGATTGAGGAAATCGAAGCGCTCGCGGGCCTCGGCGAGCGTATCCGCAGCGAAATTGGTGAGCATCGTCACGTCATGGCCGCTGTCGATCAGGCCGATCATGATGGCGACGCTGTCCTCATAGGCGTGAGGCACCATCTCGTGCCAGTGCCGGCGGAAATTGCGGATATTTTCGGCGTGCTCGGGATATTGCGCGATCGCCAGCGCTTCGGCCTCTTCCCAACTGCGGCCGCGATCCTGCTCGATGTTCCAATCATGCGTGCAGACATTGTCGAAGAACCATTTCCGTTCGTCGGGATTGGGGATCAAGCGACTGAAGGGCAGGTCCGGATCATAGTGGATCAGCACTTTGCCGATGTCGAAAACGATGTGGCGGATTTCAGTCATTCTTCTCTCTTTCAACGCGGCCGCTGCTTTTTCGTCGCGCCCGGTATCGCCGCTTCGATTACCTTTTTCATGACGCTCGGCAGCGCTTCCCCGGAAATTTCATGCGCCAGCGACCAGAAATGCCCGGCCGGGGCGACGCTGTCGGTGTCCGCCTTGAACACGTAGAGTTCAAGCGCAAAATGAGTAAAGACATGGCCGATGCGTCCGGCCCGCCGCCAGTCGCCGGGGAAGGGGGCTGCCGCTTCCGTGGTGGCGCCGTCGATGCGCGCCGTCCAGCCGGTCGTCGGCACCTCAGTCATGCCGCCGAGGAGGCCCTTTTCGACGCGCTTTCGCAAAAGCACGGCGCCGTCGCCCCTGACGGCAACGAAGGCGGCACCGCGGCGTAAAGGTCTTTCGGCCTTGGGCAGGCGGACCGGAAAGCGTTCGGGGTCGCCCGAGATTGTAGCGCTGCAATTCTCGCGAACGGGGCACAGCATGCAGCGGGGCCGTCGCGGCGTGCAGATCGTCGCGCCCAGGTCCATCATCGCCTGCGCGAAGTCGCCGGGCCGTGTCGGGGGAACCATGTGCTCGACCTGGCCGCGTATCTCGCCCTTGGCTTCGCCCAGCGGCGTGGCGATCGAAAACAGCCGTGAGACGACCCGTTCGACATTGCCGTCGACGACCGCGGCTGGTCGGTCGAAGGCGATCGCTGCGATCGCCGCCGCCGTATAGGCGCCGATGCCGGGCAGTTCCTTCAAGCCGGACTCGCTGTCCGGAAAGCGGCCGCCTTGCCGCGCGACGAGATCGGCACAGGCTTTGAGGTTACGGGCGCGGGAGTAATAGCCGAGCCCGGCCCAGGCCTTCATGACGTCTTCGGTCGGTGCCGCCGCCAGCGCCTGGACCGTTGGCCATTTCTGCACGAACGCCCGGAAATAGGATTTTACCGCCTCGACCGTGGTTTGCTGCAGCATCACCTCGGAAAGCCAGACCAGATAGGGATCGGGCCGCGCCCCGCCCGCCAGCGCGCGCGGCGAAACGCGCCAGGGCAGGTCGCGGTGATGCGCGTCGTACCAGCCAAGCAGCCGGGAGGCGATCTCGACATTGTCTCCGGATACGGCCTTGCGGGTCTGGTCGTGCAGTGCCATTGATCGAGGGTCGGCCCTAATCCATTGGTGCTGAAGCTGGAGAACGCACATGGCAGGGAAAAGGCCCTTCGGCAATCCCGTTCCGGTGAGCGATCTCGCAACCGAGATCCTCGACCCGGTGCTGCGCAAACGGGCCGGTATGTCGATCGGACTAGTCCAGTCATGGGAAGAAATTGCCGGGCCGCGGCTTGCCGGCCGCTCGCGCCCGGAAAAGATCCAGTGGCCGCGCCGCATGCATGAGGACGATCCTTTCGAACCGGCGGTGCTGGTGATTGCCTGCGAGGGTGTAGCGGCACTGCATCTGCAGCACGAGACCGGCGAGATCATCAACCGGGTCAATGCCTTCCTCGGTTTCAATGCGATCGGCCGGATCAGGATCGTGCAGAAGCCGGTAATGGCGGGCAAGGACAAGCCGAAACCCAGTTTGCGGCCGCTGACTGCGGCCGAGAAAGGGAAGCTGTCAGGCACCGTTGGTTTGATCGAGGACGGCGGGCTGCGCGCCTCGCTGGAGCGGCTTGGCGCCACCATTCTCGGTCAAAAGAAACCGTGATCTCGCGCTATCGTGATGGTATGCCCGGATTTGGCGATTGGAATAGGGGCGGTAATGCCTTAATTCGCGCCAACTCTCGCTTTTTGTAGACTTTGCATTGCAAAATCCAACTATTGCCAGGTGATTCGTATGATCCGTTCCTTGTCCCGCAGAAACCTTTTGACTTCGCTGGCCGCAATACCAGCGGTGGCGCTGCTTGCCGCCTGCAGCGACTCGGGCGAGAAAGCCGAGGCGCAGGATGTGAAGCCTGCGGCTCCGGAACCTGCGAAGCCGGCCGCTCCGGCCGCCGCGGCGGCGCCGGAGGCTCAGGGCACGGTCGATATGGCGGCACTGCTGAAGCCCGGCGCATTGCCCGACATGCAGCTCGGCAAGGACGATGCAAAGGTCACTATCGTCGAATATGCATCGATGACCTGCCCGCATTGCGCGCATTTCGCCGAGACCACTTTTCCGGAGCTGAAGACGAAATATATCGACACCGGCAAGGCCCGTTACATACTGCGCGAGTTTCCGTTCGATCCCAGCGCCGAGGCCGGTTTCATGCTGGCGCGCTGCTCCAAGGACAACTATTTCCCGATGGTCGACGTGCTGTTCAGGCAGCAGGCGAACTGGGTTGGTGTGAACAATACCAAGGACGCACTGCTGCAAATCGCCAAGCTTGCCGGTTTTACACAGGAGTCCTTCGAGGCCTGCTTGACGGACCAGAAACTTCTGGACGATGTGAGATCTGTCCAGAAGCGCGGCGCCGACGAATTCAAGGTCGATTCCACACCGACCTTTTTCATCAACGGAAAGACCTACAAAGGGGCGATGTCGATTGCGGAAATGTCGGCCATCATCGACCCTCTGCTCTGACGTTTCGGCAGCGCCGAAGCGGCGTAGCTTCGGCGTGCGCACTTCTTTGTCTTGCCGCGGGTTCTCCTTGCAAAACCGCGGCACAGTTTTGCGAAACTTGGCTATGGGCCGGCGCGAATGAAGTTCTCGCGCCTTCGCCTCCTCGGCTTCAAATCCTTCGTCGAACCCGGCGAGTTCGTCATCGAACGCGGCCTGACCGGCATCGTCGGGCCGAACGGCTGCGGCAAGTCGAACCTGGTCGAGGCGCTGCGCTGGGTCATGGGCGAAAGCTCCTACAAGAACATGCGTGCGTCCGGCATGGACGACGTCATCTTTTCCGGCTCGGGAACGCGTCCGGCCCGCAACACCGCCGAAGTCACGCTGTTCCTCGACAATAGCGACCGCACCGCGCCGTCCGCCTTCAACGACGCCGACGAGTTGCAGGTCTCGCGCCGCATCGAGCGCGAGGCCGGCTCGCTCTACCGCATCAACGGCAAGGAGGCTCGCGCCAAGGACGTTCAGCTGCTGTTCGCTGACCAGTCGACCGGCGCCCGCTCGCCCTCGATGGTCGGCCAGGGCCGCATCGGCGAGCTGATCCAGGCAAAGCCGCAGGCGCGCCGCGCGCTGCTGGAAGAGGCGGCCGGAATTTCCGGCCTGCATACGCGCCGCCACGAAGCCGAGCTGCGGCTGAAGGCGGCGGAACAGAACCTCGAAAGGCTGGACGACGTCGTCGGCGAGCTGGAAAGCCAGATCGAAAGCCTGAAACGCCAGGCCCGGCAGGCCTCGCGCTTCAAGAACCTGTCGGCCGACATCCGCAAGGCCGAAGCGACGCTGCTGCATCTGCGCTGGACGCTGGCCAAGACGCAGGAAGGCGAAGCGCGTTCGGCGCTGGCGATTGCCACCGCGCTGGTCGGCGACCGTGCCGCCGCCCAGATGGCTGCCGCCAGGGAACAAGGCATCAACGCCCACCGGCTGCCGGACCTGCGCGATGCGGAAGCCGCTGCCGCCGCCGCCTTCCAGCGTCTATCGATCGCCAAGGCGCAGATCGAGGAAGAGGCAGGCCGCATCCGCGCCCGCCAGGCTGAGCTCGACCGCCGACTGCAACAGCTCGATGGCGACCTTGCCCGCGAGGAGCGCATGGTCCGCGACAATGCGGATATCCTCGAACGCCTCGCCGCCGAAGAAGCCGCGCTCAACGCCGAAAACGCCGGCGCCGCCGAGCGCGAGGCCAGCACCCGCGCGGCTTTCGAGCAGGCGGCATCGACGCTTGCCTCGAGCGAGGCCAGGCTCGCCGCGCTGACCGCCGAACGGGCGGAGGCTGCCGCCTCGCGCAACCAGATCGAACGGACGCTGCGCGACACCGCTGAGCGCCGCGACCGCTTTGCCCGCCAGCTTGCCGATGTCGACCGCGAACTGTCGGAGATCGTCTCCAGGGTCGCCGGCCTGCCCGATCCCGCCGAGAAGCGGCTGCTGGTCGATCAGGCGCTGACGCTGCTCGAAGAGGCTGAGGCAGCCGCCATTGCCGCCGAACAGGCGGTCGCCGAGGCGCGTGCAGGCGAAAATGCTGCCCGCCCACCGGTTCAGGACGCAAAGGCCGAGCTGGCGCGGATCGAAACCGAGGCCCGCACGCTGGCCAAGATCCTCAACGCCGCCAGCGGCGATCTATTTCCCTCGGTGCTGGAGCAGATCAGCGTCGAGCGCGGCTACGAGACGGCGCTGGGTGCCGCGCTTGGCGAAGACCTCGACGTGCCGCTCGACCGCAGTGCGCCGGTACATTGGGGCCAGAGCGAAATCCAGCCTGCCGACGCCGCATTGCCCGAAGGCATAAGGAGCCTCGCCAGCGTTGTGCGTGCGCCGGCACAGCTGGCCCGCAGGCTGGCCCAGATCGGCATTGTCGAAGCCGCCGACGGAAGACGGCTGCAGACGCTGCTTGCTCCCGGTCAACGGCTGGTCAGCCGCGAAGGCGCGCTCTGGCGTTGGGACGGCTTCACCGCCAGCGCCGATGCCCCGACCGCCGCCGCGCAGCGGCTGGCGCAGAAAAACCGGCTGGCCGAGCTCGATGCCGAAGCAGTCCATGCCACGCGCACCCTGCGCGAAGCTGAACAAGCCCTTGCCCAGGCCGAACAGGCGCTTGCCCAGGCGAGCGAGGCCGAACGCAACGCCCGACAGGCCGGGCGCGACGCCCAGCACGGGCTCGACGCTGCCCGCAATACGCTGGCCGAGGCCGAAAAAGCCGGCGGCGAGCTGTCGAGCCGGCGTGCAGCACTTGACGAGGCGCGCGCACGCATTGTCGACAGCCATGAGGAAACGGCGGCGGCATTCGTCGAGGCGGAAATGCTGCTGCAGGACGCGCCCGATCTCGGCGATCTGCAATTGCAGCTCGAGCAGTCGGCCGCCAACGTCGCCCGCGACCGCGCCGCCCTTGCCGATGCGCGTGCCGTTCACGAGGGCCTGAGGCGGGAAGCCGAGGCACGTGCGCGCCGGCTCGACGCCATCAGCGTTGAACGGCGCAACTGGGTCGAGCGCGCCGAAAACGCCTCGACGCAGATCGCGGCGCTCGGCGAACGCAAGGCAGCGGCCGAGGCCGAGCGCGAGCAACTGGCCGACGCTCCCGACGAGATTGACGCCAAGCGGCGCGCCCTGCTGTCGCAGCTCGCCGAGGCCGAAAGCCTGCGCAAGGCAGCGGGCGACCGCTTGCAGGAAGCGGAGAACCGGCAGTCCGAGCTGGACAAGGCTGCGACTGCTGCCATCCAGTCGCTGGCCGAGGCGCGCGAATCCCGCGTTCGCGCCGAAGAGCGGCTGACCGCCGCCGACGAGCGTCGGCTGGAAGTCGAGGCGCGCATCCAGGAAACGCTGAACACGCCGCCGCATCTGGTGATCCGCCACACCAGCCTCGAATCCGACAGCCCGATGCCCGAAATGGCCGAGATCGAGCGTCAGCTCGACCGGCTGAAGGTCGAACGCGAACGGCTCGGTGCCGTCAATCTGCGCGCCGAGGAGGAGCAGAAGGAACTGTCGGACCGGCTGGAGACCATCGTCTCCGAGCGCGACGACATCATCGAGGCGATCCGCAAGCTGCGGCAGGCGATCCATAGCCTGAACCGCGAAGGCCGCGAGCGGCTGCTCGCCGCCTTCGAGGTGGTCAACGGCCATTTTCAACGGTTGTTTTCGCATCTGTTCGGCGGCGGCACCGCCGAGCTGCAACTGATCGAGTCCGACGATCCGCTCGAAGCGAGGCTCGAGATCCTGGCGCGCCCGCCCGGCAA
>NZ_JAMYVA010000099.1:0-7660 GCF_040323505.1 Mesorhizobium sp. M0040
TATCATCGCGTCTCCCCAAAGAAAGCTTGACCCCAGCACTCCGGTGCTCAGGTTCTCCTGGCTGCCGGATGCGCACGTCTGCGGTCTTCACCGGATGCGTACGGAACACTGACAATCACGCGTCTCGAACTGACACGGGAATCTGCGGGAGATGACACACCAGATGGAGCAGTCCCCTCCACGTCTTGAAGACATCCTGATGTCGTGTCGGTGAGACGGGATCGACCTGATTCTTGCGCGGCGTCGCTTATTTGCGTTTCTGGCCGAACACCCGCTCCAAGTTCTCATACACCCCGCGATGCCGTTCTTCTGGCATGCGATCCAGATTGTGCAGCTTCCAGCGAACGGCGGGCAGCTTGTCCGCCCCTTCAAATCCGAGCAGATCCCATTGCGGGCGACGGGCTTTGAAGGAGAGCAGGAATTTTCGCTGATCGTCGGTCAATGCCTGATTTAGCCCGGTGATCAGCCGCTCGCGAACGTCGAGCAATTCATCGAGGCTCACCTCGATCTGCGACATGCGCAGAAATTCTCCTTCGTAGATGCCGGCAATGTCCTTGCGGGTTGGTTGTAGGAGTTCAGCCATCGTTCGGTTGTGACTGATGAGGTAGACGAGAAAAGTCTTCACCAAATCTTCGGTCAGCCCTTCATTCTCGAGCAGCAATTTGATATCGAAGAGATCACGCGGATGTTGGCGGTCAAGCGCCGCGCAGATTTTTCCGGCATATAGATCGGGGATCGAAAGAAGCTGCATCTCGACGTAACCGAATTGCTCTTCGACTGCGGGCGACACCTCCCGTAGCTCCTCGGGGAATACTGAGCCGCGCAGCACAGGGGAGAGTTCGATCTTGATCCGATCGCCGCCTTGGGTCACGAAAAGACGCAAGGCATCCCGCTGATCTTCGTACGATCTGATGATCTCCGTATCGGGCATCGCCTTTGAGATCGCATCAGCAATGCGCGAGAGCGCTTCAGCAATCTTCTTAAGCGCTTCGTCACGCTCGTCCATGGGCAGATAGACGAGATCGATGTCGACGGAGAGCCGCGGCAGATCGCGAACAAAGAGATTGATGGCGGTGCCGCCTTTGAGGGCGAAACACGTCTCCGCCGCGACCAGCGGCAAGACACGCGTCAGGAGTCGGACTTGTCTGTAATAAGGGCTGGTTGTGTCCACATCTCCTCCGGAACCGTTATGCGGTATTTTGGATCGAGTCTGCCGCCTCTGACCAGCATTCTGTTACCGCTACCAAGGCCAAGCTCATCAAGCGCTTCGGGTTTGGGAAGCTTCTTCAGCCAGGCGTAGGAATGACGCTCGGCCATCCAGTAGAACAGCCTGCGCAATTTGACGCTCGTGCACTTGCGCAAGAGTTGCTCCATGCGCCTTGGTGAGAGCGTGGTCATGCCCTGGAGAAGCTGGTCGGCGTGCTCGAAGGATATGGCGCCCGGCACGTCCATCAGGACTTCAAGGTAAGCCCGCTCGGGCGATGACATGGTGAACGGCCAAGCGCCTGTCCGCTGACCCGGTATGCTGCTATCCACGAGCGTTCGCTCGTTTGTGTCGTACTCGCGGTTGACGAGGCCGGAACCGCCTAGCGAGGAGAGACGATTGTGGCGAACGAACTGGACTGAAGGCAGCGCACTCCCTAGCCAGGCCGGCAAAACGTCTTTGCCGTAAAGATGGACCGCGCGTTGCCTCGACAATGGCAGGTAGTGCGCAAATCCTTGCAATTCGAGCGCTGTCAATCCGCCGACACTTAGATCCGTGCGGAAGATGGTCTGCAGTGCGGTGACGATGCCCTGCCAGGTAAGGTGTGTACTGGGGCGTATATAGACACCGGACGCGACCAGCGTGAGCTGCCTGCTTTTGACCAGATTATCGAGCGCGTGGCGATCGAAGTCCGGATTCTGCTCGGACAGCCAACGCTTCGTCACCGGTAGCCCCTCAGGCACCAGGTTTCGCAGCAATTGTCTTCGGTCGGTGTTCGTTGGCATAGGTTTAAAAAACACTTTCGATGCGGCGATCATCGCCGTATTTTGCGACTCTCAGAAACTATCACTTTTAAAGTGAATTTACAATCTTTCAAAAATGCGGCGATGATCGCCGCAAATTTAAATATTTGCAAACAAGCACTCTACTCAATACGCGAGGCTCAGCGGGTTCTTTCGTGTTCGTCCGATAGGCGCCGCGCGTCAGCACGATGGAGTTGACGGGAACTACTGAACGAATCCAGGCACACGCCAGTCACGTGCGTTCCACCAATCTTAAATTGCAGCTTGGGTGAGACATTGGCGGCGCTTATGCTGCATGAATGGACCAAAATTATATTCCACGATCGCTCTATCACGGGGACAGGATCATTTCAGAGGCGGCTTTGCTCGCCGAAGAGGCACTCATTGTTGTGCTAGCAGAACCAGGTGCTGGCAAGAGCGATCTTCTGACGAGCATGGCCGCCCATTTAGGTGGTGAATTCTGCACAGCAACCAGCTTCCGTCACCGCTCGGTGATAGCCGAGGTTCCGTCATTGGTCATCGATGCTCTCGATGAAGTGGCCCGTATAGACCAATCTGCAATTGATCAGATCATCGTCAAGGCAAAGGAGTCGCAGGCGGGTATCGTCGTGCTGGCCTGTCGCTCCAGTGAATGGGACCCGGCACGAACCCGGCTTTTGCAACAGTGCTTCGGCTCTGAGCCGGCCGTGGTACGGCTTTTGCCGTTTTCCGAAGCGGAACAGAAGCTGCTTTTTGAAGCCTATCTTCCGGGAGAGGATTTCACAGCGTTCCTCAATGAAGCTGCTCGCTTCGAGCTCGTGCCGCTTTTAGGTAATCCACAATTTCTCAAGCTCTTCTCTGACGCCTATGTGCAGAGCGGTCGGAAGTTCGTGACAAAAAGCAGGATTTTCGTTGACGCGGTCGAGAGGCTGACCTCGGAGCGAAGCGCATCGCCAAAACAGCGCGGACGGCCGCCCTCTGATGCAATTATCCGCGTCGGAGAAGAGCTCTTTGCAAAACTGCTGTTATCGGGATCAACAGGCTTATCTTCTGTAGAGCAGCCAGGCGATATGGATTTCCCGTATCTGCGGGCGGTCAGCACCGCTGACCTGTCATTGTTGCAATCCACGCTCGACACGCGGCTCTTCAAACCATCAGCCACACCCGCGAGGCACGAGCCGGTGCATCGCATCGTTTCAGAATATTGTGCCGCACGCTATCTTGCGACACGCATTGACGATGCTACCGATCCGCTTTCCCTTGGCCGGTGTCTCGCGGTAATCGCGCCCAACAGCGTAGTGCGCGACGAGCTTCGGGGCATGCTCGGATGGATGGCGGCTGTAGGAAGTCCCCATATCCAACGGGCTTGTATCGACGTCGACCCTTATGCGGTGCTGGCCAACGGCGACCCGTCGCAACTTACGTCGTCATCCAAGCATCTTCTCATGACACGACTGCGCGAGCTCTCAAAAATCGATCCGTATTTCCGCCGCAGCGACTCCTGGCGGCGATTTAGCGTGGCTGGCCTCTTCAGCGTCGATATGGTCGATGACCTGAAAGAGCAGCTGACTGGCGACAAAGTCGCGCCCGAGTTGCGCGATCTTCTTCTCGAACTTCTTCAAGCATCCGACGCTATCCCGCACCTCGAAGAAGAGCTTTGCTGCATCATGCTCGACGCTGACAACCAGTTGTCGTCTCGTATGCGTGCGCAGCACCTTCTCACGGAATTGCCGGACCGCGACCGCGGGCCGGATGTCACAACCCTGATAGCGATGGGCGATACAGCCTCGTTGCGTATCGCGACTGATATCATCACCGAATTGGGTATGAAGGTGATCGGAAGGGAGCAGGTACTCGCCTTGCTCCAAAGAATTGCAGCAACAGGGAAGGTCAGGAAACGACGCGATCAAGCGGCGCCGGAGCTTCGTTTTTACGTGAGGCAGTTTATCAGCACGTTCGACCTGCCCGGCACAGAATGGCTTCTCGACGAGCTTACCCGTGGCCTCACCTGCACATGCGGTGCAACACGCGAACATCGATGCAATTGTCGTATCGAGGTCAGCAAGATCGCCGGCTCACTGCTTGACCAATATTTCAAGCTGTCGACCAATACACATGCGCCAGACAAAATTTGGGGATGGACGAAATCTCTGACGTTTGATCGCACCAAATCGTCAGATCAGAGCATCGCAGTGCAGGCACTGACCGAGAACGACGAATTACGGCAGGCGATACATCGGCTCGCTTTCGCAGGTTGTGCCGACGACAAGGACGTATGGGACGTTCGGATGCGCCTCTCGATGAGCCAGCGTCATTCGGGGTTGCAGATGAACCTACGTGATTATCGTGCCCTGCTCGACCATGCCTTTGAAACGGGCAATGCCGCATTGTGGGGCGGATTTTATTCCATGCATAACATTTATTCGGAAAAGAAAGGTCCAGACGATTTCCGGGCCTTGATGCGCAGGCAAGGACGCGAACGATCAGAGCTGCTCAGAATCTGGTCCAAGCGTGAGCGTGAAACCCGTTCATTGATAGACAAGGATCGGTATCGCTGGCCGAGATCAAACCGTAGATGGCAACGCAAGGAAGATCAAACCAAACTAGCGAGGCTAGCCTTTTTTCGAGAAAATTTGGCAAGAATCGAGGCCGGTGCGCACTGGGGTGCACTCCGACTGATTGCCGACTACTACCTTCTCCAACCCGAAAAGATGGGTGAGATATTCGATGACGTTCGCAGCGCTGACAGAGCGCTTCTGAACAGCTTCCCCTTGCTCGACGAGCATGTTCCGACTCTATCAGCTCTTTCTCAACAACGGAAGGCGGTCACGCGGGTGCTGCACGCCGCATGTCTCGCATATTTTCGCGGGTCAGGAACTCTTGAGCGGATCGATCGTAAAGTCCTTGCCGCCGTGAAGACTGATTTGGGGGGGTATGGTGGATATGGGGAAGGAGAAGGCAAGGCTTTGGAAGCCGAGATCGATCGACTGCTGTTTGGGGATCTTTCGGATGTCGAAGCCTATGCGCGAGAATTTATCGAACCCCAGCTAACTCAACCGGGCGACCCACCTACCGATGTCGGCTGGCTTCGTCACAAACAGGCATTCAAACCTCTTCAAAAAACACTGGCGTTGGAATGGCTGGAGCGGTTTCCGGAAATGCCCAAGGGGGCCAGAGATACGCTCTTTGACATCTGTGCGGAGCATGCTGATCGCTCAAGACTACGGCACTTAATCGAACAACAATGTGCGGCGTGGACCGGGCGTGAAGCTACGACCGACGACGAAAAGTCCGACCAAAAATTCTGGTTTCTGCGGGCACTATTCTTCCTAGAAGATCCGCCGGGAGCTGTTTGGGAAGCGCTAAAGGCTGATCCGCAGACGATAACCCGTTTGGAGCGTCGAGCGGGCCGGTTTTATCGGGATGACGCGGTGGGGTGGCCTGTGCTCTCGGCCAAGAAGGTATTTGCAATCTTAGACGCATACGTCGATGTATGGCCGAAGGTCTTTCTACCCAGCTCGTGGGGTACGGGCGACCCGCCCGGCGAAACGGCCTATCGCTTTCTGAGCGATGTGGTTCACCTAATAGGACGCGATTCTCCTGATCAGAGCCTCCCGGTCCTGGACAAGCTTTTGTCCGATGATCGCTTTGCTGATTTCCACAGGGATGCCCGCAGCATGAAAGCTGCGGCGCACCGGAAACAGGCGCTACAGGATTTTCGAACGCCCTCTGCAAAGGACATCGTCAATTTTCTCGACCATAGCAAGATCGCCACCGTGGAGGATTTGCGTGCATTGTTGGTTGAAGAACTGGTGGAATACCAGCGATGGGTTCAGGGCGCCGAGACCGACCCGCTCAACATGTTCTATCCGGGCGGCGAGCACCTCGATGAAAATAGTTCGCGCGATCGGATCGTTGACCGGCTACAGGTGAAAATGTCGGCCTTGAACCTCTCGGTCACAATCGAACATCACATGGCGCATGCGAACCGATGCGACATCACAGCATCAGTGATTATTGACGGTCGACGGCGGCTGCTCGTCATCGAGGTCAAAGGGCAGTGGCATTCAAAGCTCTTTTCAGCCGCCTCGGCGCAGCTTCACGACCGCTATAGCGTGCACCCTGATGCGGCGGATCAAGGCATCTATCTCGTTCTATGGTTCGGGGCAGGTGAGAAAATCGCGGGGCGTAAAGACTTATCCATAACGACGACGGCACAGCTAAAGGACGCTATTATTGAACAGATGCCGGTCGATCTACGCCGGGTCATCGACGTGGTCATACTGGATCTTTCGCGAAGACCTTGCGGCTCGGGGGATGCAACAGGGGTGCGCAGCGACCCCCTTGCCAAGAAGGTGCGGAAAAAGCGTAGTACACCCGCACACATTTTGCGAAACGCGCGAACGGAGTTCGTTTGGTTCATCTGAACCGCGTTCGGATGCTTCAATTCAGCTTCATATTGCGAGGCCAGAGGCCGTCGACAAGCTTTTGGTCGAGGAATTTCTCCCCCATATCCTTTTCGCGTTTCTCTATCGCTCGCTTAAGTTCAGAGCGCTGTCGCTCGAATATGATCTGAGAATGATGGTTCAGTTTACATCCATCAAGCATCCGCCAGACGCGACGGTCAGCACTGCTCTTGAGGAGTTCGAAATCCGCTGACGCGGATATGCCATTGTCGGCTGACCTGAACTGCTCCAGCCAATGAACAATTGAGCGGCGGCGCTCCCTCCATCCTTCGGCATAGCGCCAGACATTTCCGAGCCAAGACGCCTGTATGTCCAGGCGCTCTAGGTCTTCGACACGCGGCGACGAAAGGCCCAGATAGCCCCGAACAATCATAGCCCGCCCCCGTCTCCAGATGGAGGGTGATTGGGCTTCAGAAATAGTCCAACCGATCAATCGCTGCTGGAGGTCTGGAGTCTCTGCGTGCAAGGTGCAATCGAGTAGCTCGCGGTCGTTTTCACAGAAGTCGAACGCTTCAATCTGAAGTGCCCACCCCTTGGGGCTCGTGCACGCGAAAGGCATGGTGAGAAGCCAGTCCGAGCCGAGGTTCGTTCGATATACAGTATGATGTCTCGTAGACAGGAGGTTACGCCATATCGAGGCAAAACGAATTGGGTCGCATTTGAGTCCAACGGAGACCATCGGATATAGGAGACCAGGCTCATGGACAGCGAGTTGATTCAGATTGTCAGCAGACTGAATCGAGAGGAAATCCGCAATAGCCTCAAAGGCGGTCGGCTCTGCGGTCCAGAGCGTTTCAAGGCCAGCGCTCGGAATGGTCCAGTCGGGACGCCGCCTGCCGCTTGCAAGGGTCGATTGATCCGAACGCTGAACAGCCTCAATTGCTTGGTCAATGATTTCTTGGCGCGCATCGGCATCGAACCCCAATCGAAATCGTTCGGCCAGCGTGAGAGCCGATTTATTGAGACCGTGCTGAAGCGTGACACTTCGAGTTTCCAGTTGAGTGTCATCGGTTGCAAAATTGGAAATGGACGTCGCCGGCAATGGTCGCTTCTCTGCGTCCAAGACTGACCGCAGTTTGGAGTGCGCCCCTCGGACCGGACAGGGTGAACAAGCAGAATTGACTTGGAAGCCGGGCTTTCGAAGGATGGAAGCCCATGGTGACTTATCGCACGCACAGCATCGAGTTCAAACGTCAGGTAGTGCAGGA
>NZ_JAMYVA010000100.1:0-6895 GCF_040323505.1 Mesorhizobium sp. M0040
CGCCTTCGTCTTCATCTCGCATGACCTCGGCGTCGTGGAGCATATCGCCCATCGCGTCGCCGTCATGTATCTGGGACGGATCGTGGAACTCGCGCCCTGCGAGACGCTATTCGCCAAGCCAGTCCATCCCTACACCGAGGCGCTGATCGCGGCGGCTCCGGTGCCGGATCCGACGCGCCCGTGGAGGGCGAGGTGCCAAGCCCGATCAACCCGCCGACAGGGTGCGCATTCCACCCGCGCTGCCCGCTGGCGGTCGAACGTTGCCGCATCGAGGTACCGCCTTTGGTACCGATGCCAGACGGCCGCGTCGTCGCCTGTCATGTGCGTGCTCCGGCTTGTGCGCAACCGCCCCGGGACGCAGGTTTTCCCGGTTTGCGCTCGGTTAGCCTCGCGGCGACCACTACGTCGCCGGTATCGGGCGCGGCACAGCCTGAGGACTCCGCGGCGGCGATCATCGAATAACTGCGTTTACGATGGCTCCATCCTGGGCCCACCGGTGGGCGCGCAAAAAAATGCTTTGCGGCCTCATCCCTCCGCCTGGATTGAGTCGCAGGGACCGAATGGCACACGTGCTTTTGGAACCGGCAGAGTGGTCATAACGCAATTGTCTTCCCGCTATCTTTACAGAGATTCGACAATCCAGTTGGTGAAGGTCCATATCGCGCAATCATTGATGCGCTTAGGTCTGGGCCTGCGCCCATCCGGAACCATCTAATCAAGACGACCGACACCAACGTAGAGAATTGCTTCCCCATGAGAGAGGCCTCGCGGCGGACATAACAGTGCGTCACTCTTCATGATCGCGGCCTGGGAGGATTTCGGGATCGAGCCAGTGCAACGGCACGATAGGGCGAAGGTCTGGCAGCTCTTGCAACTGCCGACCTCGATGGGAGAGGCACATCGCGATCTGTCCGGCAGAGACTGCACTGTCCGTTCATGAAGACGTCGTGCTGGTCTCCATAAGAGAAGTATTCTGCTGCAGGAGGTGCCCGATTAGCTATTCGGAAAAAGGCGACATCGACGTGCAAATCGGGCGCCGCCGGTAGGCGTCCCTCAATGTCGGATTTCCGACAGGATCGCAAATCCGCCAACCCATTGTTAATAAAGTTTTCCTGCTCTGGCACGGCCCATGCATGGGGTTCTGCGAACGCATCAGCGAGACCTCCTCCACGATCATGCGCACTGAAAATGCCGCCGCCGCAGTGAAGACCGCGCTCTCGCCTGCCATCAAGCCGCCGAAAGGCCGGCGCGCCATGGTTGAGGCGGGCGATTGCGCCGGCTTCAAACACCTGAATGGGCTGGAAAGCGTCTCGCGTGATGGCGACGCCGGCATCCAGACGGGCGGAAAGGACATACGTCGTTGCCCCACCTAGCCGGTATGACCCGTCGATTGTCACCGCGCTGGAATGCTCGGGTCTATATTCGACAACCCGAACGCGCAGGACAATTCTCGCAAATCCGGTCGGCACCGGGGCTCGAAAACGCCCGCGAGGGGGAGCCCAATCGCTATGGCCGATATTCGCCGCGAACAACCCGCCGAGTGGGAAAAAACCTATAGGAGGAAAGCAAGTGGAGTTATCTTGCGTTGGAGTCGGTGCTGGGCCGTCCAATTTGAGCCTTGCGTGTCAGATACACGAGCAAGTTGGGCAAGGGGCACTGTTCCTGGATCGGCAGGTCGACTTCCGCTGGCATCCAGGCATCGCATTCGATTCCTCAGAGCTCCAGGTGAGCCACTTCAAGGATCTGGTCACGCTGGTGAATCCGCGATCAGCCTACACTTTCGTAAACTACCTGTACGAGAACGGGCGTCTGTACCACTTCCTGAACGCACAGTTCGAGGCTGTGTTCAGAGCTGAGTTTGAGCAGTATCTGAACTGGGCCTTCCACAGGAACCCACTTGTCCGTGGCGGCGAGACCGTGCACGAAATCCGCTTTGACGGCGAGTTTCGGGTGCGGACGGATAAGGCGGTTCTCGGCGCCGGAAACGTCGTGGTCGGCATTGGCAAGCAGGCGCAAATTCCGCCTCAGTTTCAGGGCTGGACTGGACGCAACCTGTTCCACTCATCTGTTTTATTGCACATCCATCCTGAGGTGCGGAGAAAGCATGTCTGCGTGGTTGGCGGAGGCCAGTCGGGAGCCGAGGTGATGTTGCACCTTGTCGGCCTGCCGAAAGAACGGCGGCCTGCCTCGATCACTTGGGTCTCGCAGCGTGAGAACTACCTGCCTCTCGACGACAGCCCGTTCACAAACGAGTTGTTCATGCCCTCCTTTTCGGATCGTTTCGCGGCGATGAGCGAGTCGCAGCGTAAGCTGCTCCTGCGGCGTTTCGTGCTTGCCTCGGACGGCATTTCGGAAAGCACGTTGCGCGCGATCTATCAGGCGCTGTACCGCCACGCATTTGTCGAGCCAAACCGACGCGACATCACACTGCGGCCGGGCTGCACCGTCTCGCACTGCATCAACGCCGGACCGGGTCACAGGCTGACCCTGCAGCACGGCATGGACGAGGTCGAAGAAGTCACGGCTGACATCGTCATCCTGGCCACCGGTTACGAGAACGCAGTGCCAGACTTCTTGGAACCCATCGCGCACCGGCTGGAGCAGATCGACAATGAATTAGCTATTCGCGAGGATTTTTCGGTGAGCTGGGACGGACCGCGTGACAGACGCATCTTCGTACAAAACGCGAGCCTCGGGCAGCGCGGTCTGGCCGATCCGAACCTAAGCCTGCTGGCCTGGCGCGCGCGCCGCATCCTCGATAGCCTTCTTGGGCGCGCGCCATGCGCGAACCCCGAGCATCCTGGCTTCATCAGCCATACCTCGATCGAGAGCTGGCCCGCCCCCGCAGCCGAAGAAATGGGCAGCGGGATATGACTCGTAGACTTTTGATAATCGGCGGTGGCATCCTAGGAATGATGTCCGTCTCCGCTGCGGCGAAGGCCGGAGGCTTCTCCGAAATCATCGTGACCGAACAAGCCCTTGGACCAAGCGGCGCATCGCATTATTCTGGGGGCGTGCATTTCCCCTACGGTTGTCAAGACCGTACCAGGTCGCTGACTCGAAAAAGCGCCGTGGTCTTGGCGGCCATGGCTGGGTCGGCGGTCAGCGGATGGTGCCGGCCTTTAGCGATGCGTGTCGTGGCTGGACCGGGTGCGATTGATCCGTCCCAGTTTACGGAACCCCTGGACCCGGGTGAGCCTGATATAGGCAGTCTCGCGCCGAGCTTCTGCGGACAATATCCGCCGGAGCGGAACGCACTTAGCATCGCCGTCCCACATGACGTGAGTCCGTCTCCGTGGACCCGCAACTTGACCAGCGCCCGACTGCCCTAATTGGGATGTCCGACCAACCAGTCTTTCCAACAGGAGGCTTTTCGCATGTTGACTGATGCACAAAGAGAAAAGTGGCAGAAAGACGGATACGTCAGGCTCGAAAGGTTCTTCGCTCCAGCGGATCAGGAAGATATCTCTACTTTTGTCGAAGAGATGTCACGCTGGGATGTCAGCGATGATAAATGGCTCATGTGGTTCGAGAAGACGACGGACAATCGAAAGATCATCTCCAAGATCGAGAATTTTCTCGACTTCCATGATCCATTGCGTCGTTTGCTCTTAGAAGATCAGAGCATAAAGTCAGCGGTCGAAGATTTGCTTGGCGAAGATTCGCGCAGGCTCAAGGAGTTGCTGATTTTCCACTACCCCGACAGCGGCGGCTATCTTCCGCATCAGGACATTTATCACATTCCACACAAACTCCCCGACCGGATGGTCCATGCGGTGGTTGCCATAGGCATCGACGACTCCGACCCGGAAAACGGCGGGCTTTTCTTCAGCCCCGGCAACCACAAGAAGGGGGTGTTTCCCATGGATGCCGGTGGGGTGATCGATCCTCAAGTCGCCGAAATGTTCTCGTGGGAACCCGTAGTATGGAAGGCTGGCGACATCTTCATCTTCGACGATTACGCACCGCACTACTCACGACCGAACAAAAGCAATCGTTCGCGGCGGACACTCTACTTGGTGTTCCAGCGTGCTTCAACCGGTGGACCGACCCGCGCTGAATATAACGTGCTTAAGCGCGCCCTTAACCCGCCCGAGGGCAAGGTGGCCGATCTCGACAAACTCAAGCCCCCAAATGGCATTTTCTATCGCGATTGAGCTCACGCAGCCAAGCGGAGGCATGCACACGAAACTGATCGACCGCTCAAAAATGCGCGGAGAGTATGGCGTTCTGATTTGCGGGCTCGCGGAGCATCGACCGCAGCCCGTTACGACGCTTCGGCACGTGGATTGTGGAGGTGGTCGCAGGGCGGTCTTCTATGACGCCTACAGCCCGACTGGCGCCCCCCTCGTCGCCCGCCTGGCGGCCCAGAGCCGCATTATTCTGGCCGAGGCCGCCAACGGGTTGGGCTGCCGCTTCTCTGCGCAACTTGCACAAGGGGCTGTTGCGTTGGCAGCCGAAGATCCCACGGCTTCAACAGCTTAGGTTCGTTGTCATGCGCAAATACACGTTTTCTCGAACGGAACTGTCGCGGGCGTTCGGTATCGACATGGTCACGCTTGGAACGGGAAGCGTCGGCACGGGTTTTTCGTTCGGTAGGGTGGTACCGGGCGTTACATCCGAGCCCCATCGGCACGACGAAACCGAGGCCTTCGTGATCCTGTCAGGATCGGGCAAGGTCAGGACCGACCTTGGGGAAATCTCGGTCGAGGCGGGCGATGTCGTTCTGTTCCACCCTTTTGAAGCGCATGTGCTGCGCAACGACGGAAACGAAGACCTAGATTTCGTCGATGTCTACTGGCGAGACGGAGAGGCCGCCCTTGATGCCGCTGCAAAGACCACGGCTCCACGCGGGCCGATCTTCGTCTTCTCCACGCCGCCAACGCCAAATGGCGATCTGCATCTGGGGCATCTTTCTGGCCCCTATTTCGGCGCCGACGTCTATACTCGTTTCCTGCGCATGAAAGGAGTCGACGCATATCACCTCACTGGAAGCGATGACAACCAGAGCTACGTCACGACACGCGCCGATGCCGATCAATCGACGCCTGCAAACGTGGCGCGCTACTACGCCGACGAGATTCGCGCCACGCTTGCACTTCTCGATTGTGACGTCCACAGCTTCCAACCCACAATGGGCGATGACGGTTACGGCCAGTTTCAAGCCGCGTGTTTCCGCAGTCTTCTGAGCAGCACGGCGGTAGATCTGCGCCAGAGCCCTGCGCTTTTCGATGCTGTGACAGGCCACTATCTTTACGAACCAGATGTTAGCGGCCTCTGCCCCGATTGCGGCGGCTCCGCCGGTGGGAACATCTGCGAGGAATGCGGCGCCCCAAACCTTTGCCACGACTTGGGTGCAGCCCGGTCACGGCAGTCTGCCGAGGCGCCGCTGGTCGGCTCCGTCCGCCGCCCGGAACTTGCCATGGACCGATGCTACGACAATATCGACCGGCATCTAAGGGCGTCGGGCGTCCCGCTACGGATCTTGGATCTCTTTGCGCGCCTACGCCGACGAGGCAACTTTTCAGTGCCCATTACCCACCCCTCGGCCTGGGGCCTGCCAGCCGAAGGGTTCCCGGGGCAAGTGATCTGGGTCTGGCCGGAAATGGCCTTCGGTTTTCTTTACAACATCCAGGCGCTCGGCCGCTCGCTGGGTCGCGACTGGAAGGCGGAGATGCCCGGCAACGACTGGCAGATTGTCCATTTCTTCGGCTTCGACAATTCGTTCTACCACGCGCTACTCTACCCCGCTCTTTACGCCGAGGTCTTCTCCCACTGGACGCCACGCATCCACTATCACGTCAACGAGTTCTATCTGCTCGACGGCAAGAAGTTCTCAACCAGCTGCCGCCATGCGGTCTGGGGCAAGGAGGTTCTGAGCCCAAAGACAGTCGACGTCGTGCGCCTCCATTTGGGCCTGACACGCCCGGAAGGTGAGCGGACGGATTTCACGTTGGACGCGCTGCGCCGCACCGAGAACGAGGTGTTCCAAGGGATTTGGCTGAACTGGCTTGATGCGTTGAACCAGGAAATCAAGCAGGATTTTGGTGGCAGTGTGCCCGACGCAGGCGACTGGAGTCCGGCCGACCGCGCCTTCTTTGCTCGGATAGAGACCTATCGCGCAGCGATGGAGCGCACCTATTCGGACGAGGGCTTCTCGGTCCGGTGCGCGGCCGCGCAGGTCTGCGATTTCGTGCGCCATTGCGTGATCTACCGTCAGGCGCAAGACTATCCGGCGCCGCGACGTCTCTATCCCGCCCGCATCCGGACTTCGCTCGCCCTTCAGACGACGGCTGCTGCGATCCTGGCACAGACACTCGCCCCGCTGATGCCTCGATTCGCCAGAACGCTGGCGCGAGGCATCGATGGCGTCTCAACCGAAACATGGCCCCGGTCCGTCCAGCGCCTTGCGCCCGGGACGCGCTTTGATCTCGGACCCGTGTTGGTGTTCTACGCCAAATCCGGCAATCCTCATCTCGATGAGGAGGAAGCACTATGAGCCCAAAGCTGCACCAGTGAGCTACCCCAATCTCGACCAGATCTGCGCGGCAATCAAAGCCGATGATGCCAAATATCTTTACTCGCTGTCACTGGCGACCGAAGCCGCTATCAGACGGTAGAGACCAGATTGGCGGACCTGAACCAACGCATCGTCGGCACCCTGGCCCGCGCCTTCGAGGACCGCTCGGCCGATCGCTTCCCAGCCCTTGCTGTCAATGACCGTGGAATCGGGACCCCATATTTTCGCGTAAAAGGGACCCCGGTTTGAGGCTTGTGAGAGGCACGACTTGGAGCGCCCGATCAGGCGGAGCTGGTCGGGGTTGCACAGCCTGATCGGGCGCGGCTGATTGGCTTTCGGCTTTAGATCCCATGAGGAGTGAACGGCGGCCGGCGC
>NZ_JAMYVA010000101.1:0-6858 GCF_040323505.1 Mesorhizobium sp. M0040
GTCACCGAAATCATTCGTCACGTCTGCGACCCACCAAGACGGCGCAAAAACCAATCCGCCGCAGCAAGGATAGCTGCCATGCCCTAAGTTAGCGCTTATGGGATTTCGCCCCGCGAGGTTCGTCATCTCAATGCCCATGCGACCTCCACGCCGGTGGGCGACCTGGGTGAGATCGAAGCGATCAAGAGCGTGTTCGGGCGCGATTTCGCGATAGCTGTCAGTGCAACGAAATCGGCGACCGGACACCTGCTCGGAGCCGCCGGCGGGCTCGGAGCAATCTTCGCAATCCTGGCGCTCAGGGATCAGATGGCACCGCCGACCCTCAATCTGAGCGCTCCCGATCCGGCCGGCGACGGGATCGACTTCGTCGCAAACCGGGCCCGGCCGATGGCGATGGGCTATGCAATCTCCAATGGCTTCGGCTTCGGAGGCGTTAATGCCAGCGCGCTGTTCCGGCGCTGGACGGATGATCTGGCCGGCGCGAGTACCGGAGGCGCTCATGATTGACGCCTTTCGCTCCGACCTGTCGTGCTTCTCCCACGCCAATCCAAAACGAAGAAAGAAGTGACCTCCATGAACAAGACCAATCTAGGCGTCGCCCTGGTGACGGGGGCATCCAGCGGTATCGGGCACACAACGGCCAAAGCCCTGCAGAACGCGGGCTTTCGCGTGTTCGGAACCAGCCGTCGCGCGGTCGTCGACCGATCCGATGGCGTTACCATGCTGGCCTGTGACGTGACCGATGACACGTCCGTGGCGAAACTTGTCCAGGACGTGCTGGCCGAGACCGGGCGCATCGACCTGCTTGTCAATAATGCCGGCGTTGGCCTGCTTGGTGGCGCGGAGGAGTCCTCGATGGCCCAGGCCAAGTCGTTGTTTGACGTGAACGTCTTTGGCGTTATGCGAGTAACCAAAGCGGTGTTGCCGACAATGCGCCGCCAAGGCAAGGGCAGAATCGTCAATTTGAGCTCGGTGCAGGGGTTCATTCCAGCTCCCTATTTCGCGCTTTATTCGTCGACCAAGCATGCCGTTGAGGGCTATTCCGAATCGCTCGACCACGAACTGCGTACTTTCGGAATTCGCGTCGTGTTGGTGGAGCCCGCCTATACCCGCACCTCATTTGAAGAAAATCTCGCCAGGCCGGATCAGTTGCTTGACATCTATGACTCTGCGCGCGCCGGCATGAATGCAGCTGTGCGGAAAGCGATGGAAAAAGGCGATGCGCCGGAAGTGGTGGCCAGGACCGTTTTGGCGGCTGCGACCGATCCCGCTCCGAAGGGGCGCTATGCGGCTGGAAAAATGGCGCGCCAGGTCAGTTTCCTGCGCCGTTTCGTCCCCGCATCCGCTTTCGACAAGAGCCTGCGAAAGCAGAACGGACTGCCGGTCTGAGGTCGACAACAATGATATTCCTGTTTCGGTCGAGCCCATGCGAGAGCGCGTTCCAGGAGTTCACATTTTTTGGCACTGGCACAGCCGGACGCGCATCTTCGATGCGCGCGCGTCCGCGACCGAGCCCTGCGGTCATTGGCGTTAGATTAGCGCCATGTTATATTGCGGCGCGAAAGAGCGGGGGCCACGTTCCTTTCACACCCGTAAGTGATCCGTATGTGCGATCCCTGCAGACTGGTCGGTATCACGGAAACTCCCGGGCATGGGGTTCGGGAATCGAGGGGGACAAGGGGTAATGCTCTACACGCTCGTTATGATGGTCTGCCTGACGGATGTGCCGCAGACCTGTGAACAACGCGAACAGATGGTGGACGGCCTGGCGATGAATCCCGGGACCGCCTTCATGCAGGCGCAATCGCTGGTAGCCCAGTGGATCGAGACGCATCCCGGTTATTTCGTTCAGCGCTGGCGCGTGCTGCCCGGCCGTGGATCGTGATATCCGCCGCGAAGATCGAATGAGGTTCTATTTCTTCGCGGCGAGCGTTTCCGAGACGGCCTTGGACAATTGATAAAGCCGCTGCTCGATTATCGTCGGCACTTCACAGACGTAGGTCAGTGATTGGACGCGTTCATTGAAAATTCGCGTTGCGAATTTCAGCTGTTCGGTTCGCCGATCGATCTCTTCGGGATCTGCATCCGGCTTTGCCCGCAATGCATCGACATCGGACGCTTCCTTGCGCAACGCGGCGGCCATTTCGAGCTGCTTGTGGGCGTAGCGGGAAATGCCGGAGATCACCTGCGAGCGCTCGGCGTCCAGGTGGTCGAACATGCCTTGCACCATCATCGCCATTTTGGGTGCAAGTTGCTCGGCCGGCAAGGAGGCCGCGAAATCCCTGATCTTCTTTTGAGCTTCCGCAATCGGCATCCGGCGAGCTGCCACTTCCTCGATCAGGGCGGAGATGGTGGGGTCCTTCGACCAGTCCTTCGCGGCTGAAGGAAGGTCCGGTCCGCTCCAGATCTGGCCGAGCGAGAGTTGCGGCACCTTGCGCTGCATGCAGGGCCAGTCTGGATCGGGGTTGGCTGCCATGGCGTTGACGCCCGGCGCGAGCATGGCGACCAGAGCCAGACCGCGAACATGGATCATTCGCGCCATCAGGCATTTCCTCCCGTGTCCTGTTTGCGGGTCATCAGGCCGCGCGAAGGGTCGTAGGCGATGATGGCGGCGGCAAGGAACAGCAGCGTGCAGCCGGCAACGACGCCCAGCGACAGCCAGTCAACCTGGCCGTAGAAGGCGAAGCGGATCAGTTCGACGGCGTAAGTAAATGGATTGGCGAGGCAGATTTTGTAGAGCAGGGGGCTAGCCTCCTGGATACGCCACAAGGGATAGAGTGCCGGAGAAGCGAAATAGCCGGGAAAGATGACGAAGTTCATGATGCCAGCGAAGTTTTCGAGCTGCTTGATCATTGAGGACAGAAGCATGCCGAGCGCGCACAGCATCATGCCTGACAGGAACAGTGCCGGCAGCACGGTGAGATAGCCAAGCGGCGGCGCCTTGACGCCCCAGAACCAGGCAACGATCAGGAACGCGTAGACCTGCGCGATCGACACGGCGACACCGGCGAGCATCTTCGAGATCAGTAAAAACCAACGCGGGAAGGGGCTGACCAGCAGGGTGCGCATGTTGCCCATTTCGCGATCATAGACCATCGACAGCGAAGACTGCATGCCCGAAAACAGCAGAATCATGCCGCACAGGCCCGGCGTGATGTAGACCTCGTAGAGCACGTAGGTCTTGTAGGGCGGGATGATCGATACGCCGAGCACCTGCCGGAATCCGGCGGCAAAAATGAACAGCCAGACGAGCGGCCGAACCAGCGAGGATATAAAGCGCTCGCGCTGATGCAGGAAGCGCAGGCACTCCCGCACGACGATCCCTTTGAGGCAAACGAGGTAGTGGTGGAGCCCAAACTGTTCGAACTTCACCGGCGTGAGGGCGGCGACTTTTGCGGGCATTGCGGGAGCGCTCATGGCGACATCTCCGCGATGCCGCTTGTTTCGATGCGGTTGAGCCTGGAAAAGGCATCGCGGATCGAACTGGCACCGCTCGTCGCAACGACATCGGCCACCTTACCCTTGGCAACCAGCTCGCCCTGCCGCAGCACGACGACATGGTCGCCGTCTTCGACCTCATCGATCAGATGCGTCGCCCACAGCACACCGATGCCCTCGGTTTCGACGAGTTTGCGGATGGTGGTCAAAATGCCCGCACGCGACTGGATGTCGAGACCGACCGTCGCCTCGTCGAGCAGCAGCAGGGAAGGGCGGTGGAGCAGCGCCCGCGCGATCTCGATGCGCCGCATTTGGCCGCCGGAAAGACTGCGTGCCTTGTCATGCTGACGGCCCTGCATGTTGACTGTATCGAGCAGCGCGGCAATGCGCTGCCGGGCTTGGTGTCCGCCAATGCCATGCAGCGAGGCGTGGTAGGAGAGGTTCTGGTGGACGCTGAGGTCGAGGTCGAGCGTGCGTGCCTGGAATACGATGCCGACACGCCTGAGCGCTTCGCCCGAAGCGCGGCTGACGTCATGGCCGAAGATGCGGATCGATCCGCGGCGGGTGCCGTAAAGATGGCTGATCAGTGAGAACAAAGTTGTCTTGCCGGCTCCATTGAGGCCGAGCAGAACGGTGAAAGTTCCCGGCGCGATCGAGAATGAGACGTCCTGGAGCGCTCGCTTCGGACCATAGGAATGGCTGATGCCGGCAACATCGAGCGCTGCCACCTCCTCTCCAGCTCCGCTTGTCCTCACATGCTGCATGCCGCTGGCTCCTTCGGGGCGCGCTGGTCATCTAGTGCACTTGCAACATCCCCGCGGCAAATATTCATCACGTCGGCCTCCCTGATCATTGCTGCGGTCTAGTAGGGCGATATGGCCACGCCCCAAGGCTGCTGGCCCACCGTAACCGATTGAACCGGCTCGTCCGTCGCCGTGTCGATGAAGGTGATGTCGTTGGAATTGCCGTTGGTGGTGATCAGCGTCTTCTGATCGGGGGTGAAGTCGAGATGCCAGACGCGCTGGCCGACCAGGATGTATTTTTCCACCTCGTAGGTTTCGGTGTTGATGACGGCGACGTGGTTCGCTGGGCCGAGCGCGACATAGGCTTTCTTGCCGTCCGCGCTGATTGCGATGCCGACCGGCTGGATGGTTTCGGGCCGCAGTCCCGCAATCGCGAACTGGATCTTCTTCACCACCTCGCGTTTGAGACTGTCGATGACGCTGACGGTACCGCCGATTTCGGCACTGACCCAGATCTGTGATCCGTCGGGCTTGAATTGCGCAAAGCGCGGACGCGTGTCGACCAGGACGTTGTCGGTCACCTCATGGCTGTCGGTGTCGATGAAATGCGCCATGCTGGTGGTTTCGGAGGTGTTGACCATGGTTTTGCCATCGGGACTGACGGCCATGCCTTCAGGCTCCACCCCAACGGGAATCTCGGTCATGACCTGCTTGCTCTCGACGTTGATCGCGGTGACGAGATTGTCGTCCTCGTTGGCGACGTAGAGCGTCTTGCCGTCGGGCGAAAGCACGAACAGTTCGGGATCGGGGCCTGATGGCAGCGTGCCAACGATCTGCAGCGTCGCGGTATCGATGATTTCGATCGTATCGTCATCGCTGGCGCACAAATAGATGAACTTGCCGTCATGCGAGATGGTGATACCGCGCGGCCTCTGGCCGACTTCGACGGTCTTCACCACTTGCATCGTCGCCGTGTCGACGACCGTTATCGTATTGTCTTTCTCGTTGGAGACATAAACGGTGTAAGCCCACGCCGGATTGGCCATGAAGCCGAGAATGGCGAGTGCGCAAGCTCGTCTCTGCACGAAAATTCCTCCCGATTGGTTCTACTTAAGGACGCATTTCGTTTCCGGCTGATCGACGCCGAGCGTATCGAGCTCGGAGATTTGGTGAAGATAACCCTCCTGTGGCGATGTCGAGACCACGGATTTGGTGTCGCCGAGCAGGATTGGCTGGCGAAGCTGATGGTTCCACTTGCGGAAGGTCAGCTTCTGTCCTTTGAAGGCGGCGACCGAGAAATCGTCCGAGCGGATATAGTCGCTGATCTTCTTCGGATCGTCGCCATTGGTCCGTGTGCTGGCTTCGCCCACCGCCCGCACCGCCGTCCAGGCCGACATATCCTTGGACAGCATTCGCCGGCCGGTCGTCCTCAGGAAACGGCTTTGCATTTGAATGCCACCCCATTGCTCGCTCGCGGGATGCCAGGACGATGCGACAAGACCGGCCGTGCCAGCGACCAGCCGCGGTGTCCAGGTGCGGTAGGGCACATAGGTTCCGAACACCTCGCTCTCATCAGCGACAAGCACCACGTCATGATCCGGCAGATCCTGCGTGAACACGGAAATCTGCTGCTGTATCTGCGTGGCGCCGGTGTCGGTGCGGCGCGCCGTGCCAGTGTCTTTGAACTCCTTCTCGGCGACGATCTGACCGCCGAAGCGAGCCGCCGCGCGGCGCAACGCGGCCGCATAGAGATGATCCCGCTCATGCGAACCATAGAGCAGCACCCAATTCGGCCATTTCTTTATCACGAGATACTGCGCCAGCGCGTCAGCCAGCATGCTTCGTGTCGGCGCCACATGGAAAATGTTTATGCGGCAGTCTTCCTCGCGCAGGCTGTCGTCTGTGGCACCGACATTGAAGACCAGAACGCCCTTGTCGCGGGCGATGTCGGCGATCGACAGCAATTGCCTGGCCGAGAGGTCAGCGACAACATAGCGGTCACCTTTGGCAATCAGATCGTTGAACGCCTGAACCGCGTCGGCGTCCGGCTTGACCTCGGCTATGTCGAGGCTGAATTTCTGGCTGAGGAACTTTCCTGTCGTGTTGTTATCGCCGATCGCCACATTGGCGCCGGCGACACCTTCGTCGCGTGGCGGCAGGTCCAGCAGGGAAAGCGCCAGTTGCGGCGCGTAGGCCCGCAAATAACCTATTCTGATTTCGGTTATCTTTCTTTCCGGCCTGTCGGCTGCGACCGGTTGCTTGCCCGTCACTTCCTGGGCCATCACGCCTGTAACGTTGGCGGTCTGGAAAAAAAAGCACAAAAAGGCCGCGAGAGTGCCTGGCACCGCGCTCGTCATCGATAAAACTGCCCATTCTTGCACTAAAGTCCGATTGTTCCCGGACCAGCGCGAATTCAAGGTGCCCACAATGAGCTTAGCGGACGCCACAAGATTTATCAAAGCCGTGCAAGTGGACTTATGTGTCTGCTTTAGTCCTATGCCTTTTCGAGGATGAATGAGCGTGTTGCGGTCTCATCCGCAGCAATGGCGGAATGAGAAACTCTATGGGTCGTCATGGGAGGATTGCCTGATGAAAACGCGCGCCGCTGTCGCCGTCGCCGCCGGAAAGCCGCTGGAGATCATGGAGGTCGACCTCGACGGTCCCCGTGATGGCGAGG
>NZ_JAMYVA010000102.1:0-6693 GCF_040323505.1 Mesorhizobium sp. M0040
GCCATCACAGCCATCATGCGAAAGCTCATCATCCTCGCAAACGCACTACTCAGGGACAATCGGACCTGGACACCATCTCTCCCTTGACCAACACGGATACTCTTGCGGCCGGTCAGCCTTTTGCTGCCGTCACCAGCGGCGTCTGTGCGTGGAACATCATCTTCCAGCCATTGACGCGGTGGACATAGCCGGTGCTGACCAGCGCCGCATAGGCTTCGCCATCTTGCCGCGTCGCACGCGCCTCGTAGGTCAGCATGACGATGTCGCTGCCCGGCTCGATGATGCCCTTGAGGTCGATGTCGAGATCGCGCCAGCGGTTCGGGTCCGTGGCAGTTGCGGCCAGATCGGTATTGCTCATCACCCGCGCCATCTGCGGGAAGGCCACCAGGCATTCGGTATCGGCATTGGCCTTGAAATAGTCGGCGCCACCGCTCCAGAATCCCCTTTCGATGTCGAGAAGTTCGTTCTTGTTGGCCATCATCATGGCAACCTCCTCCGTAGAGAGGCACCAACGCTCGGGCAACACGGCGGTTCCGCAAGACGCGGTATCCGCCGCGCGCTGACAGATTCTAGTTGGTTTTGGGGGCGGCGGGTGCTGGCACGTCGGACTTCTGCTTGCAGCCCTTCAGCCAGATATCATAGACGGCATGCTCGACGGCGTTGATCCCGGGGCTTTCGGCAAACATCCAGCCGGTGAAGATACGGCGTATTTTCCGGTCGAGCGTGATCTCGTCGACCCCGACGAACGAATCCGTCTTCGGCTCTTCGTTTTCGGGCCGCGAATAGCAGATGCGCGGCGTCACCTGCAAAGCGCCGAACTGCACCGTCTCGTCGATGTAGACATCGAAGGTGATGATACGGCCGGTGATCTTGTCGATGCCGGCGAATTCAGCGACGGGATTGGTGATGCGCTCGGATACTGCTGGTGCTGCAGGCGCCACCGACGCGTCCGGCGCAGGCGGCGCCAATTCCTGCGCAGTAGCAAGCGCCACCATAGAAGCGAGAACGACCGCGGTTAATCCGCCCGTCAAAATTCGGCTGAACATGCTCATGCAAGGTCCGGTGGTTTGCGCCCGGGTGATTCTCTTAACGCCAAGGCTAGTTGCTGCTGTCGGATCAGCAAACAGCTAAACAGCAATTGTGGCGACAAAGGACCGCCCTCGTGGGGACCGCCCCCGTGGGGACCGCGCGCGTGTCGCGGCGATCGATCACGAACCAGGCGTCCAGGCGTCGTAGTCGCCCGTCACCTGCGGACGATGCTGGTTGGTCAGCACCGAGCCTTTCGGGCGATAGGCCGCGGGGCTGCCGGTGAGGTTCGGCACATGCGGCTTTTGCCAGTCGCGTGGCTTGTAGTCTTCGCTTGGCGGCGCAACGTCGACACGATGATGGATCCAGCCGTGCCAGCCGGGCGGAATCGCCGAGGCTTCCGAATAGTTGCGGTAGATGACCCAGCGACGGGTGCGGCCTTCCGAATCGACGCCGCCCTCATAGTAGACGTTGCCGACCTCGTCCTGCCCGACCTTCTTGCCGTGCCGCCAGGTGTGGAAGCGCGTTCCCAATGTCTGGCTATTCCACCAGGTGAAAAACTGCAGAAGGAAAGTTTTCATCCAAATCCTCGTGGCAAGTCCTTGAAGCAAGTCCTCGCGGCGGCTGCGGCGCCTGTTCCTGCTTATGGCGTCACGGCATTGCGAAGGCAAGGGTCTTGCCGCAACCGACGAGCAAATGGCTGGCGGGGATGCGAACGGTCATACGATCTTCGTGTGCCCCACGAAGCAGATGAAATGGGTTGTTGGCAACCTTACGCAGCGTTATCCTAGGGGGTGATGCTTCGTCGCCTCAAGGGCGGCAAATGAGAGGGGCTCATGTCATCGCTGGCGGGCACGGCCGGTCGCGCGTTGCCGCAGGTCGTTGAGGCGATCTACGATTCGATTGCCGACGTCGACCGCTGGCAGGCGACACTCGAGGCCATCTGCAACCTGGCGGAAGGCCAGCTTGCCATGCTCGCCGTCATCGACACGATCAGCAGCTCCGCGCGGTTTTCGGTGTCTTGCGGCGATCCCGCAGTTCTTGAGCCGTTGAAGCATGACTACGGCTCGCAAGTGCCGTTCTATGCGGCGGTTCCCAAGATGGAGATCGACGTGCCGTTCACCGTCGATTCGATCTACGCCCTGCAAGGTCCGGATACCCGGCAGAGATGGCTCGAAAGCCGCATCGTGCGCGAATGGGTGCAACCCAACCGGCTGGACGATTTCTTCTGGGTGGCGTTGATGAAGCGGCCGACCCGGATCGGCACGCTGATGGTGGTTACCGACAAGGACAGGCGCCAGATTTCCCGCGAGGATCTCGAGCTTGTCTGCCTGTTGGCACCGCATGTGCGGCGCGCGGTGACCATCGGCGACCTGTTCGAGGCCGAGCGGCGCAAGGCCGAAATCTTCCGCTCCATCATCGAAAGCCTCGACCATCCGGTGCTGATCGTCGCCGAAGACATGACCATCATCTTCGCCAATCCATCAGCCGAAGCGCTGCTCGCCGAAAACATTTCGGTTGCTTGCGTGCGCGGACAGCTTTCCTTCACCTATGCCAAAGCCAACGCCGCGATCGGCCGTGCCGTCCAGCTCGGCACGCGCGACGAATTCGCGCTCGGACCTTGCGGCATCAACATTCCCCTGGCCAGGACGGTCGTTCCGGCGGTGGCCCATGTCATGCCGCTGGCGCGGCG
The DNA here is from genome assembly GCF_040323505.1 of Mesorhizobium sp. M0040. Lineage (NCBI taxonomy): Bacteria > Pseudomonadati > Pseudomonadota > Alphaproteobacteria > Hyphomicrobiales > Phyllobacteriaceae > Mesorhizobium > Mesorhizobium sp. M0040. Next base: position 2,720 of record NZ_JAMYVA010000102.1, read on the forward strand.
TGAAATCTCGGCGCGCATCTCGCAACGCGCCGCCGCAGCGATCTTCATCGCCGCGGCCGGTTCGACACCGACCCCGGCGCTGGACGCCATTGCGGCGCTGTTCGGACTGACCGCGGCAGAAAGGCGAGTCGCCGGTCACGTTGCCGCCGGCCTGACGCGAAAGGAAATCGCCGCGGCCGGCGGCGTCTCGGACGGCACCGTCAAGTCGCAGCTGGCGACGATCTTCGACAAGACCGGTACAGGCGATCAGCGCGAGCTCGAACTGTTGATGCGCGAATTGTCACCGCCGTTGCGCTCCAGTTGATTTGCGCAGATTCCTCGAATCGGCGGTGGTCCAAATGACTCGGCCGGTAAGTTTTTCAAACCTTTGACACCATCGTCCGCAAAATCTGGGAAACGAAACCGGCATCGTTGCAATTCGGCCAAAATCATGGTGCGGTCGTTCGCGGTCCAGAAACGCGGCACTATGCTCGGCTGGAATGAAAATGGTTTCTGGCGCGGATCTCGATCTTTGACACCGACATCTACCGAGCGGCTGCTCCCCTACCTCTTTCTGCTTGGGCTGATCGTAATCGCGGTCGCTTTCCGGCCACTGCTGCCCGTCGACGAAACGCGATATCTCAGCGTCACCTGGGAAATGTATCTGAGCGGACAGATCTTCGTCCCGACGATGAATTTCGCGCCCTATCTCCAGAAGCCGCCACTGCTGTTTTGGCTTATCGACCTTGTCTGGAACATTTTCGGCGCCAGCCGGCCGGCGGCGATGCTGGTCATCTTCGCCGCCTCCTCGCTCGTCATCCGGCTGACGACGGCGTTGGCAAAGACCCTGTTTCCGGGCCGCGACGACATCGCGCGGCGCATCCCCTGGCTGGTCGCCGGAAGCAGCGTGTTCGTCATCTATTCGACGCTGATCCTGTTCGACCTGTTGCTGACGGTCTTTGTGCTCGCCGCGCTGTTGTCGTTGATTGCCTTTGCCCGCAGCGGCAACCGCTGGCAGGCCGTTCTGGCCGGGCTGTTCATCGGCATGGGCGTGCTGACGAAAGGCCCGGTGGTGCTGATCCATATCGGCGCGCCCATCCTGTTCTACCCGTTCTGGCGCGACGGGCGGGCGGGACTGACGACACCGAACTTCCTCGCTGGAGTGGGCCTGGCCCTGCTCGCCGCACTAATTCCGGTGGCGATCTGGCTGGTGCCGGCGACCATCCTGACAAAAGGCAATTTCGTTTATGATCTCGTCTGGAACCAGTCGGCGGGGCGCGTCACCGGCAATTTGCGCAATTCGCACGGCCGGCCGTTCTATTTCTATCTGCTGCTGCTGCCGGTCATGTTCATACCGTGGATCTTCATACCCGAGGTGTGGCGGTTGAAGCTGCGCACGCGGCTACGCAACCTGATCGACGCGAAGTCGCCGGATCTGCGCGCCTTGCGCCTGCTGTCATTCTCGTTCGTTGCCGTGTTTCTGGTGTTCAGCGCGATATCCGGCAAGCAGCCTCATTATGTCGTGCCGATGTTGCCGTTCGTGGTCATCCTGTTCGGCTATTTCATGGCGGAGATCCCGCTCGCCAGGCTGAAGAGCTCGGCCATCGTCATGCTTGTCATTTTCGGCATCGGCCACGCGGTGGCATCGGCAACCGCGTTCAAACGCTATGATCTGACGCCGCTCGCCAACTTCATCGACGAGCGAAAGGATGCGGACTGGGCCGTGGCTTTCGACTATCAAGGCGAAGTCGGCTTCCTGGCCCGGTTGCAAAAGCCATTCGAAACCACCGACAAACCGGAAGAATGGCTTGGCTCGCATCCCAGCGGCCATGTCATCGACAAGGTTTCCAAGGATCCCGGCACTGCAGGGCAAATCGCGTTCCGGCTTCGCGTCGAACGCGGCTATCTCGTCGTGCTGAAGGGACAGCATTGACGATCGTCACCGGTATGCGAGTTCGTCCCCCGCGCGGGAGATGAAGGCGTTGCTGCTTCGTGGTTCCATCGCTCGATAGAACCGGGAGGTATTCATGCGCAAGCTCATCTCGACGACGCTTTTTGCCTTATCGCTCGCTGTGGCCGGCCTTGCCGCCGATCCGGCATGGAGCTTCAAATGTCAGTCCGGAACGATTGGGCAAGGCAGTTGCTCCTGCTCCGGGACCGCCGACTGCACCGATATGCGGCATTCCAAAATGTGCAAGGGCGACCTGAACTGCGGTTCGGGCAAATGCTCCTGCACGGCCGCATTGGTAGTTGACCCCGGCCCGAAAAACCCCAAGCCCAAGGTCGTCGCGCCGAAGGCGACAACCAAAGGCGTCGTGAAGCAGTAGATATCCAATCCGAAAGGACGGCGGCTCGACGTCGCTGGGCCGGCCCGATGTTTCGCGGTTCATCCCCCGTGCGGGCGATGAACCGCCATCGAACAAATGCTGCTGTCTAGCCGGAGGGTGGTTTCCAACGACAGAGCGAGGATACCATGTTGAAAACCTGCACGATGCTGTTCTTCGGCCTGATGGCGGCCACCGCGGCCGCCCAGCCGCCGCCTTGGGGCCGCCGGTTCCCAGTGCGGCACTTGCCCCATGCAACGCCACACAATCGAACAGGCCCTGCAAAGCCGAACTCGGCGTGTTCCTGATCACCAACACCGTCCGCAACCTGGCGCAAGCCAAGGTCGACGCCACCAACGCACAGCTGGCCGCCCAGGGACGATCGTCACGCGCATCGATCGAATCGCTGAAGCAATGGCGGCCGTCGCGCTTTGCGACGCAGATGCTGAACCAGCCAAACAGCTGGTTTGTCAAAGTTCCTTACATCCTGACCATCAAAGTCTCGATCCCGGTGACCTCCGACCGCCACATCGGCATTCCCATAGACGTCAACGTCTTCTGCAGCGGCTGGCAGACCGATTCCAGCCAGGTCATCATCCGCTCGCAACCCGGCCCGGCGAGCTTCGAGGGCGGCAACATCCTCGAAGACGTTTTCAACGTCGGCAATTACATCGACGCTCAGGTACGGAGCTCGTTTTCGGCACCTCTGCCGGTGACGACGCCGGTTCCAAATTCGAAATGCTCGGCAATAGACGGCTCCGATGCCGGCACGCAGGCCACCGGCGATGATCTCATCTTCTGGACGGTGCCGCGGCGCAACCTGGTGGTGACGGACGCCATAGCCACGCCGACGGTTGAAGTGACCTTCGACAGCCTCACACGCCTGCCAGCCCGCGACTTCCACAACAATATCGTCTATGCGGAATCCGAGGCCATAAACCTCAACGTCTATGCCAATGAGGATGGCCGTCAGAAGGCGCTGACGATGCGCGAAGGCGACGTGGCTGCGCTGAACCTTCCCGCAGTACGGCTGGACGCGCGAAAATACGATTCGCTGGTCGTCATCGGCAATGTCGACCAGCCGCCGAACGACCCCAGAGACAGCGCCTTCGCGGTAGCGGCCAAGACTGCGGGATTCGGTGCCGGTTCCAAGATCATGCAGATCCCGAAGTGGTATTCGAGGCCGCCGGACCAGTTCAATCCCAAGCCTACATGGATCAGAGTTCCCGGCTATGAGCTGCACTATACGGTACGCTATCTCAACAGCGGCGGGCTGGCCGTCGATGGTGGAACCAGTACGGTCCGGCCTCCAAAAGTCGCCGTTCCGATAAAGACGCTCATCAAGCCGAAAACGCCCTGACGCGGCCGCTCGCGGATGACGGCGGCGGTTCAGACCGCTGCCGCCTTCCCCCGCGCGGCAGATGCGGCAGCGCCGGCATCATGGCCTGATCTTGCCGGAACAAACGCGCCGCTGCGCCACGAGCGAGCGGCGCCATCGATGGAGACAAACGATGCTGCACCTTCCTCACACCATGCCCGCCGTCAGGATCATTGCGGCAATCTCGCTGAGTTGTGTGCGTCAAGTTCTGCAAAATGGCGTGGCATTGCGGTGACGTCGGCGTGTCCGCCGCGTAGCCCCCGTGTTTAGCGGAGCGGCGGACATATGACGGT
>NZ_JAMYVA010000103.1:0-6595 GCF_040323505.1 Mesorhizobium sp. M0040
AATATTTGGTTATGCCAAACAACCACACATGTTATCGTCAATAAATTTGTGGGCCGCCGGGTTAACCCCGCCCCCACACAAGCCCCGAAACCGCACGCCGCCCGCGTGGCGCTTCCGCCCAGGTCTTTCCGACTCAAAAAGTCCGTGGAGTTGCGAACGGAGGTGAACGACGGATGTCTGGAGGATCGCCTCCCGGGGTACAGCGGTGATGGCATCCTACAATTGCAGCTCATGAACGAACTCAAGACCGCGGTACTGAGGGTATCCTTCTGGCGATCGTCTATGGTCTGAAAAGCTCCTGGAAGACGCAACGCTCTCGAATGGCCGCGGCCGACTTATTTCTCGAAGCGTTGTTCCATCTGGACTGGCGACAAATTATCAAAATTCGGAATAAACACTGCCATATTGTGAGTTTCCTATTGACTAGGTCAACCACCCCATAAAGGATGACAAAGAATTCTGGGACGGGGCGGAACGTGTTGTCCGATTGCAATTGGAACCAACAAAATATGGTGGCATCGCCGCGCTCATGCTCCCGCCCATTAAAGGAAGATAAAATGTCGTTGGAGGAAAACACTGACGTGGAAGTGAGCCGTGGGGCGCCCCGGCAACTTGTCGAAAAGGTTTTAAGGCATGCCGACGCCAATCTGAGCGCTAGCCTTGATCGGCTTTTCCAATTCCTACGAATACCTTCTATTTCATGCGACACATCATACGCGCCACAATGTCGCGAGGCAGCTTCTTGGATTTCAGATGAGCTGTCGGGCATAGGCTTTGATGCGTCCGTTAGGTCCACTATCGGAAATCCCATGGTGGTCGCGCACAACAAGGAAGCGAACGGACCGCATGTCTTGTTCTACGGTCACTACGATGTTCAACCAGTAGAGCCTCTCGATGCGTGGAAGTCCGACCCATTCGAGCCGAGCCTCGAGGAGCAGCCCGATGGAGAAACCCATATCGTTGCTCGCGGGGCTTCAGACGACAAAGGACAACTTCTAACATTTATTGAAGCATGTCGCTCGTGGAAGGCTGTGACGGGGCACTTGCCACTAAGTGTGTCGATGTTATTCGAAGGGGAGGAAGAAAACGACAGTAAAAGTATGGAATCATTTTTAGATGAAGCGGGAGATGAGCTGACGGCCGACGTAATGTTGCTTTGTGATACTTATCTTTGGGGAGATACGGTACCCGCAATTGTTGTAACGTTTAGAGGCGTATTGGAAGATACGATAGAGATAAGCTGCGCTAGCCGTGATTTGCATCCTGGCCATTATAGCAATGCCGCCCGAAATCCAATTCAAGTCCTAGCTGAGCTTATCGCTAGCTTAAGGGGTGCGAATGGCGAAGTCGCAATTGAGGGATTTTACGACGATATAGCAAGAGTTGACGATAAGCTCAGAGCGAACATGGCAGAGCTTGACTTCGATGCAGGTGCATATCTCAGTAACGTTGGGCTTTCCCAATCTGCCGGCGAGACTGCCTATTCTGTTTTGGAGCAAATTTGGATGAGGCCGGCCTGCGAAATCTACGGTATTGCAGGTGGGCATTATGATGGGCATGGGTTCAAATGCAGCATTCCATCCACAGCTCTTGCCAAGATTGCTTTCAGGCTGGTTCCCGGCCAAGATCCGCAACGAATTCGTGCTGCGTTTCGTAATCACATTCGAGCGAGAACGCCAGTCGACTGCAGGCTGAAATTTTCCGACGACGATGCCACATACCCTCCAGCCGTCATTTCGTATGAAAGCCCTTATCTGGACAGCGCACTTGTCGCTCTTAAGCAGGAGTGGAACTTAGAACCTGTCCTGATCGGAAGTGGCGGCTCAATCCCGATTATTCATACGATCAAGCGTCGACTGGGCTTAGATTCGCTGCCCATCGGCTTCGCGCGATCAAATAACGGGCACCACAGCGCGAACGAGAAGTATGACCTTTCCTCCTTCCACAAGGGAATTCGCTCATGGATCCGGATTCTCGCGGAATTGGCGCAGCGCGCAAACGACCGGCCGCTAACCGCAGCTTAGGATAGACCGTAAGCAGATCGAGCAAAGTAGGCCCGTCGAAGCGATTCGTGAGTCTCTGGACGATACATTCGTAGACAAGAATATGGACAGCAAAGCAGTTTTTTATGGCTAGAATCATCGAAAAACAGCGCGTAGCCGCGGGGTTCAATAAGCGAATTCGTTAGTATATGACGCCAATAACCAAGAAGGGGAATGCAACATGAAAATCTCTCGACGCGATCTCGTAAAGGTAGGCCTAGCAGCTGGAACAGCTTTGTCGATTCCGTCGGTACTGCGGGCGCAGTCGGCGTCAAGCGGCGCACGGACAGTGCACATGGGGAAGATGAGCGACCTGAGCGTCTTCGATCCGATCTGGACGACATCGGTCGGCACCCAGAACCACGGCGCGGCGATTTACGACACGCTGTTCGCGCTCGATTCCAAGTTCATGCCGCAGCCGCAAATGGTCGGGAAATGGGGCGTTTCTGACGACAAGAAAACTTATACGTTCGAGCTTCGGGACGGCCTTGGCTGGCACGACGGGACACCAGTCACCGCGGCGGACTGTGTCGCCTCGATTCGGCGTTGGGCTCAGGTGAACTCTGGTGGGCAGCTGATCATGACGCGCGCCAGCGACATCTCCAAGAAGGACGAGAAGACTTTCACGATTACGCTCAATGAGCCCTTGGGACTTCTGATCGATCTCTTGGCGGATCTTACGCCGCCAGGCCTGTTCATCATGCGAGAGAAGGACGCCAGTCGCCCGGCCAGCGAACAGGTCACAACGAAAATCGGATCGGGGCCGTTCAAGTTCAATGAGGCCCTTGCCCGGCCGGGCGCAAACTATACCTACGACCGCAATGAACAATACGTGCCCCGCAATGAGCCGTCCGACGGGTTGGCCGGCGGGAAGATTGTCAAGGTCGATCGTGTCGTCGTGGATGTTGTCGCCGACCAGCAGACGGCGGTGGCGGCGTTGCAAGCAGGCGAGATTGATTATCTCGACTATCCGTCGGCCGATCTTTATCCATTGATCGAGAGCGATCCCAACCTTGAACTGGAAGTTCTGGACAAGACGGGCCGGGACGTGGTCTTGCAAATGAACTTCCTGCAGCCGCCGTTCGACAACGTCAAGGCGCGCCAGGCGATGCTTCACCTGATCGATCAGGAGGCGTTCATGCGCGCCGCGTTTGGCAACCCAAAATACATCGACACCGTCACTTCGATATTCGGCAAGGATACGCTCATATCCAACGACGAGAACACGGGATGGTACAAGAAGGGTGGCGACGCGGAAAGAGCCAAGCAGCTCTTCCAGGAGGCTGGATATGCCGGTGAAAAGGTCATCATTCTCGATCCGACCGACTGGCCCGAGATCGACAATGCCTCGCAGCTTCTGGCGGCTTCGCTGCGGAAGATTGGCATCAGTGCCGAGCTCGCGCCGATGAATTGGGCTGCACTAACCACGCGTCGGGCGAACAAGGGGCCCGTTGAGAACGGCGGCTGGAACGTCTTCATCACGGACGAATCTGAATATTCGCTCGGCAATCCGCTCTCGGCGTCCCTGCTAGCCGCAAATGGCGATAAGGCCACGTACGGTTGGCCGAGGAACGACGAATACGAAGCGCTGCGGGCAAAATTGGCAGATGTCGCAACGCTCGACGAGCGCAAGGCGCTCGCCCGCAAGATGCAAGGGATCTGGTGGGACTTCGTCGGTAATGTGCGGTTGGGAAAATATGTTCAGCCAGCCGCGCGCAGTAAGACCCTTAAAGGACTTATCGCCATGCCGCAGATCGTCCCGATGTGGAACATGCGGAAGGCCTGAAAACACAATGGGCAGTTACATTCTACGCAGATGTGTTTCGACCATCGCCGTCATGGCGATGGTCGGGATTTTCGTCTTCCTGCTTCTCAGGCTTGTGCCCGGCGATCCGGCGGCCATGATCGCCGGCAGAAATGCCACTCCGCAGATGATCGCCAGTATCCGAGAACAGCTGGGCCTGAACGATCCTATGCCTGTTCAGTTCATACGTTGGGTGCGGGACGTGCTCAGCGGCGATTTCGGGATATCAATTTTTTCTGGGCGACCGGTTCTTGAGCTCATCTCGCAACGACTTGAACCAACCATTTCCCTGTCAATCCTGACGATGATCGTTTCGGCGACGGTTGGGATTTCTTTCGGCATCCTTGCCGCGTGGCGATCTGGCGGTCTCGTTGACCGCCTCCTTGCGGCCTTTTCGGCACTTGGTTATTCCGTCCCGGTCTTTGTCATCGGCTATTTTCTCATATACTTCTTCGCCATCAGGACACACTGGCTACCGGTCCAGGGATATGCGCCGATCGATGGTGGCCTCGGGCCTTGGCTTATGCACCTGGTCCAGGCCACAGTGGCTCTTAGTCTTGCCTACATTGCATTTATTGCCCGGGTTACGCGGGCGAGCATGCTGGAGGTCCTATCGGAAGACTATATGCGAACGGCCGCTGCCAAGGGCGCTTCGTCCTACGCCATGCTTTTCCACCATGCTTTGAAGAATGCTGGCGTCCCGATCCTGACCGTCATCGGCATAAGCTTCGCCTATTTGATCTCTGGAGTCGTCCTCACGGAAACGGTGTTCAACATACCCGGTATCGGTCGTCTGGTTGTGGATGCGATTAACAATCGCGACTATCCCATAATCCAGAGCGTTCTCCTCCTGACTTCGGGTCTGTACGTCCTTATCAATCTCACGGTCGATCTGGCCTATACGCTGATCGATCCCCGGATCCGGTACTGATATGACACTCTCCTCCGCACCAGTTGAAGCCTTGCCGATGGATCGGCTGCAGCTATCCGACGTTCCCCGTCTAGCAAGGCGTTATCCGCTGGTCCTGATAGGGGGCGGCCTCCTGGCGCTCCTAATCATTCTGGCGCTCGCCGCGCCACTTTACGCCGGCGATCCATTGAACATGGATCCGTTCAGACGCCTCCAGCCGCCTTCGGCCGAGAAGTGGTTCGGGAGCGACAATCTGGGCCGGGACGTGTTTGCGCGAACGATCTTGGGCGCGCGTATCTCTCTCATTGTCGGGCTGACATCGGCGACGTGCGCGGCTCTTGCCGGGCTTCTGATCGGTGTCGTCGCCGGCTACAGCCGCAGCTTCGACAACTTCGTCATGCGAGTAATGGACGGCCTAATGTCGATCCCGACGATTCTGCTGGCGATCGCCCTCATTTCTCTGACAGGCCCCGGAATCGGCATCCTTATCGTCGCCATCGCGGTCCCCGAGACACCAGCCGTCGCGCGGCTGGTTCGTTCGGTGGTTCTGGGGGTTCGCGAGCGTCCCTATGTAGAGGCCGCGCTCTGCGGCGGTGCGCGCCTGCCCAAGGTGTTGTGGCGGCATATCCTGCCGAGCACCATTCCGGCGCTGATGGTCCAGGGCGCTACCGTCTGCGCCAGTGCGATTCTGACAGAGGCGGGGCTGAGCTTCCTCGGCGTCGGCGTGCCGCCCGAGATCCCCAGCTGGGGCAACATGATCGCCAGTTCGCGGCTGTATCTTGCCACCGCTCCAATGACGATCTTCGCCCCCGGCATTTGCCTTGCCGTTACGGTCCTTGCCGTCAACCTGCTGGGGGACGGCCTGCGCGATATGTTCGATCCCCGCACGAAGCGGAGGCGCTAACATGCAGATGCATCAAATCGTAGGGAGCGACCTGCTTCTCGATATCCGAAACCTTGAGACGCACTTCTACGGCGAGGACAGCGTTACCCTCGCCCTGGGCGGCATCAGCTTTCAGGTCAACAAAGGCGAAACGCTCGGCGTCGTCGGCGAATCAGGGTGCGGCAAGAGTGTTACCGCTCTCTCCATCCTTCGCCTGCTCCCGAAGCTGACCGCCAGGACCGTCGGCGGCGAGGTTCGCTTTCATGGACGCGATCTGCTTGAGCTGTCCGATCGGGAGATGCGACAGATCCGCGGGAATCGGATCGCCATGATCTTCCAGGAGCCGATGACGAGCCTGAACCCGGTCTATACGGTCGGCCAGCAGATCGCGGAGGCGGTGCAGATCCACACAAAAGCGTCCCGCACAGTGGCCAGGGCGAAGGCCGAAGAGATGCTCGGTCTGGTCCGCATCGCGGACCCCGAGCGCCGCGTCAACAACTATCCTCATGAAATGTCCGGCGGCATGCGCCAGCGCGCCATGATCGCCATGGCTCTCGCCTGCTCGCCGGAACTGTTGATCGCCGACGAGCCGACGACCGCGCTCGACGTCACTATCCAGGCGCAGATCCTGCGGCTTATCGTTGATTTGAAAGAGCGCACAGGAACGGCCGTGATGTTCATCACGCATGATCTTGGCGTGGTAGCCGAGACATGCCAACGCGTGATTGTCATGTATGCTGGCCGGATCGTAGAACAAGCGAAAGTGATAGATTTGTTTGCGCGTCCAGCGCATCCCTACACCCAGGGTCTGATGCGATCGGTACCGGATCGGAGGCGCGGCCGACAGCGTCGCCTTCCAGAAATCCCCGGCATCGTGCCAAGCCTGCGCGAGCCAATTGTCGGGTGCAGCTTTGCGCCTCGCTGCCCGTTCGCGATCGATATTTGCCGCGAGAAGA
>NZ_JAMYVA010000104.1:0-6538 GCF_040323505.1 Mesorhizobium sp. M0040
CGTAGACGACCCTGTACCCGGCATGCGGACGAACGAGAATCGACAGAAAGGACGACAGCCTTGCACTCACCCCCTTGACGCTCGAGCGATTAGACGACCCGCTGCGCGGGACGGGGATGAGGTGGAGATCACGAATCGAATGTCGCGCTCGCATTGAGGGTGGTTCGGCAGCGGCAGAGCATGTAGTTCCAGCCAGCCACCATCGGCAGGCAGCTGGCAGCCTTGCCATCACATCCTCCTCTGACGAACACCTAGTACGGTCAACCCTTAGGTGCCGCACTGCGCCGCTCGAGCGCGGTCTTGCGGATGATTTCTGCGATCTCCGGGCTGCTGCTGCACAGCATCTGGAAATCCGCCGAGTGTAGCGACAGAAGTGAGACCACCGTTGTGGCGCTGACGGTCGCCGAGCGTGGTTCGCCGGTGATCAGCGCCATCTCGCCGAAGAAAGCGCCAGGGCCCAGCTCCACCGGGTTCGGCGTCGCGACGCTGACGCGCCCCTCCACGACGAAGAACATCTGGTCACCGGTCTCGCCATTGCGGCAGATCACAGCGCCCGCCGGCACGATGCGAGGTCGTAATGCGCGCACGATCTCGACTAGTGTGGCCGGGCCGAGCTTCTGAAACAACGGCACGGCGGCGACCAATTGCCAATTGCGGACGAAATCCTCGCGACGGACTTCTTGATAAAAGCCGGTGGCAAGAATGCCAGCCCAGAGCGCGAAGATGCCGATGCCACTCATCATGACCGCCCCGGCAAGGACGCGGCCGGCGAAGCTTTCCGGAATAGCGTCGCCATAGCCGGTGGTGGACAGCGTGACCACCGCCCACCACATTGCCTGGGGGATGCTGCCGAACTGTTGCGGTTGGACGTCGCGCTCGATGACATAGGCTGCGAGCGCAAAACCGAAAAGAACGACGCCGAAGACCGTGGCGACGCCGATCAGATTGCGCGCTTCGTTGGTCAGGATTCTGCCCAGCAGCGGGAAGAAAGTTGAATCGCGCAGCGGTTTCAGCAGCCAGACAGCACAGTAGAGGCTCCGGTCGGGCGTGCCGACGAGCAGAAATGCGGCGAGTGGAACCAAAACCGCGAGCACATCAATGGCGATTGCCGGCGTCCTGTCCCGAACGTCTCCCGCCCGGCGCTTGAGCAGTTTCTCGGCCAATTCCAGGAGATAGACGCCCCAAATGACTGCGAGCACGGCAGCCAAAGCCAGTCTGCTTCGTCCGGACAGGTCCGGTGTCGTGAGCGTAGCCACCGCCACAAGCCCAGTCGCAGCCAGCACCGCGTTGAGCGGCGCGTAAATTCTTAAGGAAGGCAGTACCGACATTCTATGCCCACGAGCGGATACTACCGTCCAGGATAGAATGCCTTCAAGGCAAGCGCAAAGGTGCTAATTCGATATGGAGATTACCGGGCCACCCTTGGTCGTCGCTGGACCATAGGCCATGAGCCATCCGATCAGGGTCGAGATCGAGCTGCCCCTCGAACCACACCCAGCGCCGGCTCGTTCTCGGTTGGACCTTTGCAGCCCTGATCCTGTACGGATCGGTGTTCACTGGCTGGCACTATGCCGTGGACGGCTACGCATCAATCATTGTTGTGTCGGTGATCTGGTGGGCGACCGGACGCCTGGTGCGCGAATAATCATGTGCGCCTATCGATAGATGGCCATGCCCGCCGATGGCCTCTTCGCATGGGCAAAACTCGCGATCGTAATCAGGCAAAGGGCACGTGCCCCGACAAGGACGCTCCCCGCCGTGCTCGAAGTTCAACGTGTAAGAGATTCCGCTTTCGAATTTGATGGTGCGGTCGAGAAGCATCGCCGCACCGGTTCGCATATTGATTTTAAAGAATTTTTTCTAGAATTCCATAGCGATTTGTATCACAGTTTGTATCTCAGTCCGTATCGCACGACGCGGACCTGGCCACGTGGTAAGTCGCCCTTCTTACGAGGAACCGAAACGACATTCAGCGTTGTCGTGCTTGCGCCAAGATCTGTTCTCGCCGAGCCAACCTCCAAGTGTCGCATTTGGGGCCGACAGCGGAATGGCGGCTCCGGGACCTCAGGATGACGATAGCGGACGTCTGTAAGCCAGCTTCAGTTTCTCAATCTGACCCGAAACAGACTTTTGTGCGATCATTCGGAACGGTCGCAAGAAACTCGAAGTGGCATTCGCAACCGCGCAAACGGTCTCCCTGACAGCGAGGCGCTGGCGTGACGTTTGACGCGAGTAAGTTTTGCGCTCGCAGCCAACACAAATTGGGCGTATCGTGGCATATCGTCGGTTGCTAATAAATGAGCCGGCGACTGAGAGCGCAAGACTCCCGCAGCGGACTGGGCGCGCTAGAATCCACAACTACTCGTCGCGCCCACGAGACCATCTGCCTCTGCCGGAACCTCTTTTGCTCGGTTCCGGCCAGAATTGTCGTTTGCGATTCGGAAGAGGAGCGTTCGGATGCAGATCATGCAAACCCGCCGCCGATTCCTGGCCGGCGCTGCAATGGCGGGCGCTGCCGGCATCGTCGGTCTTCCGGAGTCACTCCACGCGGAGCCGTCGCTGGAAACAACGACGGTTCGTCTGCCGCGGTGGGTTGGTGGTTCCTACTGCTGGGCAGGCGCGTACATCGCCGGAGAACTGATGCGCGCAGATGGCTTCACCGACGTTCGCTACGTGGAAGCCGACAGAAGCGTCGACCAATCGGAATGGATCGCACGCGGTGAGACCGATTTCTCTGTGAATTTTCCGCCGAATCAGATCGCGTCGATCGATGCCGGCGTGCCGATCAAGGTGCTAACCGGGTTGCACTCGGGATGCCTCGAACTGATCGCCAAGGAGAGCATCCGCAGCGTCGCGGATCTGCGGGGCAAGAGGGTGGGCGTGGATGGTTTCAATAACTCGCGACACGTGTGGCTGACTCTCATGTCCGCTTATGTCGGGCTCGATCCCGTGAACGATATCCAATGGGTCCTGACTGAAGACGCCACCCCGACGGAGCTCTTCGTCCAAGGAAAGATCGATGCATTCCTCGGCACGCCGCCCCAGCCGCAGGAGCTGCGCGCCAAGAAGATCGGCCACACCATCCTCAACAATGCCGTCGACCGCCCATGGTCACAGTATTTCTGCTGCATGATCTCCGCGACGTCGGACTACGTGAATAGGTACCCGGTGGCGACCAAGCGGGTCTTGCGATCCATCCTCAAGGCCGCTGACCTCTGCGTGTCGAATCCGCAGCGGGTGGCTCGGCAGATGGTCGATCGCGATTTCGTCCCATCGTATGACTACGCGCTCCAAACGCTGAAGGATATCCGGTACGACCGGTGGCGGGAATTCGATCCTGAAGACTCCCTGCGGTTCTACACACTCCGCATGCAGGAGACGGGCATGATCAAATCGAGCCCGCAACAGATCATCGCCGACGGAACGGACTGGCGCTTCCTCGACGAGTTGAAGCGTGAGCTGAAAACCTGATCCCATTTGTCTCAAGGGGAGACGTGGACATGGAAATCATCCAGAGCCGCCGGCGCTTCCTGGCCGGCCTTTCGGCAGCCGGCGCCGCGAGCCTAGTCGGGGTCCAGCAATCGCTCCCCTCAGAGCCACCGCCGGAAACGACTAGCGTCCGCAGGCGAGCCGCTGCGGAGCCACCGCCTGAGACGACGCGGATCCGGCTCGTCCGGATTCCCAGCATCTGTCAGGCCCCCCAGTATGTAGCCGAAGAACTGCTGCGCAGCGAAGGGTTCACTGAGGTGCACTACCTCCAAAAAGAGGGGACCGCAGACATCGCGCCGGCCCTCGCCTCTGGTGAAGCCGACCTCAGTGCGCATTTCGCCGCCCCGCTCCTTCTCAGCCTGGAAGCGGGGGATCCCATCGTCATCCTGGCAGGACTCCACGTCGGCTGCTTTGAGCTGTTCGGCACCGATCGCATCCAGTCGATCCGCGACCTCAAGGGGAAGACCGTGGCCGTGCCAGCGCTAGATTCCAGCCGATACGTCTTTCTCGCCGCTATGACGGCTTATGTGGGCCTGGACCTCCATAAGGACATACACTTCGTCACGCATCCGGGACCCGAGTCCATCCGGCTCCTAAGTGAGGGGAAGATCGATGCCTACCTAGGCTTTCCCCCCGAACCGCAGGAGATGCGGGAGCGGCAGATCGGCCATGTGGTGATTAGCAGCACCGTGGACCGGCCCTGGTCGCAATACTTCTGCTGCATGCTGGCTTGGAACCGGGAGTTCGTCCGCACGTATCCGGTGGCCACCAAACGCGCCCTCCGCGCCATCTTGAAAGCGGCGGATTTCTGCGCCAGCGAGCCGGAGCAGTCCGCGCAGTACTTGGTGGAGCAGGGCTATACTAGGCGCTATGACCATGCCCTCCAGGTCATAAAGGGGCTCCCCTACGGTTGGCGTGGGTATAGCGCTGAGGACACCCTGCGCTTCTACGCCTTGCGCCTCCACGAGGTCGGGATGCTCAAGAGCACCCCCCAGAAGCTCTTGGCCCAAGGCACCGACTGGCGCTTCTTCAGCGAACTGAAGGAGGAGTTGAAGACGTAGGCAATCGCCATCATGCCGTGCGCCCTATCGAGGGAAGGAGTGGCTTATGCAGATCATCCAGAACCGCCGCCGTTTCCTAGCCGGCGCTGCGTCAGCCGGCGCCGCGGGCCTTATCGGCACCTCTACGCAAGCCTGGGCTGAGCCGCTGCCGGAGACCACCTCGGTCCGCCTGCCGCGGTACATCGGCGGCGCCTATTGCTGGGCGGGCCTGTACCTCGCCGGAGAGATGCTGCGCGCCGAGGGATTCACCGATGTCCGCTATGTGCAAGGTGACAAGAAGGTTGATCATTCCGCGTGGATCGCAAACGGCGAGACGGATTTCAGTGTGAACTATGTGCCGATTCATCTGGCGTCGATCGATGCAGGAGTGCCGATCAGGGTACTAAGCGGACTGCACTCCGGGTGCCTCGAACTGATCGCCAACGACAGCGTCAAAGGCGTCTCGGACCTGCGTGGAAAGCGGGTTGGGGTCTTTACGCTTGATTCGCCGCAACACGTGTTGGTTTCTCTGATGGCCGCCTATGTTGGGCTCGATCCCGTCAACGACATCGAATGGGTCATCGAAGAGCACAATTTTGCGGAAGGCTTCGTCGAAGGAAAGTACGATGCAGTGCTCGGCCAACCGCCCCGCACGCAGGAACTTCGCTCCAGGAAAGTAGGCCACACAATCCTCAACTCGACCACCAACCCGCCGTGGTCGCAGCACTTCTGCTGCATGATTTCCGCGACTGCGGATTATGTAGACAGATACCCGGCGGCGACAAAGCGCGTCCTGCGGTCCATCCTCAAGGGCGCCGACCTCTGTGTCTCAGATCCGTCATGGACTGCAGGGCAGCTGGTCGATCGAGGTTTCGTCCCCAGCTACGAACTCGCGCTGCAAACGCTTGGCGACCTCCGGTACGACAGATGGCGGGATTTCGATGCCGAAGCCTCGATGCGCTTCTACGCGCTGCGCATGTACGAAACGGGCATGATCAAGTCGAGCCCGCAAGAGATAATCGCCACCGGAACGGATTGGCGCTTTCTCTATCAACTAAAGCAGGAGTTGAAGACGTAGGCAATCGCCGAACGTCGTGTCCCATCAGGGAAGGAAAGGCTTATGCAGATCATCCAGAACCGCCGCCGTTTCCTCACTGGCCTGTCCGCGCTCGCAGGTGTGGGTCTTGCAAAGGGCCGCAACGCGGCCGCCGCCGAAGCGGCACCTGAAACCACAATCGCCCGCTTTGCGGCGGCGCCCGGTATCTGCATTGCTCCGCAGTACGTCGCCGAGGATCTGATCCGCGCAGAGGGGTTCTCAGATTTCGGCTTCGTGGCCGCCGAAGCTGGTATCGCCCAGACCGAGATGCTGGCGCGCGGCGACATCGACTTCGGCATTGACTTTGCCACGGCCCTAATCATTCCAGTCGACACTGGCGCCCCGATCAAGGTGATCTCCGGAGTGCATGTCGGCTGCTACGAGTTGTTCGGACGCGAGGACATCAAGAGCATCGCGGATCTCAAGGGCCGCAAAGTCGGCGTCGGCGGCAATCTATCGTCGGATCCGCATATCTTCGTCAGTGCCATGGCGACCTATGTCGGCCTCGATCCGCAACGCGACATCGAATGGATCGTCGGCGAGGCAAAGCCGGCGGAGCTCTTCGCCGAGGGCAAGGTCGACGCCTTCCTGGCTTTTCCGCCTGAGGCTCAAGACCTCCGCGCCCGCAAAGTCGGCCACGTCATCCTCGACAGTTCCAAGGACCGGCCGTGGTCGCAATATTACTGCTGCATGCTGGCGGTCAACGCTGCGTATGCCGAGAAAAATCCAGCTGCCACCAAGCGCGTCATCCGGGCCATCATCAAATCGGCCGACATCTGCGCGGCCGAACCGGAACGGGTGGCACGCCTCCTGGTGGATGGCGGACACACCGAACAATACGACTACGCCGTGCAGTCGCTCCGCGAGCTCCCATACTCTGATTGGCGCGACTTCGATCCCGAGGACACGATGA
>NZ_JAMYVA010000105.1:0-6260 GCF_040323505.1 Mesorhizobium sp. M0040
CTTGGCTTCAGTCGCCTTATTTGGGCACGCTTCGTCGTCCGCCAGGATCTGCCGACTGTCTTGCGCTGCCATGCTGGGGCTTTCGAGGCGCTGGGCGGCGCTCGGCGAAGGCGATACCGGCGGCATCGTCTACAACCGTGCCCTCGTCGATCTTGCCCGCCACTATGGTTTCCATCCCGCCTGCCGGCCTTACCGCGCCAAAACGAAAGGCAAGGTCGAGCGACCGTTCCGCTACATTCGCGAGGACTTCTTCCTGGCCCTGTCCTTTCGCAACCTCGAAGACTTGAATGCGCAGTTGCGTCACTGGCTGGACACGGTCGCAAACCCGAGAGTTCACGCAACCACACGGCGTGTCGTCAACGAAGCTTTTGCCGAGGAGCGGGCAGCGCTGCGGCCGCTGCCTTTGGCTCCCTTCCGATCGGTCCTGAAGCTCGAGCGACGCATCAGCCGGGAGGGCATGGTCAGCGTCGGCGGCAATTTCTATAGCGTGCCCGACGCCACCAGGCGCCGTGTCGTCGAGGTGCACACTCTGGCCGAAGAGGTACGCATCTTCGAGGACGGCGCACTGCTTGCCATCCATCCCATTCTAGAAGGTCGGCACCAGCGTCATGTCGAGCCCGGGCATCGCAACATCCACGTCCACAAGCGCCGACAAAGACTGAGGAACGACGAGGTCATCCTTCATGGCTCAGGCGACAGGGTCGCTCAGCGCCCGTTGGCCTTCTACGATGCCGTCGCCCGGGTGATGGCGAAGGAGCAGCATCCATGACGAATGCGCTCGATACCACGCCATCCACCATCGACCGGATCCGCCACGACCTCGTCGGCCTGAAGATGCCGCGGGCGCTCGAAGCGCTCGATCATATCGTGCGCCGGCTCGAGCAAGGCGAGATCGCCGCCCTCGAAGCCATGGACATCCTCCTCTCGGAAGAGTTGACCCTCCGCGAGAACAGCCGGATCAAGACGGCACTGCGCATGGGGCGTCTGGCCACGATCAAGACGCTCGCCGGCTTCGACTTCTCTTTCCAGCCCTCGCTCGACCGAGATCGAATCTTCACGCTCGCCCAACTCGGCTTCGTCGCCCGCTGCGAGGTCGTCCACTTCCTCGGCCCGCCCGGCACAGGCAAGAGCCATCTGGCCATCGCACTTGCCGTCGAGGCTGTGAAGGGCTGGAAAGAGCGTCTATTTCTGCCCGCTCGCCGAACTCATCGCCGCACTGGCAAGGGCCGAACGCGAAGGCCGCCTGCAGGAACGCATCCGCTTCTTCTGCCGGCCTGCTCTGCTCGTTGTCGATGAGATCGGCTACTTGCCCGGTGGCGGCAATCTGTTCTTCCACCTCGTCAACGCCCGCTACGAGAAGGGCGCCATGATTCTCACCTCAAATCGCGGCTTCGCCGAATGGGGCGAGGTCTTCGGCGACCCTGTCGTCGCGACCGATCGCCTGCTTCACCATGCGGTCGTCGTCCAGATCGAAGGATCGAGTTGTCGGCTCCGCCAGCACGCCGAGCTCATGCCCGAACACTTGCGATCAAAAGCCTCCATCACGCCGCCGACAATCGCGGCCGCGCGGCCGGCCACCGAAAATGGACACCCCTCCGCGACAGTCCGAGCGGCGAAACTGGGGAATTTTACTTCGGCACTTTTGGCGAAAATTCGAGCGGCATTGACATTGGTGAAAACACCACCAGTTTTTGACGGAAGCGTATCCGGCGTTTGCGAGTTTTAGCATTCGGCGGGTTCTATCGTGAGACCAGGAGGCCAATGCGTCGCCATGTGTCACCGACGGTCCGGTTCTGAGCAGTCCCCATCCAGTGCTTTATCTTGCGTAGGCCTGCTCGATCGGATTGATCCTGGCGAATATGGCGACAACAACCAGAGACAGCCGCGCCGATGATCTGGGAGCCAAGGTTGCCATGACGACGATGTCTGGCACTGGAGGAGGAGTTGCTCCAAGAAGGCGCGGAAACACTGTCCGTTGATCGTACCATCAAAGACGCAATGTGCAGCAGTCGATCGAACCGCAGCGCGCCGAGAAAGGTCAGCTCCAATGGCCATGCGGAGCGAAGCCCCCAAGGGGCTGCTCCGCAGTCCATGCCGTCCTCATCGAAGGTTTGCCGACTGGACGATCGAGCGGACCACCCGCGAAGCCTCCGCGGTCGGCTGCAACGCAGCGCTGCTGTGCGAGCAATTCGTGCCGATCGCCCGCATCCCGAGCAGGGCTTCCGGGCCTGCTGCCTGGGCATCATCCGGTCAACACCGCTTCGCGCGCGCGCTCGAGATTGGCGCGCGCACCTACGGCTCCGTGCAGTCGATCCTCGACAACCGGCTCGACCAGACGGCGGCATCGCGTCCGGCGGCACGAGATCCCATCGATCACCCCAACATCTGAGGCTCACGCTACTACAACTGACGAGGAGAACTTCATGACAATCTGGCCATCTGCGGCCCTTCAGAAGTCGGCAAAAGCCGGCTGGCCTGCGCGCTCGGCCACAAGGCCTGCAGCGACGATCGCTCCGTTCTCTACCCAGGCGACGCACTTGTCATGCAGCCAGGCGTTCAGGTCTTGAAGCGCAGCCGCAGCGTCTAGATGCGCTCGCGCACCACCCCGACCTAGTTCTCGACCTGACCCTTCTCCCAGCCCGAGGCGGGCGTGCAGGCAACCGGCTTCATCGGAAGACCGGGAACGATTGGGCCGAGCACCCAAAGGCACCAAAAGCTAATGCTCGTAGATTTCGCACTCCGGGTTCAGGACGTCGACTAGAGCACGTCCTGTGATCGATGAATCGATTGTGATGTGACGGCTGCGTTTTGTGCTGATTCAACATCCACCTCGATGGAGGTGGACGATGGGAAGAGCATTGAGCGGTGATCTTCGGTCGCGGGTCTTGAAGGCTTCGGACGAGGGCATGTCGGCGCGGCAAGCGGCGGCGCGGTTCGGCGTGGGAGTGTCCAGCGCGATCCGCTGGATTGCGCGGGCGAAGATCGGCGAACTGGCGCCACGCCCGCAGGGCCGCCGCCGCGCCTCCAGCCTCGATGCGCATGAAGCCTTCATCGTCGGGCTGATCGAGGAGCGCAAGGACATCACGCTGAACGAGATGGTGGAGCGGCTCGTCGCCGAGCAGTCAGTTCGGATCAGCCGCAGCGCCTTGAGCGCCTGGCTTCGCGGTCGCGGCTGGACATTCAAAAAAAGTCCGCGCACGCACTGGAGCAGGGTCGCCTCGACATCCTGAAGCGGCGCCGGGACTGGTTCGACGACCAGCTCGATCTTGATCCGGCGAAGCTCGTGTTCATCGATGAGACCGGCCTCTCCACAAAGATGGCCCGCCTGCGTGGAAGAGCGCCGCGCGGCGAGCGCTGCCGGGCCGGCGTGCCGCATGGCCACTGGAAGACCACGACCTTCACCGGAGCGCTGCGGCTGACGGGCATGACTGCGCCCTTCGTCTACGACGGCGCCATGAACGGCAACGTGTTCCTGGCCTATGTCGAGCAGGTGCTGGTCCCTACATTGTCGGAGGGCGACGTAGTCGTCATGGACAACCTGCCCGCCCACAAGGCCGCCGGCGTGCGCGACGCGATTGAGGCCGCAGGCGCGAGCCTGCTCTACTTGCCGCCCTACAGTCCCGACTTCAATCCGATTGAGAACGCCTTCGCCAAACTCAAGGCGCTGCTGCGAGCAAAGGCCGAGAGAACCATCAAGGCTCTCTGGGATGCGGGTCGGCGCGGTCGTCGACCTCTTCACCCCAGCCGAATGCGCCAACTACTTCAAAGCCGCAGGATATGAACCGGATTAAACAGGACGTGCTCTAGTGTTGCGCTCCTATGAACTGCACTGCGACACTGGTGCAAAGGGGAAGTGAAGACGTCCTCTGGCCATTTCCGCTTTCGGAGTCAAGGAAGGATAGTCAGACTGGTTTCCTAATCGAAGGGCTCCCCCTCGGGGACTGGGTTGGTACGCTCATGGGGGCAAACGTCTGTCGGAGCATGGCCAAAGGTCATGCAGCACACTTGGAGTGGCCGCCTTGGCTTCTTGGATCTCTGCTGCCGATAAACGGTCCGCCAATTGGCCTAGGACCGAGCGGGCAACCTCTTCGGGATCCACCGCCGGGTCACGGTGGACTCCGTCGCGGATCCGGTCGAGAAACAAACTTCGGTTTGTGGCTATGGCGCGGCGGCCGGGATGCCAGCCCTCGTAGTAAAAACCGCGCAGTAAGGTTGGCAACTGTGCGCCCATGTAAACGGCCTCGTCGCGATCGAGGAAGTCGCGCAACGCGTGCAGCGTCGCAATCAGGGCTTGGTAGACCCGCTCTCGATCATGCCAGCGAAGTCTCCACATCAGATCGCTAATCCAATTCTGGGTTGATTGCAACGCGTTGTTCAGATCATGGCTCAGGCACATGAGCATTCTCCTGCCCTTACAGGCTATTAAATTCAAATCACTCGCCACACGTGGAGATACGTCTCATCGACTGAGGCAAACAATTAGGTCGGGTGGAGTGCTGCAATGACCGAAAAATAAACTTCCATCCGCGATGGATGTAAGCGATGTCTGAAGGATGTCGCTACCGGCTTACGGGTGCGGAACAGAGCGCGAAGGCTAATCCTAGCCCGATCGCGGTTCCGCGATATAACCAAAGAACCCGCGAATACACAGGCGGGCGTGCCGCCAGTGTGGAGATCACGGTCGTTCACCCCGGGCTGATCGCACCACTTCCTTTATCCAAAATCATCGCCTCCGTGAAGCGGCACAATGGAGAACCGTGGCACTTCAGCTTTCTGAAAGTACGCGTGGATCTAGCGTAGGCACAGTACAATGGACTGCATCAGCGCCCTTTAAATCGAGGCGCGTTGCAGACCGTCGCGCTTCGCGTGATGCGCGACGAATTGGCTAGTGGGAGAGTTCTTCCAGTGCACTAATCCAAAGGTGCCCCAATCACGTTGCCTCCTTGGGAAAGCCAACCTTGCTATAACTCTCGCGCGCGTCCGGCGCCAGTCCCGGCTGCGACTGACTCCATGTTGCGCAGCATCATTTCCGCCACGCCGAACGAGTGCCGCCCTTGCCGCGAAGTTAGGCGAGTGTAGATGTCGGGGTAGATAAAAAAAGGAAGCGAAATTCGGTCACTCAGACCACTGTGCGCGACCTGATGCGGCGTACTCTTAAAGCGCTCGTCGCTCAAGGCCTGAAACATGTCGCCCAAATTGACTACGAGACTGTCGGGCAGGCTCGGCACTGGCATCCAGCGTCCGCGGAGCCACACCTGCAAGGATCGCGTAGGGAGTTCCTCCTGCAGCACAAGCGTGAAGAAGCCACCATCGGTGTGCTTGCCGCACTTGCCGCCGCGAGCTGGATACCGGATCACGCGTTGCATGAGCGTCGGCGGGCTGAAATGGCGTTGGAACCAGCCTTGCTCCATGCCGATCATGTCGGCAAGCGCGGTCCCGATCTGCGGGACAACCTCGTTGAGTACGGTAGCTTGCAAAGCAAGCAGGCTTCGCGCGAAACCCGGAGCCGAGGCGTCATCCGGAAAGCGCGTTGCTCCAGCAAATGGACGCCGGTCTCCTTCGTTCTCAATTCCCAGGCTGAACAATTCCTTTGGATCGGTGTGAGCCTCGGGATGCAGTATTTCGCCGTGCAAAGGGCCGTATCCACGGGCGACAGCGGGATACACGGTTTGAGCGGCGTGACTGTAGCGCTCCTTGATGGACTGTGGCAAGGCGAAGAAATGCCGGGAAGCCTCAATGGCTTGTCCGATCTGTTTCTTCGGGATGCCGTGCTCAACGAGGCAGAAGAACCCGTACTCCTGGCAGGCCATTTCCAGGCGCTGGCGCTCTTCACCTCGCGTTTCATCAGCTGTCAATTTCGCCAGTGAAATTTCCGGCAGGGTGGTGATACCTGATTCTTCGTCGGTAGTGCACATGGATCTGTCCTTCGCACGAGTTCAGTATAGAAAAAGTATGTATCGGATTTTCGCCGAGAACAATACTTAAATTGTTAATAGTATGCTACTATGTCATGAATACTGTTATATTAATTTAATAATCGCAGCACGTAAGGTTCACAGTAAAAATCTCAAAAACTGGGGGTGTGAGGAACCTGCTATAACAGGCTGTTGAAGAAGTCTGACGTATTGCCTTGAGGATGGCCTCGTCGCCGTTGTGATAGGCGAATGTGATCTCGATCGAGCCGTCGTCGAGCAATTCGGCATAGCCGTCGCCTGTGACTTCATCCATCTCGTCACACCCGGCCCATGTGAAGTGAACTA
>NZ_JAMYVA010000106.1:0-6187 GCF_040323505.1 Mesorhizobium sp. M0040
ATATCATCGCGTCTCCCCAAAGAAAGCTTGACCCCAGCACTCCGGTGCTCAGGTTCTCCTGGCTGCCGGATGCGCACGTCTGCGGTCTTCACCGGATGCGTACCTACAACATCACCATAAGCGGACATCCAAACGCACCGTTGAAGCGGCATTTTGGAGCTAAAAGCATGGAGTTCCCAGCTTGTCGCCAAATTGGCAGCTGACCGAGGCGCTCAACAAAGCGCTTAGCAAGGATCGATAGACGCGCCCGCAATTCTTCAATCAGAACGCGAAGCCAATACGGTTCTAGGTAGTAATAGTTCTCGTAGAGCAGATATATTCTTGGTACTCTGCGCCTTCTTGATCGCATCCATCAAGGCGTGGTCGATCTCTTTGAATGCTACCTCTTGATCAGACAGACGCCTGGTCAAAGGGTGAACGATCTTGGACACAATCACGAGCCTTCGGTACGCGTAAATTATCTCGTCGAGGACCGGCAGCCAGTCTTCTGGTTGCTGCGGCCTCAGCACGGGGGCTATGTTTAAGGCCCGGAGAAGATCAATCAAAAATCGCGATGAAGGCGGATGCGGATGTTCGAATATCGCGGTCGACAAGCGATAGCGATCTCCAACCATTGTTGTAACCTGTTCAAGACATTTGTCGTAAAGGGGAAGAAGATATTGCATAGAATTATCGAGCCCAGTGTCGTCACCTTCCACGACCTCGAAAAACAGGAGCAAGTGCGAAAGTGTTGATACAGCCCATTGCTTCGGATCGCTTACTCGACCATGGGTGCTATCAGATGGATATGCCATAGTATACATTTGCTGCGCAATAAAAGTTGATATATCCGATCTACGACGCCAATAGTCGTACTGCCCACCTGTCTCTTTCCTGATCGCATCAAAGATGCCACTAGGGAACATCTTCTCGTAGGCCCGAAGCTCCACATTTGGTACATGAATTCCCTTGGTAAGCAGGATACTTTCGAAGCGATTCAGAAGTACGCGATTTGCCGTCTGTGGCTGAACACTGAGATTTGGAACATCCAGGATACTATGAACCAGCTTTAGGGGCGATTTTGCAGCGAATTTCTCAAGCCATTCCACTCGCGCCGCCTCTATTCTTGTTACAGCCGCGCCAGGCGGCGGGCCATGTTCGAACGCTGACCGAACCAGTGCAGAGAACTTTGAGATCCAGTAACGCGACCGCACAGGATCTATGAGTAGATCGTCCATTGCAGCGTCCAGCCCGGCATGCGCGCTTTCGGTAGCGATGTCAGCGAGCCGCGATCTCAAGGAGACAAACGCCTTAACTGCCTCGTTGCCTAGGGCGGGCAGGCGAGTACGGATTACCTGCTCACTCCAATCGACATCGAGCAGAAATACCCTGCCATTCTCGATAACAGGGACTGGAGCCTTCTCACCTATCGTAACCGGCACCTGGTCTTTGAAATCGATATGTTTGACCGAGTATCCCAGCTCCAGAACTTCATAGAAATCCAGAACGATAAAGAAGTTGTCCGTTTTTGGTATGTAGACGTAGTTGGCTTCTCGGCGCCTTAGAACAGGGACTGATATCGCGTAGGAATCGGTATCGAAATCAATGCAGCCATAAAGGGTGTAGGAGTCATCCATTGACGAATCCTAGCTTCCGATAAATCTTCAACACCTCTTCATAGATTGTCCCCATATAGCTCTCGGTGCTTAGGGGCCAGACGTCATATGGCTTCACGATCAAACCTGGCACCGATTTCAATCGCTTTTTCAATTCCTTGTCCTCGAAGTATGGCCTCGGCATAACTATCCCCAACAGATCGTCCTTGATAGGCACGTCCGTATTGGTTTGGATTTCGATTGCGAGCGCTCGGTCGTCCGCCTTCAACTGGTCGCGATTGTACATGGCGCATAGGGCCTCGACCTCGGAATGGCGTATGTCTAGTTTTCTGCGCTGTTTCACCTCGTCGACCGGCTTAGCTACACCGTGCATGTAATCAGAATCGGTACCAAAGAAGATATCGATCAGCAGATCGATAACTGGGAGGCCTTGCCCTGCAAGCTCATAGCCCTTTGGGTCGAAACCCGTTAGGTACTCGGGGAATCTACCCGAAAAGTAGGCGCCAGAATCAAAAGGATAGATGCGTCTAACATTTAGTAGACAGGTGCTTTTAAGAACGAGCACGAATGGCAGCTGCCAGTTCTTCGGCTTGTCGTAGGTCTTTCGATACGCGGGACGACCGTAGAAAAAGTACGCTAGCTTTTCCGATGTGAACGTATCGCACTCGGTAACTGCGATCTTTCCACCCGTCAGCATTCTGATCAAATTACTCGACTCAGAAGAATGCGCTACGGGGAGGGAGGACTTAAAGTTCGTGCTTTGATCCGTCAGGAACTCCGCGAGTGTAAAGTCTCGCAAGTCGTCCATTCTCGCGCTCCGCTCGCCCTCGGATGGGATTGGTTTTCAGCCCTTAGTATAAGCCACGGCGCTATCGTGAACAAAGCAAAAGCAAAATTAACCGACGATGATCCACAGTTGGGGCGACCGATGCGGCGGCTGACGGGTAGCCACTGTTGCGCGCGATACACAAGTCTTCATGTTCTCGGGTCGCCCGAGCCATTGGCATCCCCAACCTTTGTGTGGATGGTGCCAGCGGCGAGTCTGCGTCTCCAAATCAGGACACTAATAGTGGTTGTGAAGTCGTTGATTGATAATCCCGTCGCGGATTGGGTCTCTAGGAGGGTCTATCAACGCTTGTCAGGACGGGCTTTGGCCTGTGCTATGAACGCTCGCAACCACCTGGTAAGAGCACAGAAGATCGCTGACATTTCACATACCGTCGCCTTTCTTCTGTGCGACGCATGCGACGGAAGAAGCGGTAGCCTCGTTCATCGCTTCGGCGAAGGCCAGTGGTTACGGTTCCTGGGCGAAGAAGATCAATGTCCGGGATCACGCTCAGAAAGCTGTGGTCTCGGCCTACGCCCAGGTCCATTTCAGATCACGCGGGACAAATCGGGCTGGCGATCGCTCACAATTCCGCCAGCGATGATCTTCGAGCAAGATTCAGATCCGGAGAGGACGAGGTGTTTCATCCTCTTGGACTTCGGCTGTTTTCGTTCAACGAAGATGGCGACGACCCATCCTCCTATGCTGCGCATGCGGCCTTCGTCACCAGGTTCCCAGCGCCGGAGACAATGGTTGATTATGTTCACAAGCGCGCGAGCTTTCGGGATGAGGCCCTCTACGCCAAGGATGGCGGCGCCCCGGATATGACCCGCGAGCAGCTGGACATCAATCTCCGAGAAAAAACGCTTCTAACGCTCGGTTTGATTTGGGCGGCGATCGATGTCACCCACCACGAAGAGCAGGAGCCGTTCGTTGTCCAGGTACTAGCACTACTTTGGCAGATTTTGGCGGGCGAGCACTTTCAGGATTCCCAAGAGGCGTCTTCGGTGATTCATAGGAGGTCGGCTTTTGGAGGGGCCGGCCATGGATGGGAACTGGCAAGCTGATCTGGCGCGCTGGCTTGCGCCGTTTGTCGCGGCGCTAGGGCACAAGACGCGGGCGCGGATGTGTCCTCTCTATGTCGCGGGTTTGATTGGTCCAGGAGACCGCAAGAGCGTTCAGCCGATGGCGGCGCGCGCTGGCGAGGTCGGCTACGATCAGCTTCATCATTTCGTCGCTGCCGGAGTTTGGGACAGTGCTCCACTCGAGGCTGCCCTGCTGAAGAAGGCAGATGGCCTGGTTGGCGATGAGGCGGGTTTTCTTGTCATCGATGATACGGCATTGCCCAAGAAGGGACGTCACTCGGTTGGCGTCGCGCCACAATATGCCTCGTCGCTCGGAAAGACTGCCAATTGTCAGTCGCTGGTCTCGGTAACCTTGGCGTCGCGCGAGGTGCCGGTGATGGTGGGCCTGCGGCTATTCCTGCCCGAGAGCTGGACAGATGATCCTGAACGTATGGCGCGGGCTCGTGTGCCGAAGGATAGACAGACTGCTCTGACAAAGCCGGAGATTGCAATCGAGGAGGTCGACCGCGTCATCGCCTCCGGTGCGCGTTTTGGCTGTGTGCTTGCCGATTCAGGGTACGGCTCCAGCGGACCCTTCCGTCAGGCTTTGAGTGAGCGCGGTCTGCTGTGGGCAGTGGGTCTGTCGCGACGCCAGAACGTCTATCCCGCCGACGTTGCCCTGATCTTCCCCGTCGCGAAGGCCGGAAAGCCCCGCAAATACCACATCCCTGATCAGCCCCCGGTCTCGGCTGAAACGTTGTTGGCCGAAGGGAAATGGCAAAAGGTCAGCTGGCGGCGGGGCACCAAAGGTCGGCTGACCTGTCTCTTCGCGGCCCGTCGTGTCCGTGTTGCGGATGGCCATAAGCACCGGATGCTCGATAACCGTATGCAATGCATGCCTGGCGACGAGGTTTGGCTCGTCGGCGAGCGGCGGTCGACCGGGGAGCAAAAATACTATGTGTCGAACCTGCCGGCCGATGCCACCATCAAGACGCTCGCTGCCACGATCAAGGCCAGGTGGATCTGTGAACAGGCCCACCAGCAGCTCAAGGAAGAGCTTGGGCTCGACCACTTCGAAGGTAGATCCTGGACGGGATTACATCGACATGCGTTGATGACGATGATCGCCTACGCCTTCCTTCAATCCCGCCGCCTCAAAGCAGCGGGACGGAAAAAAAAGAGTCTCGGGACCGCCACCACAGCCAAGCATGCCGGCCATCAGGCAAGCGATCCTCGACATCTTCGCACGACCTCCACCCCGACGATGTCCTCGCTGTGACATGCTCCTTGCGAATATCCCAGAGCCTAAAGTGCCAAAGTAGTGCTAGGCGCGATATTGACATTAATCGACCAAGTCAGACCACCGCGGGTCTGCAAACATTGCGGGCAATAATGGCAGGGAAGGCAAATCACCACTTCATTCCGCAGTTCTATCTGAGGAACTTCAGTCCCGCGGGTGACGGACGGAAGGCGAAGGTCTTTTGCTTCGATCAATCGACGAGAAAATCGTTCGAGACCCTGGTCCGGAACGTCGGCAGCCGGCGCCACTTCTTCCGGATCGATGTCGAGGGCTATGATCCGAACCACGTCGAGGACGGGATGGCCGAGATCGAGGGTGAAATCTCAGTGCATCTCGCCGAGGTGATAGAGGCGAACAGCTTCCCATCGGACGCGCATTTTCTTCGGTCATGCTTCTGATGGGGAACGTGGCCGTGCGTAATCCACGCTTCAGGTCAATGATCGAGAATTTTCATTTGAAAGTCGTCAACGGCGTGATGAAAATGATGCTGCAGGATAAGGATCGCTTCGACGGTTCGGTGAAGCAGGCGCGAGCAAATGGCGTCCCAATCCGCGATGACATCAGTTATGAGGACATGAGGGACTTCATCGATCGAGGCGAATACAAGGTCGCGATCGATCAGACCTACCTGATTGGATTGGAGCTCGAAGCGGTCCCGACGGCTGTTGAGCAACTGGCTCGCAGGAGCTGGTCATTCGCCTCGGCCACGCCAGAAACCACGTACGCGACCTGCGACGATCCGGTCGTATTGGCGTGGGCTGACGGAACTGACCGGCGCCCATATTCGCCGGGATTCGGCCTAGCGGGCACGATTGTCATGGTTCCGATCACGCCGAAGCTCGCGCTGATTGGCTTGCTTAACAAACAGCCTGCGGCGAGGATTTATCGACGCGACCAGGTCGCCGGGATGAATACGAGCATCGCGAAAAATGCCACCAAACAGCTCTATGCCCGCGATGGATCGTTCGAGCTCCACACCAGAACCGAACCATATGTCCAGGGCAAGGATTTGGGAGCTTCCTTGGAACGGCAGGCGAGAGGCCGCTAGGCCACTACATCAATTGCCACAATGGGACAGGGAGTTTTCATGGACGAGAAGCGTGATTCGGAGACGACATCGTTGGCGCCCTGGATAACTGGGGAGAGAAGGCGCTGGTTCCGGTGGCGATCGTCGGTGGCCGACACATGGAGAGCTGCCAAGCCAGCAGAGGAGTCTTCAAGGACAATTACATCAAGTTGACAGAAGCCCACGCCTTCGCCTCCAGCGCGCTGATGAACCTCATATCGAGAAGCGCCGGGTCAATGAGGAGCAGCTGGTGCGGATTATCCGGGCGGTTCGCCAGGCATGATCCCGGCTGGCGTGAAGGTGTTGGTCGCCAGTCATCCCGTCGATTTTAGAAAA
>NZ_JAMYVA010000107.1:0-5819 GCF_040323505.1 Mesorhizobium sp. M0040
GCCAGACGGCCGCGTCGTCGCCTGTCATGTGCGTGCTCCGGCTTGTGCGCAACCGCCCCGGGACGCAGGTTTTCCCGGTTTGCGCTCGGTTAGCCTCGCGGCGGTGCTCAGATGAGAGCATGTGGGCTAGCTTGTGGATGGGGGATCCGGGTTCGAAGTAAGTCGCGCTGCGGCTGCGAGTTTGCCAAAAAGGTAGTGGCACAGTGATTAACGCCCACCGACAAATCACGCAGTGGGTCGAGGAGACGCCACTTTTTGACACCCATGAGCATTTGATTGAAGAAAGCCAGCGCGTCTCCGGCGCGCTCGATCCGCGCTGCCTCCCGTGTGACGACTGGGCCTATCTGTTTCGATCCTACGCTGCCGAGGATTTGGTTGTCGCAGGCCTGCAGCCAGCCGAGTTGCGAAGATTCCTTGGACCAGATCTATCGAGTGACGCGAAATATCACCTGATCGCTCCTTACTGGGAGCGAATTCGTCACACCGGTTATGCGCAGGCTCTGCGTCACACCTTTCGGGGCCTTTACGGGGAAGAAGATCTGACCGCAGAGAGTCTGCCTCGCATCGCAGAGAAATACCGCGACACTGTACAGCCTGGCTTTTATGCCAATATTCTACGGCGTGCCAACATTGAAGGCTGCCATGTGAATTCGCTGCAGCGCATATATATGGAAACAGAGCAGCCTGATCTTCTTGGCCAAGATCTAAGTATCCTCCAATTTGGTCGGTGCAGTGCTGCTGACTTTGCGCGAGTGGAGGCCGAAACAGGAAAACGGC
The DNA here is from genome assembly GCF_040323505.1 of Mesorhizobium sp. M0040. Classification (NCBI taxonomy): domain Bacteria; kingdom Pseudomonadati; phylum Pseudomonadota; class Alphaproteobacteria; order Hyphomicrobiales; family Phyllobacteriaceae; genus Mesorhizobium; species Mesorhizobium sp. M0040. The sequence continues at coordinate 778 of NZ_JAMYVA010000107.1, forward strand.
CGACTACGCTTGATGAGTGGCTTGAGATCATCGATTTCTACTTCGCAACGTACGGCCCCAGAGCCGTGGCAGTAAAATCTCAAATTGCTTACTCGCGTGCTCTTGATTTCGCGCCTGTCGCCAAAGCGCATGCGTCGAGACTATTTCGTCACCATGTGGATAAGGTCGGCGCCTTGCATTCCCTCGGCCCCGAGGACCTCAAAGCACTGCAAGATTATCTATTTTGCTATTGCCTTGGCAAGGCCAGCGAGTGCGATCTGCCAATCAAGTTGCACACCGGCTACGTGGCTGGTTATGGGGTGATGCAACTCGCCCGCACTCGCAATAATGCCGCCGATCTGTGCCATCTTCTGCAAGATTTTCCCGATGCTAGGTTCGTCCTGATGCACATCGGCTACCCATACGAGCACGAATTCATCGCGCTGGCCAAACATTATTCGAACGTGACGATCGATATGTGCTGGGCGTGGATAATTAATCCAGTGGCAAGCGTTCGCTTCCTGAAGGAGTTTCTAGTATCTGTTCCATCTGAAAAAATCTTCACCTTTGGGGGTGACTATGTCTCTGTCGAGCCAATCTACGGCCACGCCTACATAGCGCGCCTTGGAATTGCGGAAGCGCTCTCGCAACTCGTCGCTGAAGGCTGGATCGCGCTCGATGAAACTCGTGACTTGATCGAGAGAATCATGCGCGGCAACGCGCTGCACTTCTTTCGAAACGGGCAATGAGAAGGTTCTACGCAGTTATAGAACGGCTCGGCCAGGACCTTGCTTGAGGTTGTTGTCGCTTTGCAGTTAATTATGAGAATCGTTTGCCAACGATTTCAGTTGTTTATCTGTGCACTTATTTGAGACGTGCACTAATTTGATAATCGAACCGGGCCATTGGCATTGAATGTGAGAAGCAGTGTCGGCAATGTAGCGGCATCGAATTTGGTCAAGACGCACATGAAAGTCAAAGGAATCATGACCTTCATGCTGATGCGAGTGCGGTTAAATTGAGAGTCTGGCCCATTCTCGCAATTAACTGCCAAACCTAACCGAACGACCGGATTCTCACGATTAACTGCCAAGCGACCCCATTATTACCTAGATGCCGTAATGGGCCGGCCTTCGCGAGCATAGCCTGGTTGGGTGCTGTCCCTCAGCATGATGGTGTTGAAACGGAGTCCGAGCGATCGGCTTCAAGCATCATGAGACGAACAGCCATGGAACACTATGTGGGAATCGATGTCTCTCTGGAAGAGAGCAGCGTGTGCATGGTCGGCGCGACCGGAACGATCGTGCGCGAGGTCAAGATCGCCAGCGAGTTGGGGCCACTGGTCCGCTATTTCGACGAACTGGATTGTCTGTCATCGGCATTGGGCTTGAGGCTGGGCCATTATCGCAGTGGCTCCATGCCGGGCTTGTGGCCGCCGGACGCGATGCGGTTTTGCTCGCGACACGGCACGTGAAGGCGGCGCTCTCGGCGATGCCGGTGAAGACCGACCGAAAAGATGCACGCGGGATCGCCCAACTGCGGCGGATGGGATGGTACCGCCCGGTTCATGCCGCGGTGACTTGCAAGGATAGCCGAGCCGTTCTTGTTGGACGCAAGCTTCTGCAACGCAAGCTTCTCGACGTCGAACTGAGCATCCTCGGGATCCCGCGGTTACGGGCTGAAGGTCGGAGAAGTCAGTCGTGGAAAGTTTGAGTTGCGTATCCGGGAACTGACAGCAGGGCACGTCGCTCTGGAGACGGTGATCGGTGCGATGCTGGTGGCGCGGACGGCGTTGTGGTGCAAGTTCACCAAGCTCCATCGCGAGATGCTGAAGATCGCGCGCGCTGACAAGGTTTGCCGCAGATTGATGAACACACCTGGCGTCGGGGCAACAGCTTCAGTCGGGCGAGACGATTATCCGTTACCGATTCCATCCCCGTTACGGGGAAACGGTTACTGTTTCCGGGCGCAATCGTCGTGGTGACGAGGTCAGTCTGACCATCCGCCAGCCTGACGGCACCCTGGCCCATCTGCCGATCTGGATGACGGAAGATCAGGCAGAGGCGATGATGATGGCGGAGCGTCCCCGTCTGCCGCTGGCGTATCTGCACGAACTTCGTCTGGAGCTCAATGCCTGTAACCTTGCTGCGTGACGATTCCCGTCACGAAGGAGGAGACAAGCATGAAGCAACGGCAACCCTGTCACCGCCAATTCGATCTCTTCGTGCCCAAGACCCCACCGGTGCCGGTAGCAGCGTCCGAGTGGACGAAGCTATTGCCACTGGTGAGCGCGCTGCTGTCGGAAACACTCAGCGTCCCCGCAGTGACGGAGGCCGGCGATGAAGATCACGTCTGATCACCTGGCGCGTGGTGCCTTCATCTACATTCGGCAATCCACAGTCGATCAGCTTGCCAACAACCATGAGAGCCGGCGGCGTCACTATGGACTTGCCGACTGTGCCCATGCTCTTGGCTGGACGGATGTGACAGTCATCGACGACGACCTTGGCCGCTCGGGGTCGGGCATCAGTCGTCCGGGCTTCGAGAAGCTGCTGGCAGCGATCTGTGAAGGCCGCGTCGGTGCCGTTTTTGCGATCGAAGTGTCGCGTCTGGCGCGCAATGAGGCGACTGGCACACGCTGATCGAATTTTGCGGACTGGTTGGCACCGTGATTATCGATGAGGATGGAATCTAAGAACCACGCCATCCAAACGATCGGTTATTGCTGGGCATGAAAGGGACGATGAGCGAACTCGAACTGTTGCTCCTGCGGGCCCGTTCGATGGAAGCCTTGAAGCAGAAGGCACGACGGCGCGAGCTCTTCTTCACGGTAGCTGTCGGCTATGTGAAAATGGGCCGCGACAAGATCGAAATGGATCCAGACCTGCGTGTGCGAGAGGCGATCGGGTTGGTCTTCACCCGCTTTGCCGAATTGCAAAGCATCCGCCAGGTGTTCTTGTCGCTTCGAAGCGATAAGATCGCGCTGCCGTACCTCAACTCCAGGAACTCCGGACAACGGCAGGTGCTGTGGAAGCTTCCGTTCTATGCGACGGTGAGAAATCTTCTCACCAATCCTGTTTATGCCGGCGCTTACGCCTTTGGCCGAACCGGAAGTCGAACGATAATCGAAAACGGCCGCAAGCGAATCGTGCGCGGCCCTCGCAAAGATCGTTCAGATTGGGCTGTCTTGCTCGTTGACCATCACGAGGCTATTTGTCCTGGGCGGAGTTTAAAAGGAACCAACGGCTGATCGCTGACAATGCCAACGGCAAGGGCATGATGGTGCGCGGGCCGGTGCGCAAGGGGGAGGCTTTGCTCGCAGGCCTGCTGCGCTGCGGCCATTGCGGCCGCCGCCTGCTTGTCAGCTACAACGGCACCAAGGGCGATGTCGGCCGCTATAAGTGTGACGCCACCCGAAGCAACCCTGGCGGTGATCCCTGTATCTCTTCGGCGCACTGCGCGTCGATGAAGCGTGGGTGGCGAGATCGTGCGGTTGCTGCAGCCGCTCGGCGTTGAAGCGGCCATCCAAGCGATCACGCAGTGCGAGCACCAGTCTGGCGAAAAACAGCGCCAGATCGAGTTGGCGCTCGAGCAGGCGCGATATGATCCAACCAGGGCGCACCGACAGTATGACACGGTCGACCCCGACAATCGTCTGGTAGCTGGCGAACTTGAGCGGCGGTGGAATGGCGCCCTCGCGGGCGTACGCGCTCTCGAGGAAGAATTGGAGGCCCTACTGCGACAGCGGCCGGCAGCTTTGGGCGTCGAGGAGCGCCAGGGTCTATTGAAAATGGGGCCGATCTGGAGGCCGCCTGGCATCATCGGGGCTGCCACTGCCGTCACGCGCAAACGTATCGTCCGGGTCGTGTTGCGCGAGATCGTGGCACAGGTCGAGGGTGATCAAATTCATTTGTTGTTGCATTGGCAGGTGGCGATCACACCAGCCTGACGGTGAGAAAGAACCGGCGGGGTCAGACGCGGTGGTCCGTCGAGCCTGAGACGGTGGAGTTGATCCGCGCCTGCGCATGCTCAACCGGATGGGAAAGCGGACAGGTCGATCGAATGGATGGACACAGTCGCGTGTGCGGGGCTTCCGCAATACACACGACATCGCGGTCTACAGGGATGGCGAATGGGACGAGCGCGGCGAGGTCACGTTGACTGAAGCCGCCAGCATACTCAATCTGAGCCCTGCGACGGTCCTTCGCCAGATTCGCGCCGGCATCATCCCTGCCAGCAATATTGCATGGGCGCACCCTGGGATATCAAACGAGAAGATATCGAAGATTCGCATCTGATCGAGCGGATCTGTCGTGCTCCAAGGGGCCGCCATCATCAGATTCATAGCGTAGCGAGATGGGCATTATGACGTGGGACCAGGCGCCTTGGTTGCGCTCACCTATCGCTCAGCGGTGAACGACCCGATGCGGTTTGGAAAATCGAGTATGGTCGGAGCCTACTTCGGGCTTACGCCCAAAAAAAATCAATCCGGTGAGACCGATCGGGACGGTGGTGTCAGCAAGGTCGGCGACGCCATGGTGCGAACAGCGCTCTTTGAAGCGGCGCACATCATGCTAACGCGGGCGACCCGCTTCTCGGGCCTGAAGTACTGGGCGCTCGACGGCGAAACGCCGGGGCATGAAGCGCGCCAAGGTGGCCCTTGCCCGCAAGTTGGGCGTCGTGCTCCATCGCATGCGGGTGGATGCGACCGAATTCCGCTGGAGCAAGGCCACCACGATGGCATAGGAGATAGAGGCGTTTGGAGTGAGCCGAAACGGCAGCGCTCTCCTGAGGTCCCGTCGCCGGGGCGAGGCCAAAGGCAGCGGCCGCAGCGCTGCCCGCTCCTCGGCGAAAGCTTCGTTGATGACACGCCTTGTGGTGGCGTGAACTCTCGGGTTTGCGACCGTGTCCAGCCAGTGACGCAACTGCACGTTCAGGTCTTCGAGGTTGCGAAAGGACCGGGCCAGGAAGAAGTCCTCGCGAATGTAGCGGAACGGTCGCTCGACCTTGCCTTTCGTTTTGGCGCGGTAAGGCCGGCAGGCGGGATGGAAACCATAGTGGCG
>NZ_JAMYVA010000108.1:0-5726 GCF_040323505.1 Mesorhizobium sp. M0040
AATGTATTTGCGCACCGTCTTGCGGTCGATCCCGCTCTCCCTGGCGATCGCCGACACCGACAGGCCCTGCCGATGCAAATCCAGTATCATCATCATCTCCCCGATCTTGATCACCGAAATCCCTCTCCCGACCATCAGGAGACGCATCAACGATCACGCGCCGCCGGTCTCCCGGAGCGCGCTCCGGAAGACCGGCGGCAGCGCTAAACTGGGGAAGATTCAAATGGCACTTCTGGGGAGTATTGAGCCGGCATCGACAACCAACCGTTAACCGACCCTATTCTCCTTTTTTAATCCCGTGGCGTTCGAGACATCGCAGAACGCAATCGCGATGTCTCCGACTTGGCTACTGGCTCGCACTGCCAAGCCGCCTCCATTCCCACTAACGTCATGAACATTTCGCTTGGCTTGGCCAAATAGAGCGTCGGCGAGTGGCGGTACACGTCGGCCGTGTCGAAGAAAGTTGCGCATCGGCTTGTCGTTGCAAGTCAGGTGGCAGGCGGCGGCGTCTCGAAGGAAAGGGGTACGACCGCGGGAGTAATCCCCGCCAAACTGAGGCGTGCTTCGGAGTTCTCGGCATGTTGGCCGACACGCCCAAGTCCCCTATACTGCCTCCTTCACGGTGCTCAGGAATTGCTGCGTGCGCTTGCGTAGCGGATTGGCGAAGAGCTCCTCCGGCGGGCCCTGATCCTCTATCCTTCCGCCGAAAAAGAAACAGACACGATCGGCGTTGTTGCGGGCGAAGTTCATCTGGTGCGTGACCATCAGCATGGTCAGGTTGTGCTCCGACACCAGACGCCGGATCACGTTCGTCACCTCGCCAACGCCTTGCGGGTCGAGAGCCGAGGTTACCTCGTCGAATAGCATCACCTTGGGCCGCATCGCAAGCGCTCGGGCGATCGCGACGCGCTGCTGCTGCCCCCCGGATAGCCGCGAAGGATGCTGGTCGCGCTTGTCAGCCATGCCGACCATCTCAAGCAGTTCCTCGGAGCGCTCTCGGGCCTCCTGGCGCGGAATGCCCAGCACGTGCACCGGCCCTTCCATGCAGTTCTCCAGCGCCGTCATGTGCGGGAACAAATTGAAATGCTGGAAGCACATGCCGATTTTCGAGCGCATGGACCTTAGATGCTTCTGGCTCGCGGGCACCAGCTTGCCATCCTTCTCCATGTGCGTGAGCGGCTTGCCGTCGACGTAGATGACGCCCTCGTTGATGCGTTCCAGTGTCATCAGCGCGCGCAACACCGTGCTCTTGCGCGAGCCTGACGGCCCGATGATGGTGACCATCTCGCCCCCTGCGACATCGAGATCGAGGTGTTCGAGAACGGTCAGAGAGCCGTAACGCTTGGCGACCTTCTGGAAGCGCACCATCGGCACACCCGCGCCGGTAAGCTCCAGCGGATATTGGGAAAGGTCTTCTGTTTCGTCCATCAGTTCATCCCGAGTTTGCGGCGAATCCAACCATCGAAGCTGCGAAGAAGGGCGGCCAACGGCAGTGAGATCAAGAGGAAGATGATTCCGACCATCGTGTAGGGTTCAAGATAGCGATAGTTTTCCGAGCCGATTGAGTTTGCGGTTTGCATCAATTCCGCAACGCCGATGACCGACAGCACGGGCGCGTCCTTGAAGATGCCGACCAAATAATTCCCCATGCCCGCCACGGAAGGCGGCAGCGCCTGAGGAATGATGATGCGGAAATAAGTACGCGCCGTCGACAGATTGAGCGAGGTCGCCGCGTCCCACTGACCCTTTGGCACGTTTTCTAGACCCCCGCGGTACACCTCCGAAAGGTAGGCCGCATAGTGAAGCCCGATGGCTATTATGCCCGCCACCCACGGCGAAAGGACAACGCCGAACTCCGGCCCGACGTAGAAGAGGAAGAAAATCTGCAGCACGAGCGGCGTAGAGCGAATGAACTCGACCGCTTCGCGCACGGTAATTGTCAATGTCCTGGACGGCGTGCGTTGCGCCAACGCGAATGCAAGCCCCAGGACCATCGCGATGATGTAACCGATGCCGGCTGCCAAAAGCGTCTTTCCGGTCGCCGTCAGCAGGCGGGGGAGAATTTCCCGGGTGAAATCCCAGTCCCAACCGAACATCGGCTACGCCCTTCCCAACTTGCGGTCCATAAAGCGTTCAAGCCAGCGCATGAAGGGCGTGATGATGAAACGGGCCATGACGTAGTAGATGATTATTGCGGTTCCGAAGGCCTTCGCGGACATGAAAGTCGTGGCGTTTATCTGCTTGGCTTGGAACGTCAGGTCGGCGACCGAGATCAATGAGACCAGGGCGGTTCCCTTGAGAAGCTCGATTAGCAAATTGCCCCAAGGCGGCAGCATGAGGACCAGAGCCTGTGGAAGAATGATGCGTCGCATGCGTGTCAGCGGCGACATGTTGATCGCCAAGGCTGCCTCCCACTGTTCCCTGGGCACTGAGAGGATCGCGCCGCGAACCAGCTCCGCCCCGTAGGCTCCCAGGTTCATGCCGACGCCGATGAAGCCTGCCGTGAACTTGTCAAGCGAGAGCCCGAACAGCGGCAGGACGAAGAAGATCCAGTAAAGCTGGACGAACAGCGAGGTGCCGCGGAAGAGCTCAATATAAAGTATGGCGATCCAGCGTGTTGTGCTGAGCGGCGCTAGACGCATGAGGCTCGCGGTCAGGGCCAGCACGACTGCAAGAGCGATGGACAGCACCGCCTGCACCGCCGTGATCAGCGTGCCGCTTAGCAGCCGATCTCCATGTGTGACAAGGAATTCAAGATAAGACATTGGCGAGCTGAAAGATGAACGGAAAATCGTACGTCTACCGGTAACCCGGAGCGAGCGGCTCAATCCCCCCGTTACTGTTGCAACAATCGGGCGACCCGAAGTGCCACCGCGTCACTGAGCGTCATGGCGGCCTGGCGCACGCTCGGGTCGAGATCTCGATCAGATCGCCGGCCTCTTCCACCAGCATCAGGGCGGAGAAAAACGTCAGGGCGTCCGCGTCTGCGCGACCCCGGATCTTTCCCCAGCCTCCATCCGGCCACGCGATGGTAAACAGCTGCCACGAAATCTTGCCCAAGCACGACGGCGGTCACGGTGTCTTCGAAGATTTTCGCTTGGTCATGTCATAACAATAGATGTTCATCTTCCGCCCTCCCGCGCATTGGTGGGACCGTGGAACGAGGCGGCTCCATGGAATAACTAACGATGCGAGCAAATCCACTCGGTTGTCATGTCATCTGGAAGGCGGTCAGGTAATACCCCATATCTTTTTACAGACTTCATCATTTCCTCAGATCCGAGATACTTCCTCAAGGCCTCGTTGAACTTGATAACGAAGTCAGCATCATCCAAGCGGAATCCTATGCCCACCCAGTTTTGGGTCCACTCCGGCAGAGCATCGGGATCTGTCGCTTGAATTGTGCCATTGGACTGCTCCGCCATAGACTTGGCTTCAAAATAAGTCATGCTGCCGGCGTCGGCACGTCCTGCTTTGACCGACGCGAGGACCTCCGTGGGCCCGGGGACCTCCATAATCTTATCCTCAGCAATCCCTTCTTTTTTTGCGTCTGCAATCGTACTAGATTCACTATAGGTTACAACCACAGAACCTTTCTCAGCGATATCTCTGTAAGTGTTGATCTTTTTCGGATTACCGGTTGGCACAATAAAGGCAACCCCAGTCTTTGCGATTGGTTCGGAAAAAATGATACTTTTGCATCGAACATTTAAGATATACATTCCGCCAGTGATCAAATCGTAGCGATTTGCCTGAAGACCAGGGATCAGGCCTCCCCAGTCGGTGACAGTCGTCTCGACATTCGTGTCTCCCATCCTCTTCAAGACGTCTAAGGCGATCACATTTGCAAACCCTTTTGGCTGACCTTTTTGGTCGAGGAATCCGTACACTGGGACATTTGAGAATCCTATTCTGACTGGCTGTCCCGCATTGACACGATTAGTAAGCGGGCCGGCATCGACAGTCCATGTACTTACAAAGAGCGCGATCCCTGTCGCTAACACACTGAATTGCAGGTTAACCATTTAATAGACGCTCTGTTGCTGTTAACACTCGACACGACGTGTCCGCCACCGCCCCAACAAGCCGAACTACACGGACAAAACTACTCCACTAATTACCGTTTCAATGACGCAACCTTTATGCCGCAAACTTTCTTCGTGACCAAGGCGACAGCGGTTCCTATTGCGCAAGCAGCCCGTCTTCAGGTTAGCCGTCCGAGACGGTTTGAATGCCGCCCGTTACAATTCGACAATTCCGAAGTTTACAGCCTTTACAGCGGCGACCGTTCTGCTGGCGGCATCCAATTTTCGCATTACGTTTTTTATGTGGAAGTTGACAGTATTTATAGATATACCTAGAATGGTTCCTATTTCCCACGACGACTTCCCTCGCGCTGTCCATAGAATACATTCCCTTTCTCTTAGAGAAAGGTTAGGAGCGCCTTCGGTGGCGCTCAAATGCGTAACCTGCGATACTCTCATATGGAAATGTAACGCAGCAAGTTGCAAGTAGGAGATTGTTCCATTTTGGAATTCGCGGTGCGAAGGTTGAGCAAAGCTGATGATTGCAAAGCTGCCATCGGGGCCGTGAAATGGAACGCTAATGCCCGACCTTAAGCCGAACGTCGCAGCCTCGTCGAAGACGCGCCGTTCGTCTTCCGTCGTGCTTGCGTCGTTGTACACTTCGCTCCATCGAAAGGCGGCTGCCCTCTTTCGACTCGTCTTGATGATGGGGTCTATTCTGTCATAACCCATCTTGAAATAGCGCTCCTGCCATTTATTAGGATAATTCAGCATGACCGCCAGACCGCCTCGGCCTGAGCCCCAAAACCTTTGGTCCGACGTAAGAGAGCGATAGGCGATCCACGGGCAGTCAAGATTCAGGGCAAAAGCAGATAACAGGTCGAATAACTGCTGCGATCGGGCAACGCCATTGGTCTGGTCCAGAAATCGGGCGAACTGGGCAGCGACCTCCTGCCCGGCCACCGTTGGGAAATGCATTGACGGGACAAACGCTCTGGTTGCCAGCCCTCGACCTTGAGGTACTAAAGGCATGGGTGGGCGTTTCATGGACTCTGCTCCACAGCTATAGGCGCCGGATGTTGTCACTGGGTGCCCAAAGCTGGCGGCCGCAAGGCTGCGTCTCTGGGGCGCCGTGTCGTGGGCCCGGCATCGCCAAAGCTCTATCATATCGGCGAAGCAGCTAAATGTTATTTTAGGTTAATCTTTATTTAAAACGAGTTCTCTTTGAAGTTTATATAGGTAACGTTTTTGTTTAAGACCTGCAACGTTCTCTTTATTTGATTTAACAGCCCCCATCTATACTTTGCAGCCTTGATGCACGGCGATGAGGTTTCGGCAGCCTGAAGCGGTGAAGCGGCGATGTGGTCGCCGTTGCGGTGCTTTTCCACGAGCCTCTTCAGGCGCTGGCAGTGAACCGGCGTGATGGCAGGCCGGGGCTTGCAGGTTACGGTCGGCGGGTTCGTTTCGGGGCGTCAGCGCCCCATCGTTATGTCGCGAGCCGCGGAATGCGATCGAGGACGCTGGTCGGCGCAGAATGTCGGCGGGTGCAGACGGATTCGCGTCCTCATCTCGACCAATTGGGCGATGGCAAGTAAGCGCCAAGCTGACCCCATCTGGCGCGGCTTGAGGTGATGAGCGAGACATACTGACACTGAAGCAAGGAGCCGAGGAGCTTGCAGTGTCAATTTCTATGTCTGCGCC
>NZ_JAMYVA010000109.1:0-4942 GCF_040323505.1 Mesorhizobium sp. M0040
TTGAGATTGAACGCTCGTTGTTAGAAGGTCAGGTCGTTACAAATAAAAACCCGATTCCCTTTGACACGCTTCCGCCATCGAAGGCAGGTGGACTGAGGATCGGTAGCGCTGCATTGACCACCCGCGGATTTAACGAAGAGCAATTTTTCGAGCTTGGCGTTATGATTGGAAAGGTCGTTACGTCTACCAGTAAGCAGGACATCGTGGCGGACTTGAGGGCTTTTGTTAAGACGAACACACAAGGGCTTCCTTTGTTTAATCGGAACTGGGTGGCGTAGTAGGCGTCATGCCGACGAAGTAGAATTGGATAACATGGCACAGGGACTGTTGGAATGAACCGCACCGGGTTTGCCGGAGGCCGTTTCGTTTGAGTCACGCGGCCATGGCTGGTTCCTCCAGCATGGCGCAGTACCGTTCCTCGGCTTCGGCCGGCGGGATGTTGCCAATGGGCTTCAGCAGCCGGCGATTGTTGAACCAGTCGGCCCATTCCAACGTCGCGAACTCGACGGCCTCGAATGAGCGCCAGGGTCCGCGTCGGTGGATCACCTCGGCCTTGTAGGGACCGTTGATCGTTTCGGCGAGAGCATTGTCGTAGCTGTCGCCGACGCTGCCGACCGAGGGCTCGACGCCGGCCTCCGCCAAGCGCTCGGTGTATCGAATGCTGACGTATTGACTGCCTCTATCGCTGTGGTGCACGAGCCCGCCACCCTGAACAGGGCGTCGATCGTGTAATGCCTGTTCCAGGGCATCGAGAACGAAGGCGGCATGCGCCGTCCGGCTCACCCGCCAGCCGACGATCCGGCGGGCATAGGTGTCGATGACGAAAGCCACGTAGACGAAGCCGGTCCAGGTCGCGACGTAGGTGAAGTCGGAGACCCACAGCATGTTCGGCGCCGGAGCATGGAACTGGCAATTGACGTGATCGAGAGGGCAAGGTGCGGCCTTGTCGCTCACCGTGGTGCGGATCGGCTTGCCGCGGATGATGCCTTCGAGGCCCTCGTTTTTGGCACCGGTCAAGAGGGGCGCTGTTTGTTGCTTTCGCATGCTGTCGCCCTCAAGGCTGATGCGGTGAGCGTTGTGAACGATCCTGTCGAGAACGGCGGCAGTATCCGGTGTTTGGTTCTGCATCAGGTCATGCCATCTGGCCACGGGGACTTGGGCGGTGATCGGGGTGTATTTTCGCCGACAGCGTTCCTCCATGATTTCGAACAGGTGGAAGCGCTGCTGGTCGGTGAGTTTGTGGGTCCCGAAGTCGTCGAGAATGAGGAATGGGAAGCGGGTGAGCTTGTCGATGAGGCGGGAAAAGCTGCCACCGAGGCGAGCGAGCGCCAGATCCTTGAACAGGCGCGGCACGCGCACATAGAGCACGGGAATGATCGAGCCGTGCCGCTTGCCGGCCGAAGGCGCAGGCCAGCCATGACTTGCCGGTGCCGGTCTGGCCGTCGATCCAGTCCGGCAGCCTCTGGCTGAAGCTGACAAAGCGAAGGTCAGGTTGGAGGCGCCCAGCACCGCGACGAAGATCTGGGCGGCGTGAATGACGCCGGTCGCCGGATCGATCACCGGCACCGTTTGCCCGGCATAGTCGACCGCGCCAGCCGCATGCCGGTTGCGGAATGTCGCGCTGTCCGGCTGCCGGAAGGCGGCGAACCGGTCGCAGAACCAGGTGAAGCCGTAGCCGTCGGGATGGGTGACGCGATATTCCTGCTACAACAGCGTCAGCGTCACGCTTTTGCGTTTTAGCTCCCGGGCGACAAGCGCCCAGTCCGGCTCGCTCAGATCCGGCGGCGGACGCCCCATACGGTGGAACAGACGCTGTTCCAGTGCCGCATCGTCGTCAAAGCCGGCAGGCAGAGGCCAGCACGACAGCCCCGCCTCCCGCGCCCGCAGTAAATAGGTCGAAACCGAGGTCTTGCCGATCTTCAGTCGCTCTGCCACCTCGCGCATCGAAAGACCCTGTTCATGGGTCAGGCGCAGGATCGTCCGGATATCCCTCACGCTCGTTCGTCTCGCTTGCTTCCGTCTTGGCATGGGCTCTCTCGGTTCGATGATGAGAGCCAAAATGCCAGAACGGCGCAGCCGAGAACCGACCGTCAAATCCACCCCAGAAAATTGGTCCGGGACTTAGCGGAATCACTGTCCGGGAGTTAGTGAAAACGGTGTCCGGGACTTACCGGAAAAGGTGTCCGGGACTTACTGAGACACGCAGATCAACTATACGCTCTCGCGCTGGGAGGACTTTGCCCGCTTCATCGATGACGGCAGAATCGTAATTACCCACCCCCTCGCCCCTTCCATGCGGCACAGTGTGTCGTCACTCGTCCTCGATGTGCGGGCTGCGGCGAGCCTTGCCGATCTTGCTGACGATCCTCGGGTAATTGGCATCGGGCTGCGCCTGCCTTGTTCCAATAACTTAAACGCGGAAGCGCCACTCGCTTTCACGCTGCGAGAGCTGGAGGTGACAGATCTTGTCCGTTTTGAGCTTGGCATGGGCAATGATACGAAGGCTCAACCCGTCCGCATCACTGCAATCGTGGCTTCCTCCGAGCGTTGCTCTCAGAGAATCGCAACCAGCAAACTACGCGATGGGCTCCTTGAGCAGATAGAAAGCATCGTTGATAACGAATCCGTCGAGTCCTCTGGCCCGGGCATAGGTCAGCAAGTCGCTTGCGCGATTGATGAAACCGGTGCCACTGAAGTTCAGCGATGTGTTGCAAAGAACGCCGGCCCCACTTTTCGCCTTGAACGAGGTAAGCAGTTCAAAGAGGTGCGGGTTCTGCTCCCGCGAAACCGTCTGGGCCCGCGCAGTTCCGTCGACATGCGTGACGGCCTCCAACCGGTTATCGAGAACCTTCTGGAAAAGAAGCATGTAGGGCGACGGGCTTGCCAAGTCGAAGTGGAGCCCAACGTCCTCTTCTAGGCAAACCGGCGCGATCGGGCGGAAACCCTCCCGGTTCTTGATGCGGTTTAACCGCTCATGGGTTGCCTTTGAGAAAGGAGCCGCGAGAATTGACCGATTGCCGAGCGCGCGTGGCCCGATTTCACAATTCCCCTGTACCCAGCCGATCACCTTGTCATCGAGCAACGCCGCGGCTACCTGGCCGTAGTCCAGTGGATGGACCTCGAGCCCGGTGTGGTCAATTTCGTCAAGTGTGAAAGGCTGGCCTGAATAGACGTTCCATTTGATTTTCGCATTACCGGTGAAATACCGCATCGCGTCGACTGCGGTCCCCATTGCCGAGCCTGTATCATTTGTACACGGCGGAATGAAAACGTCGGAAAAAAGATTCGTTTCGATCCATCGGCGGTTCCACTCGCAATTCAACCCGCAACCGCCGGCAATCAGCAGCGGGAGTCCCTTTGTCAGGTTCTTCTTCGCAAAGGTGTGGAACGAATCGAAGATGGCGTCCGAAACGCGCTTGGCGAGGTTGGTGAACTTCTGATGGGTAACACCAATGTTGTAGTAGGGCGACTCCCGCAAATCCTCCTTGCTCAGCGAGCTCAGAATACCGGGGCGTGGAAGCAGGAAGTCGATCAGCGCTTGCTCATCCCGGTCAGGCGATCCGGTCTGCCCATAGGCGCAAAGCGCCATTAGCTTGCCGGCGTCTTCGTAGCGCAATTGTCCTTTGGGCAAGGCGAATTTCGGATCGGCCAGCGCATAGAGGAAAGCATACTTGTTGCCAGGGGTCGACATCACTTTTCCCAAATGCACGACCTGCAGGCGCTCATCGATTTCATAAAAATCACCGAGGTCCCCCTCCCAGATCAGCGCATAGCAGGGCATTCCGGCGGGGAACGGCGACATGCCGTAGGAGCCCCAGAGATGGGAGCGCTCGTGCGTCGAGGAATAGAAATGCACCTTCCTGCCGAAGATAGTCTTCTCGCCGACAATCTCCGACCCTTGGGTTATGCCGTAGTAGCCTGCCGCGATGGAGACGTTGCGCGCGAATCCTGCGTTCTCCCACCCACCGACGGCAATCACATCCGGAATGGCGTCGAGGTGGCCAGCGGCGTCGAGGACCGTCGTCGGGGTAATGGTCGAATATCTCGGAAAACTATCCTTCTCAGCCTCGTAGGAATAGATGAGCTCGGCTGCTGATCCATCCAGTGCTGCAATTGCCCCATCATGGCCCGGTTTCATCGAAATTATTCTCATGTTACCAAACTCCTAGCCATCAACTGAAATACAATTGAATTGAAAACTTGTTTCGATAAAGAATTTACTAAAAATCATGTATTCCATTCAGATACTCTATTTATGGATAAGGACTAATTATGGGTGACGACCAAGCATGGCTAAATCATTTGGCTAAGTCGTTTTCTTAAATACCATATACGGTAGCTACACAGTTTAAAATTTTTATGAATTTGTTTGAAACTTTTCTACAATCGTTTCCTTTTTGTGCACTATATTAAGTTCTGATGTGCCATACGTGTCTATGTCGTGACCGCTTCTCGTCAAGGGATGATAGAATCTTTGGAATATTGGCCGAAATCAGTTGATGCGGCTTTGTGCCTGTTCCGGCAAAGTTTTGGCAACGGCTGTTACGACGCCATCGAAGTGACCACAACGGGAAAGCTCAGACCATTGGGGCTCTAAAGTTGCAAGGGGCTTGTCACGTTGTGCGACACTGGTCGGAGGAAAGCGGCTGCGGCAGAATTTAGGCGAGCGAACCAGCCACGGCCTTCCATTCGGCCATGGCGTTGAGGCGGTGAAGGTGGATCTGAAATGCGGATCGGATCGTGTCCCAGGGAGTGGTGTAGCTGACGGCTTGGTCGCCGCGCTCCGGCAAGGGCCGGGCTGATCAGCGTGCCACGGCTGGCAGGCTGATGAGCGGATCGTCGCTCATTTGGCTGATGGTTTCCAGCGTCATGTATCTGGCGCGCTGCACGGCCCATCGTCGTTCTGTTCGAGCAGGATCGCGCCAACCAGGCGGACGATGGC
>NZ_JAMYVA010000110.1:0-4561 GCF_040323505.1 Mesorhizobium sp. M0040
GTCGACCTCCAGGCCGCAATCAACCGCTTCCTCGAAGAGCACAACCAGCAACCAAAGCCCTTCAGTTGGACCGCCGACCCCGACAAGATCATTGCCGCCGTCAAAAGCGGGCACCAAATGTTAGATTCCATCCACTAGAGGAGTCTTCGATTTGACGTCGTATGCATTATCCGGCGCCAGAAGAGTCCCATTACTATTTCCAGCGCCTCGTTCGTCATTGAGAGTTGCAACCGCAGGCTGGCGTGCTGCGAGAGGCTACCCCAAAGCGTATGCATTCAAGAACTGCATCTCCTGGATTAACTACAATGACCGGATTGCATTCACCATCGACTTCTCAAGCACAGTATTCCTTCTAATATCTGCTCAATGTTTACGGTTGGTCCAAAGTGGCACTAACTTGAGCACTGACCTTGTCATGGCGCCTCAAGGCAGCAGCAGCGATATGGCCAGCATCTGATCGCGCTGGAGCAAATCTGCGGATTCACTCGTCACCTCATCAAAGTCTGGCGGCTCGGATCCAACTTCCTTGCAAGTGCCGAAATGCTCAAGCCTTTGGCCAGCTCTGCTAGCGCAGCTAGACCGCCAAATCAGAAAGAGAACGCTTGCGAAATAGGCCAGCTGAAGGAGCAGCGAACAACCCAGCGTCGTGACGACTACTGTGCGGATGGAATGAGAAGCTAAGTAGACAGTCAGAGCGTTGCTGCACAGGACCAGTCCAAGGACGCGAGAAAAGATTTTAATGGGCAACGCCGTTCTCCTGGTTTTGTCTCCTCAGATCCATGCTGCGACCTGGTCGGCCGCAACATGGGTCTGGCAGTTCTTCGGGCAGACGCGGGCGCAGGCTCCGCAGCCAATGCAGCGGCCGGCATGATCGACGACCATGATCATGCGATTGAGCTCGCTGTCGAAATCGTCGTCATCGCCGTCGCAGACGCCCGAAATTTCACCCGCGTCATCGACTCCGTAAAGATGCATGACCTCGCGCGAGCAGACTTTGAAACAGCGGCCGCAGCCGATGCAGGTCGCGCCGTCTATAGCGGTGAGATATTCCGGCACCCATCCGGAGCCGTCGCGGGTGGTGAATGTGCTCGTCATCGTAACTTCTTCATTGCAGCGAGCTCTCTCTTGGCACCATCCAACTCGGCAAAAACGGCCGACGTTTCCTCGGCAACTTCCTCTATCTCCGTCCATTTTACCGGGAGATTCTCTGCAAGGTCGCGCAATTTCATCTTGGCAACTGCCGCGCGCAGCTGAAGCTTTCGGACTTTCTTCCCCATCTCATCTAGGTCTGACATTGATCTTTCCTCGAAATCGGTTCATGACGCCCGCGCCACGTCGGGAACTTCAATGGCTGCAGTCGCATCGTCGACCAGTTTCGTACCGGCCTTCGCGAGCTTCCTGAACGTCTCGAAGCCGAACCGGTGGATGTCTCGACAGCGACCAACCGCCCGGGCGTGAAAAGCAATCATCCGAAGCCCCCCATGGGTTTCATCTCCGTCGTTGGCGATGTCATCAGGCCGGAGCGCTCCTCGATCGCGAGCCCGACGGCGGTGTAGGACATGTCGAGCCTCCACAGCACGTCCGGCTCGAGATCACCGATGACAGGCATCGCACGGCGCTGTTTTCTGGTGACGATGAAGTCGGCCAGCAGCGTGGAGTCCGATTTGGCTTCCCACGAGCCATAGGAATCTTGAGCACGGATCAGCCGCACGAGGCATCTGACAAAAGGCATGGCAAGGGCCGCCTCGTCCTCGTTGACAGCCGGGCTGACCGCAGCACTAGACATTTCGCCTGTCCTCATTTCAGTCCACTTCCTCGAAGGACGGTTTCTTTTTTCGGGACGCCTCCCTCGGGCATACTTGCGCAGCCGACGCTCGGCTCGGGGCGGCCAATTCCAAGCAATTGATTTCCCTTTGGCCGACGTTGGACGCGTCCTCGACTGCGAGGTCTTCCACCACGGCCAGAAATCGCGTCGAGCATGACTTCCGCCGCGATGCGGCCGCAGGTCATCGCAAGATACGAACCTCGAACCTGCTGCAAACAATCCATCCTGTGCTGCATGGGGCCTGCTTGCGGCCACGCCAGGAAATGGGCGAATTGGCCAGTAAACATTCCGACCCTCCCCCCTTCTTAAGTATTCTTCTCGCCCGGCCGCGCTTTGGCACCTCCGGGAAGCTTGTTTTGCGGAGCCGCACAGAGAGCGCCGTAACAAACCTTCCCGCCTCTGTAGTTGGCCAGCGCCTGCAGCAAATCCGGTAGAAGGTCCTCTTTCAGATCGTCCGGGATAGGCTCCGGACCTTCCAGCGACTTCAGTGTCAATTCGACCAACTCGATCGCGCGATCGTTGTTGCCGTTATCGTGATAGTACCGGGCGACAGCCGGATAAGACCGGTACTTAGGGCTGTCGCCTTGCGGGGGATTCAGCGCCAAGATGTGTTCGGAGAGCTCCTTGCCCATCGCGAAGCGCTCAGCAGGGGGAAGGCGCGAATGGTCATTGGCCGGATGGAAAAGTTGGTCTAGCGCCGACACCATCCAGTCCTCGGAGTTTTTGTCGATCGCATCGCGAACCAATTGGCGCATCGCGGGCAAGCCGGTCCACATGTCTTGAATTTTGTGAAGCAACAGATGCGCATGAGCCAGGCGGAAATGGATGTCGTCCGGCATCAAGGCGATGCCCTCTTCAATCGCCCAGAGCGCCGTCTTCCAATCTTCTAACTTCACTGCCGCCCAGAATCTGTCATCGATCGGCTGCTTCAACGCTTGTTCACGCGCCATAGGTTCGCATCTGGCGATCCGCTCTGTATCCGCGGCTTTCGCTTTATCGCTAGTGCGCCAGCTGCCGCTGAGCACTTTCGGCAAAATCTCATCGAGTTGGCTGGGATGACCGATAAAGGCGATGTTGCCGTCTCGGTCGACCACGAACGAGGTCGGAATCCCAACAGAAAAGCTGGGTTCCATCCAAAGCTTGTTCATTTCGCCTGTGTAGTCGAACGCGATCGGATAGTTCAGATTCGAGCACTTTTCGGCCAACCAAGCGTTTAACTTGGTGCGAGCCTCAACGGCCGTAGGAGCGTCTTCATTAGCCGCGACTGCGACGACCTCAAGTCCGCTGTCCCTGTATTTCTCCTGGAGCCGCATCAGCTGGAGCATCTCCGCCACACATAGTTCGCACCAAGTTGCCCAAAATTCGACGATATAGACTTTGCCGGAGTGGAAGTTCGCAAGGGGCTCGCCACGCAGCCAGTCCTCCACTTTGATCGAGGGAGCCGGTGACCCCATCCGCAACATCATTTTGCTCTCCAAAGCTGTTGCCAAAGGTTGCGTGACCTTGTGCGCAAGCTTGTTCCACCGTTGAGACGGGGCACGAGGGTTCAACGAAGGGAGAGTATCGCTCGTCTTGCGCATCTGCGTGCAGTCAGCCTTCACTCAGTGTTGCTGAATCTCAATTCGCAAATGCCGTGCCAACGCGCTCAGCGGGCAGTAAGCGCATGAGTCGCAGAAAAAGCCTTCAAATGCCAAGATGGTCGGTTGTATTGAACGCGACATGTTTTCTGCCACTGTCAGGTCTTGAACACGCATCACGCGCTTCGCGTCGCCAGAGAAGCATGGCCACGGACGACTGGATATATATTCGGGCTGAGGGACGAGCACATGGACATCATGACTGCGTTGGCTACCGCCAGGCTCATCATTATCGTCCGCCTCAAGCGTTGCTTGAGCTTCTTGCCGTTTCGGTCGCTCAGGTGGTAGCGGAACGCCATTGCGATATCAGGGGCCGCTCGATCCGAGCATCGCCTCTGCCCTGCCTCTTCCGCTTTGGATTGAATTCCTGGCTCCCGACGCCGGAGTTCTTCACGACGAAGCCGGTCATGTCCGGCTGCGGGTCGCGAGTACCGTCATCACCAGATTGACGATTATGATCGTGGCGAAGAGGGCTAGGATGAGTGCCGGCATGCGCCGGCCCGGTGAACCTGCTTTTGTCGTTCTGTGTCCCTGTGCACAAGCCCTACAGGGACCCCCTGGAGCGAATGTGAGCGTTCTCGGAATTGACCGGCCAAAGACCACTCGGTCGCCACGCGCGTTGAGCTGGACCGACTGAAAACGCTGAAGATGCGGCCGTCCTCACCCCTAACCGCCTGCCATTCCAGACCATGCCAACGTGATTTATGCGATCGATTCCCGCCGACCGCGGCAGGAGCCCGACCGTTCCCACTCGAAGTTGAGGGCGTCGGCCACGGCACGGTCGTTGCGTTGTTAAGCCTCCCGGCCAGTAATGAGAAGACCGTGATAGCAGTTGTGTGCGTCAAGTTCTGCAAAATGGCGTGGCATTGCGTTGACGTCGGCGTGTCCGCCGCGCAGCCCCCGTGTTTAGCGGAGCGGCGGACACATGACGGTGCTCAGGCGGCCAAGGCCCTCAGGCTCTCCTTCTTGTGCTCGCGCAGATGATCCATGTTGAGATAGCGGGTCGCCTCGAGCCAGTTCTCGTGGATCTCCACCGCCAATGCCCGAACCAGCCGCAGACAGCTCCGCGGGTTGGGGAAGATGCGAACGACCAGGGTGC
>NZ_JAMYVA010000111.1:0-3742 GCF_040323505.1 Mesorhizobium sp. M0040
GCCATCGTCCGCCTGGTTGGCGCGATCCTGCTCGAACAGAACGACGATGGGCCGTGCAGCGCGCCAGATACATGACGCTGGAAACCATCAGCCAAATGAGCGATGATCCGCTCATCAGCCTGCCAGCCGTGGCACGCTGATCAGCCCGGCCCTTGCCGGAGCGCGGCGACCAAGCCGTCAGCTACACCACTCCCTGGGACACGATCCTCGCGCATTTTGCCGAGCGGCGCGCGAAGGTATTGCTTAGCAGCTTTAGCGTGTCGCTAATCCGCTCCCTACGGATTTGGGGTTGATGCATTTCGGAATCGTCATGAGTTTCCCGATCTGGCTCTGCGGATGGCTGCCGACGATGGCGTCGAGGGTTCGGCAAGGTAAGTGACGGGGTTGACGTCGTTGAACCTCCAGGTGGCCACAAACGGAAGAGAGCAGCGCCGAATTTTCCCGCCGATCTCGTAGGCCGCAAATCGGATGGCGTTTCCAACCCGGGTGGGTTCAGATAAAACTTTCGACGAGCCCCTGTCGGGTTTGTCGCGCCTGCGACATAAGTGCTGCGGCCAATTTTGTGCCGCAAACTGGCGTAAACGCCTGATTCTAATACCCGAAGCTTTAGCCAACGCTCTTTTTGGCGAAGTGGCACGATATTTGAAGCGTGCACGTCGCCAAGCTCTGCAAATCCAGGTGGATCCGGGTCGCTATAGGTTGAGCGATGCCGGGCCTGCAGACGAGCGGCAACCTGTTTACGGCGATCAGCTAATGCAACACAGAGAACATGTGGTTTTTGAAAACGCACAACTGGAAGGACGCCGGGTGACTGCCCCCTCACAAATCGATGGCACCGCCGATGTCGTTTCCGAATGCATTGAGGAGGTGCTCGAATTCGCCCAATTTCTCGACCAAGGCGGATGGGTGTCGCACAGACAGAGCAGTTGTTCGGCCTGCAGAGTTAGCAGCTCTCATCAGACGGTCATCACCTGTTTTTGTCATAAAACCTTCAACGAATGGAGCTTTTTTGATGACCGAGGTCATACCGCAACCTAATCCCCCGTCTTTCGAGCTACTTGGGCAACGAAAACCACTTGGAGTGGTGGGAGGCATGGGAAGCTTGGCAACTGCTACATTTTTGGAAGTTTTGGCTCGAAAAAGCCGAGTTGAAAGAGACCAGGATCACATCCCGTTTATTGCTCTATCACTTCCCGATATCTCCGATCGTTCGCAAGCAATCTCAATCGGCAGCGACGCGCCCTTGCGTCAAATTTTGGAACGCGCACATTGGCTGGAGAACGCTAAATGTGGTGCAATTGCAATCCCCTGCAATACTGCACATTTCTGGGCCTCCGCAGTTAAGCAAGCGTTGTCAGTGACGTTTATCAATATGATTGAGATAACGAGACAGTCCATAAATGAATCACGTGGTGACGGAATAGATAAGCTGCGTTCTATTGTCTTGGGGACGAGCGCAGTTGTGCAACACGCCCTTTACGTTCGACCCAATGAAAACGGCTTCGGTAAAGATTTTTTGCATCACCTCAGAGACATCCACAGTGAGACAATAAAAATTATCGCGGAAGTCAAGTCCGGAAAAATCACAGAAGCACAAGCGAATCTAACACGCGTAATCCGGGACGCCAGATCGATCAATCCTGACATAATCCTTCTAGCTTGCAGTGAGTTGTCTGCGATTTCAGGAAACATCGCAGGCGATGATGACATTATCGATCCAATCGATATTCTTGCCGACGCCTGCATCGACTGGTGGAAAACAGTCGCTAAGTAACGTCCTGGTATATTATCAATCGTTCCGTGGAGTGTAAACGTATGACCGCAGTTATACTTGCAAATGTCGTATCAGAGGCAATAGGGCCAACCAGTAACTCGTTGTCGGACGACTCTTTGCGGGCAAATGCGATACTAGCGAAACGAATGATTTGGCTTGCTGAGAACGACGATATATTAATAACTCCGACCCCTATAACGCGACCATTTTTAGACTACACCAACTTCCTAAAGGGTGGCAGCGACATCGTCTCTCTATCGACATCTCCTACACCCACCGAGCGCCCTTTGCCGATCTCGAAAAAAGACCTGGATGCTGACAGTCCTTTGTCGAACTCGCTGAGTTTGTTGGCTTCGGACCGCATTTTATGCCTGAAGCCGTTTATCGGCGACGAAGTTTCTATTTGCTTTGCAAAATTTTTGGGGGATGTTCCTGTACGGTTCTCAAATCAGAACGGCCGGGCAAGTCCTGAAGCAACTCGTCTTTTTAACGATAAGGCAAAATTTCGTCAGTTTGCTCGCAGTCTCGGCGTGCCGATAGCTAGTGGCAGCATCTGTGTAAACGAGCAGGAGATGGTGGATTCTGTGTGTAAAGTCCTGTCGGTTTCCGATCATGCTATTCTGAAGATGGCTCGCAATTCAGCTGGTGACGGCAACAGCGTTATCTCAAAGAGTGCCGAAGGATCGCTCCAGGGTGCGATGCGCTCGGTTTCCGTCCTGGAAGTCGATGACAATTTCATACGTGCAGCAGTTCATGATATTGGATTGGTTGCTACGAAAAAAGAGCCTGTCATTGTTGAGGCATATATCGAAAATGAGTCATCGATCGGTGTGCACTTCGACATAGGCATAGACAGGGTTGAACTAGTAGGCTCCGCTTCAATCCTGTTAAATCCGGGGTATGGAGGGACATATTGGAGTAAATCGCTCATTGATGATTTGCCCAACGATGTTCTGTCCTGGTGTCAAAATCTAGGTGATTATGCTCAAGAGAATGGGTACTTCGGACCGCTCAGCGTGGATGTCGTTAGGGGCAAGGAGGTTGGCTTCTTTGCATGTGAAGTAAACGGGCGGCACGGAAGCTTCTCTTTGGTCAGGGCCGTATCGAATTCCCTAGGATTAGAACCCGATATCAAAGACGGGAAGCGCGTTGTCTTCTCGCGAAGTGCCGTCCCTATTGGCATTGGGTTTCCCGACCTTGTTAATCTCCTTGAGAGAAGACAACTTCACTTCAATTCTTCTTCTAGACGGGGAGTTATTGTGATGTCTGAGGGATACGAAGGTAACGGTCCGTTTGACCTTTTAATTGTTGGAAGTAATCTAGAAGATGTTAAAGGTATAGAGCACGATGTCATCAAATTGTCTGGTACGTAGTGTTGATCTGGATAGGTAAGGTAGTAACAATGAGGGATGTCATCGCCCCGGTAGATATAGAAGTCAGCAACCTTGTGCACTTGGAGGAGCAGCGGCAACTATCCCAGCTTAGCTTGGTCGCGTCTGAAAATTATTCCTCTCCTGCGGTCAGAGGGTTTGAAGGAGGTATATTTGCTGACAAGAATGCAGAGGGTTACCCGGGTAAGCGATGCGTCTCGGGGTGCGAATATGCTGATCAACTAGAAATTTTAGCGATCGAGAGAGCAAAATCTGTTTTCGGCTGCGAACACGCGAATGTTCAGGCCATGAGCGCTACCATTGCCAATTTTGCCATAATGAATGAGCTTTTTCAGCCATCCGACGGAGTAATGGCAATGCGGCTCCAAGACGGCGGTCATTTTAGCCACGGCGCCCCTTTTCATGCAAGCGGCCAAAATTTTCGTTGGTGTTTCTATGGAGTTTCAAAGACCGATGAGCAACTGGATTATGATGAGGTACGATCAATTGCGCTGGCAAATCGACCTGCAGCAATCATCTGCGGAGGTTCATCATATCCGCGTTTGATTGATTATGAGGAAATGCATCAGATCGCACG
>NZ_JAMYVA010000112.1:0-3724 GCF_040323505.1 Mesorhizobium sp. M0040
CCATGCTGACCGCCCATATGGCCAGCGTGCAGGAAAAGTTGGGTAGTGCATTCGGACCGAAAATCGCCTTCGTTTCGATCACCGTCGACCCGGAGCGCGACACGCCCGATGTTTTGAAGGAATATGCGCAGAATTTTGGCGCCGATCTGAAGGGCTGGTCGTTTCTTACCGGTGATCCGGCGATTGTCCATGAGGTTGGACGGAAATACGGGGTCATCGCGAAGAAGGCGGCGAACGGAGATGTCGATCATACCTTGTTGACGTCGCTCGTGGACCCCGGTGGCACCTTGCGAGTACAGTATCTTGGTGTCCGGTTCGACCTGGAGGAGTTCCGGGATGACCTTCTCAGCCTCTTGGACGAATCCAAATAGCATAACGAACCGGCTCGTTGGCTGGGTTGCCCGGCTGCCGGCGCGCGTCCAGACCAAGCTCTTGATCGCGTTCCTGTCGATTGTCGGCCTGCTGATCGTCCTCGGGGCCGTCGGGTTGCAGGTGCTGAGTGGGGTCAATGATCAAACAAACGAGCTGATCAAGTTGCAGCGCCGGATAGCAGCCTATCGCCAGGTCCAGCACGATACGACCACCCAGCTCTACGGCATCTCCACCGCCCTTTTGCTTCAGGACGACCGGATGCTGGATGCGGCGCTGCGCCAGCTCAACCAGTTCGGCTACGACCTCGACCGCATGGAGTTCGTCGCCAAAGCCGAGGTGGAAGTGCTTGGCCAGGTCAGGCAAGAGTACGAACGGCTGACGGCCGGGGTGACGCACGTGGCAGAGCTCGTCCGCGCCGGCCGCACTGAGGAGGCGCGCAAGGTTCAGCTTGATGAAATCATACCGTCGGCTGATAGCCTCGAGCGGCTGACAAACCAGCTGGTCAACATGGCCGAGGCCGACATGGTAGTGGCCATCGAAACGACCGAGGGTGCGTACGGCACGTCCAGACTGATCGTGGTCTCGTTTGCGGTGGGCAGTATCCTGCTGGCGTTGGGGCTCGGCTACATCATCTCCTGGTCGTTGATCGAACCGGTCAAGAAGATCGAGACGCGTCTCAGCCAGATAGCGGCCGGCGACTTCGCCCAACAGGTTGCCGTCGCCAATCGCGACGAACTTGGAGTGCTCGCCGCTAACGTCAACCAAACCTCCGACCAGCTGGGGCGCCTGTATCAGGAGATTGAGACGCGCACCCAGCAGCTCGACGAAGCCCTTCAGCAGCAGACAGCCACCGCAGACGTTCTGAAGGTCATCAGCCGCTCTACCTTCGATCTGCAGGTCGTGCTCGATACGTTGGTGGAATCGGCTGTCAGGCTCTGCCGTGCCGACAAGGGTGGTATCGTGCAGTTGCTGGATGGCGTATTCCGCTATGTGTCGACGCATGGCTACCCGCCCAGTTTCCGTGCTTATGTCGACGCCAATCCACTTCCCGCGCTCGCCGCAGGCCGAGGCTCCGCCGTAGGGCGCGTAATCGAAGAACGGCGGATCGTGCAAATCGAAGACGTGACCGCTGATCCGGACTACCGCGTTGCCTTGATCGCTGAGGCAGGCGGATTCCGCACCGTCCTCGCTGCCCCGCTGTCGCGGGAAGGTGATCTCGTTGGCGTATTCGTCATGACGAGGGTTGAGCCGCAACCTTTCAATCTCAAGGAGATCGCGCTCGTCGAGACATTTGCCGACCAGGCGGTGATCGCCATCGAGAATGCGCGGCTCTTCGAGGCGGTGCAGTCACGGACGCGCGAGCTTGCCGCGTCTGTTGGTGAGCTCGAGGCGCTTGGTGAAGTGAGCAAGGCGGTCAATTCGACGCTGGATCTCGACACGGTGCTGAAAACGATCGTCGCCAAAGCGGTCCAGTTGTCGGAGACGGATGCTGGCACCATCTACGTGTTCAGCAGCACGCGGCAGCAATTCCGTCCGCGCGCAAACTTCGGTATGAGCGATGAGCTTATAGCCGCAGTCTCACACCAGACGATCGGGCTGGCCGACATGGGGATCGGCGACGCACCCGAGCGCTGCATGCCGGTGCAGTTTCCCGACCTCAGCGAGGAGGCCTCATCCTTCCTTGTAAGAAAGACGATCGTCGAAGCCGGATATCGCGGTATCCTGATCGTTCCGCTGCTGAGGCCCAACAAGATCGTCGGTGCACTGGTCGTCAGGCGCTACAAGCCAGGTGCCTTCCATGAGCAAGTTGTCCACCTGCTGGAGACCTTCGCAGCCCAATCGGTGCTCGCGATCCAGAATGCCAAGCTGTTCCGTGAGATCGAGGAGAAAAGCCGGGAGCTGGAGGCAGCTAGCCGCCACAAGTCCCAGTTCCTCGCGAATATGAGCCACGAACTCAGGACACCGCTCAATTCGGTCTTGGGTTTCACAGAGCTGCTGGTCGACGGCATCTACGGCGAACTCCCGGACAAGGCAAAGACGACCGTCGCGCGCGTGCAGGCAAACGGTCGTCACCTCCTCGGGCTCATCAACGACGTACTCGACCTTTCCAAGATCGAAGCCGGCCAGCTCACACTGGCGATCGAGGACTACTCCGTCGCGCAGATTGTTCGATCGACAGTTACGGCTGTAGAGCCGCTGGCACGAGCGAAGGGTCTTGAGCTTTCAACGACTGTTGCCGAGAACCTTCCAATCGGCCGCGGGGACGAACGCCGTTTGACGCAGGTCCTGCTCAATCTTGCAGGCAACGCCGTCAAGTTCACCGAAACGGGTGCGGTCGACATTCTTGCCGATGCGGTCGACGGGCACTTCGAGATGACCGTCCGAGACACCGGTCCCGGCATCGCGTCCAAGGACCAGGCTCTCATCTTCGAAGAATTCCAGCAGGTCGACAACAGCAGTACCAGGCAGAAGGGCGGTACGGGTCTTGGCCTGGCGATCTCGAAGCGCATCGTCGAAATGCATGGCGGAACCCTAGACGTCGAGTCCGTGATCGGGTCAGGGTCGACATTCCGTCTCAAGGTACCAATCCGGGTGAATGAGGACGTGAGGGCCGCATGAGCAAACGAATCCTGATGGTGGAAGACACCGAGGACAACCGCCAGATCATCCGCGATCTCATTGCTACCACCGAATACGAACTGATCGAGGCGGCGGACGGCGCCGCCGGCATCGCTGCAGCCGGAGCGCACAGGCCAGACCTGATCCTTATGGACATTCAGCTCCCGGTGATCGACGGGTATGAAGCGGCCCGCCGCATCAAGGCCGACCCGGCGCTCCGGCACATTCCGATTATCGCCGTCACCTCCTACGCGTTGTCGGGCGACGAGGCGAAAGCCCTTGCTGCTGGGTGCGATGGTTACATTGCCAAGCCCTTCAGTCCGCGCCAGCTGCTTTCCGAGATTCGCGGGTTCCTTTCTTGAGGGAGGCAGCGCTTTGCACGATCCGCCTCGCATTCTCGCGGTCGACGATACTCCGGAAAACCTCGAGATCCTGCGCATGCGCCTCGAGGCGAATGGCTACGAAGTTGCAACCGCCGCCGATGGGGAAGAGGGGCTTGCGAAAGCCCGCGAACTCACGCCGGATCTGATCCTGCTCGACATCATGATGCCGAAGCTCGACGGCATCAGTGTGGTACGCATGCTCAAGCACGATCAATCGCTGCGGTCGATCCCCGTTATTCTGGTCACCGCGAAAGCCGACACGCGCGACGTGGTCGATGGGCTGGACGCCGGTGGCGACGACTATCTGACAAAGCCCTTCGAGCACAGGGCGCTGTTAGCGCGGGTGCGCT
>NZ_JAMYVA010000113.1:0-3459 GCF_040323505.1 Mesorhizobium sp. M0040
GGGCCGCCGGACCCCTACCCGGTTCGCGCCCCAAGGGGGGTTTTTACCCCCCCGGCCCGGGGGGTCGTACACCGCGCCGCCCCCCCCCCCCTCGCCCGGAGGGCCCGCCCCCTGGCCGGGGGTGGGGTCCTCTCCGAAGCGCGCCTACACAAAACGTCGCGCATTGCCGTGACGACCCCACCCGGCTCTGCGGGCCACTCTCCCCTCGAGAGGGAGGGGGACGTCGTGCCAATTCTCTTCTACCGTTCGATGCTGCTCGCCGCCGATGTTGCGCCCATCGACGCGCTTTTCGAAGCCCTGCGCCACCGCGGCATGGCTCCCGTGCCTATGTTCGTCTCCAGCCTCAAGGACCCGGCGTCGCTCGCCTTTGTCGAAACCGCGCTCGCAACCCTGAAGCCTGCCGCCATCATCACCGCCACGGCTTTCGCCTCGGGTGCCGAGCCCGGCGTTGAAACCCTGTTCGACCGCGCCGGCGTGCCGGTGTTCCAGGTCATCGTCGCGACCACCCGCCGCGACATCTGGCAAACCAATCAGCGCGGCCTGGCGCCCGCCGACCTTGCCATGCATGTCGTCCTGCCCGAGCTCGACGGCCGCATCCTGGCCGGCGCCATTTCATTCAAGGGCGAAAGCGAAACCGACCCGGCGCTGGCCTTCCGCGCCTTCGCCAACCGGCCTGAGCCCGACCGCGTGGCGCAAGTGGCGAACCGTGTCGAGGCCTTCGTGCGCCTGCAGCGGACGCCGCGTGCGGAGCGCAAGCTCGCCATCCTGATCCCCGACTATCCGAGCGCCCCCGGTCGCACCGGCTACGCGGTTGGTCTCGACGTGCCGTCCAGCGTGCTGGCAATGCTGCACGACCTGAGCGAACAGCGCTACGCCGTTGAAAGGATTCCGCAAACGCCGCGCGAGTTGCTGGATGCGTTGGGGCGTGGAGGTGAAGGGTTGGGGTTTGAGGACTATCTCGAATACTCGGCGGAATTGCCTGCTGAGGCGATAGCTGCCGTGACGGCCGCATGGGGGAATGCGGCAGATGACACAAGTTTGTGCGAGGCACCCCCCTCTGTCCTGCCGGACATCTCCCCCTCAAGGGGGGAGATTGGCAGTTCCGCCACCGGCTCTCCCTTAAGGCCCTCGGTAATTGGCGAAAGCAGAGACAACAGCGCAATCTCCCCCCTTGAGGGGGAGATGTCCGGCAGGACAGAGGGGGGTGTTCAAGCGCCTGCCGCCGCAAAATTCGCCTTCCGCGCAGCCACCTTCGGCAACGTCACCGTGGCACTCGCACCTGACCGCGGGCGCTCAGCCGACCGCCGCGCCGACTATCACGACCCGACGCTGCCGCCGCGCCATGCGCTGGTCGCCTTTGGCCTCTGGCTGCGCAAGTCGCTCGGCATCCATGCAATTGTCCATGTCGGCGCCCACGGCACGCTGGAGTGGCTGCCCGGCAAGACCGTGGCGCTCAGCGAAAACTGCTTTCCCGAGATAGTCACCGGTCCCCTGCCCATCATCTATCCCTTCATCGTCTCCAACCCGGGAGAGGCAGCACAGGCCAAGCGGCGCATTGCCGCCGTCACGCTCGGCCATCTGCCGCCGCCGCTGACCGGCGCCGGGCTGGACGAAAACCAGCACAGGCTTGAACGACTGGTTGACGAATATGCCCAGGCCGACGGGCTCGACCGCCGCCGCCGCGACCGCCTGGCGAAGCTGATCGTCGAGACGGCGGAAAAGACCGGCCTCGCCTCAGAGGCAGGCGTCGCCAGGGCCGACGCAGCCGACGAGGCTTTGCGCCGCATCGACGCCTGGCTCTGCGATCTCAAGGATTTCGCCATCAAGGACGGCCTGCATATTTACGGCCGCTCGCCCGAAGGCGAGACCGATCCGTTGCGCCGGCAAAGCGCGGCAGCTGAAAAGGCCGCAGTGCTTGCGGCCCTCGACGGCCGCCATATCGCTGCCGGTCCGGCCGGTGCGCCGGCGCGTGGCCGGCGCGATGTGCTGCCCACCGGCCGCAATCTGTTTACCGCCGATCCGCGCACCATGCCGACGCCGACCGCCTATGATCTGGGCAGGGTGGCAGCGGAGGAAGTCGTCCGCAGCTACATGCAATCGCATGGCGACTGGCCGCGCTCGCTGGTCATCGATCTCTGGGGCTCGGCCTCGCTGCGCACCGGCGGCGAGGAGATCGCGCAAGGCCTGGCGTTGATGGGCTGCCGGCCGCAATGGGATTCCGCCACCGGCCGCATCACCGGCATAGATGTGCTGCCGCCGGCAACACTCGGCCGTCCGCGCATCGATGTCACCTGGCGCATATCGGGCCTGTTCCGCGACATGTTCCCGACCCAGATCGCGCTGATCGACGCCGCGGCCAACGCGGTGGCGACCCGCGACGAGGATGATTCGGAAAACCCGCTCGCCGCTAGGACCCGCATCGACGGCAAGATCAGCCCGCGCATTTTCGGCACCTCGCCGGGCACTTACGGCGCGGGCGTCGAGGACTTGTTGTCGAGCGGCGACTGGGCCGCGCGCGAAGAGATCGGCCGCACCTATCTCGCCGCCACCTCGCACGCCTATGGCGGCTCCGAGGGCAAAGGCATTTCGGCGCCCGGCGCGTTCGAGGATCGCCTCGCCGAGGCCGATCTTCTGGTTCATACCGGCGACGACCCCGGCCGCGACATCCTCGAAGGCTCGGCCGACGTCGCCTTCATCGGCGGCTTTTCGGCAGCACTTGCCGCGCTCGGCAAAAACGCCGACGTGATCGTGCTCGACACCACGGACCCGCAAAGACCGAAGCCGCGCTCGATCAGTGAGGCCGTGTCGCGCGTCGTGCGGGCACGCGCCGTCAATCCGCGCTTCATCGCCGGCCAGATGCGTCATGGCCCGCGCGGCGCCTCGGAATTCGCCGAGACGGTCGACCGGCTTGTCGGCTTTGCTGAGACTACCCATGCCATATCGGGCACGCTGATCGAGGCGGTGCACGACGCCTATCTTGGCGACCCCGTGGTGCGCGCCTTCATCCTGCGCGAGAACCCGGCGGCGGCGAAGGTGATTGCCGAGCGTTTGCTGTCGGCACGGCGGCGCGGGCTCTGGCATCCGCTGCGCAATTCGATCGATGACGATCTCGCCGCACTGATTGCCGAAGCGCAAGCTCTGGGAGTGGCGGCATGAACGCTTTCTCGCGCCGTGGCGCCTGCCCTGCCTTGTCCGCGCCGATGCAGACCGGCGACGGGCTGCTGGTGCGGCTCAATCCGGTCGCTGGAGGACTGTTGCCGAAGTCGTTGATCGGACTCTGCGAATCTGCCTTGCGCCATGGCAACGGTATCATGGAAGTGACCGCCCGCGGCAGCCTGCAGATCCGCGGCCTGACGCCGGCAAGCGCGCGGCTGCTGGCGATGGAGGTCGATGCGCTCGGCATCGCGGTGCGCACCGGCGTGCCGGTCGAGACCGGCCCGCTGGCCGGGCTCGACCAGG
>NZ_JAMYVA010000114.1:0-3390 GCF_040323505.1 Mesorhizobium sp. M0040
CGCTTGTACCTCACTTGGGAATGCAGACTCTACGAACGCAGTTACGCAATTAGTGCGGATCACGCATCCGTTTCATCCTCTGTTCTCGCGGCTGCTGCCATGTGTCGGCAGGCGATACAATCGGCATGGCGAACGCCTTTTGCTGCAGGCCGACGATACTGCCGTGTGGTCTGTTCCCCCGCAATGGACTGATCTTGCGAACCCGGATCCAGAAGTTGTCATGGGGAATGGGCGGGCGCTCTTGCGTACTGTCGACTTGCTGGAGCTGGCCAGTCTGGTCGGGCGCCTTTCTGGTAAATCGGCTTCGCGATCACTCGACAAGTTGTAAGGATAATTATGCCGCATCTGTAAGGCGGATTATGCCGCAGGAGGGTTTGTATGATGAGCATATCCCAGCATTTCGGCTACACGTTCAGCATTGATCGCACAAGCCGCCTTGACATCGATGCTAATAGCGGCATAAATATCTTTACGATTATGCTTCTTTCCACACTCGGAGCCGGCGATGTCCGACAGCAAGCGCTCGAAGACGGAGGCCCTCATCGAACAAGGCACCTTCAATCCAAACCCCGAGAAGGTGGGCGATCCGAAGTTCAGCGACAGCGAGTTCTTCGATCCGCACGACGCCGTGCAGGTCAGATACGAGATGCTGCGGCGCGTCTCCGTCGACAACATGTCGGTGACGGTGGCGTCCGACGAGTATGGCGTTTCCAGGCCGACCTATTACCAGGCAAGGGCGAGCTTCGACGCAGCCGGGATTGCGGGACTGGTACCAAAGAAGCCGGGCCCCCGCGGTCCCCACAAAATCGACGACGAAGTCCTGGCGTTTCTTCAGGCGCAGTTGGGCCCGGGCGAACCCGTTCGTGCTCGGGAGCTGGCGAAGCTGGTCCGCCGCGAACTCGATGTCGAGCTTCATCCCAGGACGATCGAGCGGGTATTAAAAAAAACCGGCAGGTGAACATTGCCGCGGCATCGGTGCGTTCGTCGATCCTGTCGTCGGCCATTGCGGCCCAGTATGAGGTGCTGCGCGGGGCAGCCCTCGGCGAAGCTCTGCCTCTCAAGGCTCGTAGCGGCCTCATGCTCTTTCTGCGCCGGGGCATGTGGGGATGGGCACAGACGCTGGCCGCAGCAGCAAATCCCCTGCAAGAACAAAGTCATCCACCGTCGACCGCCTGGCCGACGCACGGCGGGCACGCAGCCGTCGTTCACGTCCTTGCGACAATAGCCATGAGCATCCACGACCGGAGGTCACCATGAATGCGCACCTTAAAGTCCAGCCTCATCACGTCGAACGCAGCGCCTACCTGTACATCCGCCAATCCTCGATGCGGCAAGTCATCGAGAACACCGAGAGCGCCAGGCGGCAATATGCGCTTCGTGGACGTGCGGTCGCCCTCGGCTGGCGGGACGAGCAGATTATCGTCGTCGACAATGATCAGGGTGAATCCGGTGCTTCGGCGGCCTGGCGCGAGGGGTTTCAGCGTTTGGTCAGCGACGTCGGCATGGGGCGCGCCGGGATCGTGATGGGGCTGGAAGTCTCCCGGCTGGCGCGGAACAATGCCGATTGGCAGCGCCTGCTGGAGATCTGCGCTCTTGCCGACACCCTGATCCTCGATGAAGACGGCGTCTATGACCCCGCAGGCTTCAACGACCGGCTCCTGCTCGGTCTCAAGGGCACCATGAGCGAAGCAGAGTTGCATGTGATCAAGGCACGGCTGCGCGGAGGCATCCTCAACAAGGCAAGGCGCGGCGAGTTTCGCTGTCCCCTGCCAACCGGGCTGGTCTATGACCATTCCGGCAATGTGGTGCTCGATCCGGACACGCAAGTCAGGGAGACGATCATCCATTTCTTCGAGACGTTCGCTCGCGTCGGATCCGCCTCCCAGACCGTCAAGGCCTTTCGCACGGAAGGCCTTTTGTTCCCGTCACGCCTGCACAACAGTCAGACGGTGTTTCGGCCGCTGACCGCATCGACCGCGGTGCGCGTCCTGAACAATCCGCGTTACGCCGGCGCCTATGCCTATGGGCGGCGACACTATCGGCGCACCATCGACGGCAAGAAGACTGTGCGTGCGCGAACCAATGATGATTGGCCGGCCTGCATTCCCGATGCGCATCCCGGGTATATCAGCTGGGAACAACATCAGGAGAACCTGAAGATTCTCAAGGCGAACGGCCAAGGATATGACGCGGCACGAGCGTCAATCCCAAGAGAAGGCCCGGCGCTGCTGCAAGGTCGGGCGGTATGTGGGCAATGCGGCCGGCATTTCCGGGTTCGCTACGCTGCCCGGCGCGGCCGACAGGAAGCCTGGTACATCTGCGATCGCGCCCATACCTATCGCGGTGACCCCTTGTGCCAGTCGATCGCCGGGCCTCCCGTCGATGAAGCCATCGGCAGGCTGATTGCCGAGCAGATGACGCCGGCCGCCGTCGAACTGGCGCTCGACGTCCGTAAGGAGATCCAAGCCCGGCATGAAGAAGCAGATCGGCTGCGCTGTCGCGCGGTCGAGCGCGCCCAGATCGAGGCCGATCTCGCCCAGCGCCGTTTCATGCTGGTCGATCCCGACAATCGTCTCGTCGCCGACACGCTCGAAGGCGAATGGAACGAGAAGCTCCGTATTTTGGCCAAGGCCCGCGAAGAGCGTGAGCGTGCCCGGGAGCACGATCAATTCATCCTTGATGAAGCTGTCCGCGAGCGGCTGGTCGCAATGACGGTGGATTTCAACAAGCTCTGGGCGGATCCCGACACACCAAACCGCGAACGCAAGCGACTCCTTGCCCACATCATTGAGGATGTCACTCTCGTCAAGCTGCCGGCGGAAGGAACCACCAAGGTTCACGTGCGATTCAAAGGCGGCAAGATCCAGACGCTCACAACCTTGAGCCCAAAATCTTCCGCCCAGCAGGTCAAGACGCAGCCCGGCATCGTCGAACTGGTCGATAAACTCCTCGACGACCACATCTATTCCGAGATCGCAGAACTGCTCAACCAGCAAGGATACCGTCCCGGCGAGGCCGCACGCCGCGGTCACCACACCGCCCGCTTCACGGCCTTGCGAGTTGCCTATCTCGTTCACCAATACAAGCTGCGCTCTCGCTATGACCGCCTGCGGGAACGTGGAATGCTGACAAAACAGGAAGCGGCCGCGCGTCTCAATATCCACGAGCACACCGTCACCCGATGGGCCAAACATGGCCTCATCGCCAGCCACGCCTACAACGGGCACTATTGCCTGTACGAACTTCCCGTTTCGGATCTACCGCAAAAACAATGCAGCCGATGGAACCGGCTCGTCGATCGCGCTGCCGCACGAAGGCAAAATGCCAGCCAGGCAAAAACTCTCAACTGAAGACGAAAGGGACGTAGTATGAATGCAGATCGTTGGCATA
>NZ_JAMYVA010000115.1:0-3137 GCF_040323505.1 Mesorhizobium sp. M0040
ATATCGCCGCTGTGGAACAGGAGCGCGATGCAATGATGTCCGCCACAAAGGATGCTCCACATACAGCGCCTGGACCTGCGGCCGTGCTGAGTGCTCTCAAAGGGATTGGACCGGAGTTCGCCGCTATCCTCTGGGCCGAAGGGTTCTCTCGCCATTTTGACAACCGACGCCAAGTCGCCGCCTACGCAGGATTGGCACCCACGCCGTGGCAAAGCGGAACCATTGATCGTGAGCAAGGCGTATCGAAAGCGGGCAATCCACGGCTGCGCACGACGATGATCCAGCTCGCGTGGTTGTGGCTGCGGAACCAGCCGCATTCGGCACTCAGCCGTTGGTTTGCTCAGCGGGTTCAATCAAATGGGGGTCGGCTGAAACGGAGCACGATCGTTGCCCTGGCGCGCAAGCTGCTGGTGGCGCTGTGGAAGTACGCGGCGTTCGGCATCCTGATCGAAGGGGCCGTCATGAAGAGCGCGTGACGGCCGACCGGAACCCAGAACAGCAATCTCCCAGGGCTGATCAACCCTGGCGGATCCAGGTGAGCGAACCGCCTCAAAGTTTGGCTTCAAATGCCGCGCTTTAGAATGGACTCGTTCTCCTGAGCCTTTGCCGCAACGCAAGCGGGATAGTGGTGCAGCCGAACGAGACGGCGACCGTATGTGAGTTTGAAACGGCAACGGAAACGTGCCGCGTCGAGCGAAATGGCTCAGACTTTGGATACCGATGAAGCACCCTGAAAGGTTTCGCCATGGACAAATGAACTTGCCTTGACGCATCACTCCTCATGTGAGCTTTGAGAGCGGCTTTTGAAGCGCCAGGACTCGTTCCCCGTTTCGACGATCTCGCAATGGTGCGTGAGACGATCAAGCAGCGCGGTGGTCATCTTGGCGTCGCCGAAGACGGTCGGCCATTCCCCGAAGGCGAGATTGGTGGTGATGAGGACGCTGGTGCGTTCGTAAAGCTTTGAGACCAGATGGAAGAGCAATTGCCCGCCGGCCTGGGCGAAGGGAAGATAGCCGAGTTCATCGAAGACGACGAAGTCGAGCCGGGTTAGGTGATCGGCAATGCGGCCCTGGCGGCCGGAGCGGGCTTCGGTCTCAAGCCTGTTGACCAGGTCTACGACATTGAAGAAGCGCCCGCGTGCGCCGTTGCGGATGAGTGAGCGGGCAATGGCGATCGCCAGATGCGACTTTCCCGTGCCTGTTCCGCCGACCAGGACGATGTTGCGCTGATCGGCGACGAAGGCGCCGCCGGCGAGATCGCGGATCAGGGGTTCGTTGACCGGCGTGTCGGCGAAGTCGAAGTCGTCGATGTCCTTGGCCAGCGGCAACTTGGCGACGGCGAGCTGGTATTTGATGGAGCGGGCCTGCTTCTCCGATATCTCGGCCTGCAAGAGATCACCGACAATCCTGGGCGGCTCGTGCTGTCGCTTGATGGCGACGCCCATGATCTCGTCATAGGCGCTGCGCATTCCGTAGAGCTTCAGCGCTCCCATCAGTTCCAGTACCTCGGTGCGTTCCATGGCTGTTTGTCCTCCTGAGATTGTCATAGCGGGCGCAGTCGGCGACCGGCTCGTGAGCTAGCTTCAGCGCCTGGGGAATGGAAAGGATCGTGCCCGGCGCCGGATCGCGGCTGCGGGCCAGGATGTTGAGGATCACCGCCGCCGACGATGCGCCGTGCTCGATGGCTTCCTGACAGGCGGCCTCGACCGCGCTCAATCCGTCGGTCAGCACGCAGGTGAGGATCGACACCATCTGCCGATCGCCGTCATCAACCGCCTTAAGCTTGCGGCGCACCTTCTCCATTGCCGACGGCAGGACCCAGCCAAGGAACGGCGCGCCGTTGCGCAATCCGCCCGGCTTGCGGGCCAGCACCGGCACGTAGTGCCAGGGATCGTAGACGACCTCGTTGCGGCCAAAGGAGCGAACGTGTTCTCCCACGACCACGCCATCCTGGCGGATGACGATCCGATCGGCATAAGCATGGATCTCGACGGGCCGACCGACGGCACTCGACAGCACCGAGTATTTGTTGTTGTCGAAGCGCACCGTGCAGGTCTTCGACACCGACGCGGGAATGCAATGGAAGCCGTCGAAGCGACCGGCATAGGGAATGAAGCTGGCGCGTTCTTCTTCGAATACGTCCCAGATCGTGCGCTCGCCCTGTTCGGGATGCCGATGCGCCTTGGCATAGGCAACGCATTTGTCGGCCAGCCAGCCGTTGAGATCCTCCAACGTCTTGAAGCGCAGCCTCGGTGTGAAGAAGCGCTCGCGCACCAGCCCGACCTGGTTCTCGACTTGCCCCTTCTCCCAGCCGGCCGCCGGTGTGCAGGCCTCCGGCTCGACAAGGTAATGCCCGCACATCTGCGCAAAGCGGCGGTTGTAGCGGCGATCCCTGCCGATGAAGATCGCGTCCACCGCCGTCTTCATGTTGTCGTAGATGCCGCGCGTGCAGGCGCCGCGGAAGAAGGCGAACGCCCGGTCATGCGCGTCGAACACCATCTCCTGCGTCTCGCGCGGATAGGCCCTCACGAAGAACATGCGGCTGTGGCAGAGCCGCATGTGCGCGACCTTCACTGTCACCGTCACGCCGTCGAGCAGGACGATCTCGTGACTCCAGTCGAACTGGTAGGCCTCGCCAGGTGCAAAACTCAGCGGAATGTAGGCTTCGGCCACGGCGCTGC
This sequence comes from Mesorhizobium sp. M0040, assembly GCF_040323505.1. NCBI lineage: Bacteria > Pseudomonadati > Pseudomonadota > Alphaproteobacteria > Hyphomicrobiales > Phyllobacteriaceae > Mesorhizobium > Mesorhizobium sp. M0040. The sequence goes on from NZ_JAMYVA010000115.1 coordinate 2,681, forward strand.
CGCGATCCGCCGCCCAGCTCTGAGCATGCCGCCACACCGAACTGTAGCTGCCGTCATAGCCGAGGCCGCGAAGCTCCTCGAAGATACGGATCAGCGTCAGCCGCTCCCGCTGCGGCTTGGCCGCATTCGCCGACAGCAGCCGGTCCAGCGTCTCACGCCAGGCTCCCATGCGGGGATAGGGCTGGTGCTTGCGCTCGTAGCGGAACTCCGTCTCCTCAGAACGCAGGACCTTGCGCACCACCTTGCGCGAGATCTTCAGCTCGCGGCAGATCGCCTTGATCGACTTCCCCTGGACCAGCGACAGCCGACGTATCTTTGCAATCGTCTCCAAAACCAACATCCAAAACACAAATGCCTCCGATCAAACCGGAGGCATCTTGATGACCCCATCGTTAAGGGGTCCCGTTTGGACGAAAATCACCCCTTAAACAGGGTCCTCATTCCACGAAAAATCACA
>NZ_JAMYVA010000116.1:0-2844 GCF_040323505.1 Mesorhizobium sp. M0040
GTACGCATCCGGTGAAGACCGCAGACGTGCGCATCCGGCAGCCAGGAGAACCTGAGCACCGGAGTGCTGGGGTCAAGCTTTCTTTGGGGAGACGCGATGATATTCTTCGAGGAGGAGTTTGACCTCCTCGATGCCTTCATCGGTGAAGGCCAAGATCCCGTCGTCATCGTTGGCGCCGTAGACCCAGATGACGCCGTCCTCGGGCTCGAGACCGAGGGTCAGGTCCTGGATGAGCGCTTCGCTGACGCCGAGGTCCCTGGCGACACGATCGACGGTGTAGACGTGATGCACCTTATTGCGCTGCATGATCAGGCCGCCGCTGGTTGGGTCCGCAATTTTGCGGATCTCCAATTCCACGGCAGCAAATCATCGATCCGATGGGCCGGATAGGCGGGCAGTCGGGCGAGGACGTCGGCGAGCCAGGCCTGCGGGTCGACATCGTTCATCTTGGCGCTGACGATCAGGCTGTAGAGAACGGCCGCGCGCTGTCCGCCGCGATCGGAACCGCAGAAGAGCCAGGACTTTCTGCCGAGAGCGATGCCGCGCAGGGCTCGCTCGGCTGCATTGTTGGATAGGCAGATCCGCCCATCGTCGAGGAACCGGGTGAAGGATGACCAGCGGCGCAGCATGTAGTTGAAGGCCTTGGTCAGGTCGTGCCCGCGCGAGAGCTTGTCGCGCGTCTTGATCATCCAGCGCTCGAGCTCGGTGACCAGCGGCGCGCTCCGCTCTTGGCGCACGGCGTGGCGTTGGGCCGGCGACAGGCCGTTGATCGCGCGCTCGATATCGAACAGGGCATCGATGCGCTTCACGGCTTCGACCGCCAGCGGATAGACCAGGTTGGGCTTCTCGCCGTGCGCCTTCTTGCGCGCCGCCGCTTCGACATCGGCCAGCTCAAACACTTTGCGCCGGCTGTGGGCCCAGCAGCTGGCCTCCAGAACAGGCGCCGGCTGACGACCCGTCGCATAGAGATCGCCATAACCACCAAAGGCATCGGCCTGCAGAATGCCGCTCCAGCCGGCGAGATGCGCCGCGGGATGTTCGCCTCGGCGATCGCGGGAATAGTAGAACACTGCCGCCGGCGGATCGGCGCCGCCGAACGGTCGGTCATCGCGCACATAGGTCCATAATCGGCCGGTATCGGTCTTGCCCTTGGCCAGGACCGGCACCGTCGTGTCGTCGCCGTGCAGACGCGAAGCGGCCAGCACATGGGCTTCGAGCTGCTTGAACAGCGGCATCAGCGCCGCGGCGCCGGCGCCGACCTGGTCGGCGAGCGTCGACAGGCTGAGCGGCACGCCTTCGCGGGCATAGCGTTCGGCCTGGCGGTTAAGCGGCTGATGCTGGCCGAACTTCTCGAACAGGATCATCGCCAGCAGGCCGGGACCGGCCCAGCCGCGCGGGGTGGCGTGGAAGGGCGCCGGAGCCTGGCTGATCGTCTCGCAGTCGCGGCAGGTGAACTTCTCCCGCACGTGCTGGATCACCTTCCATTGCCGCGGCACCACCTCCAGCGTCTCGGTGATATCCTCACCCAGCTTGCGCAGCCGATGACCGCCGCAGCAATGGCAAGCGGCCGGCGCCGGCTCGACCACGCGTTCGCGCGGCAGATGCTCGGGAAATGGCTGGCGCGCCGGTCGCTTGCGCATGTAAGGCGCCACCTCGGTGGTCCGGGCCGCGGCCTGTTCGGCGGCGATCTCGTCTTCCGTCGCGGTGCTCTCGAGTTCCTCGAAGGTGAGTTCCATCTGGTCGTGCAGGCGGGCTGAGCGTTCAGAACTCTGACCATGCAGCGCCCGCTGCAGCTTCCGGATCGTCAGATGCTGATGCGCGATCAGCGCCGCATCATCCGATGCCTTGGCCCTGGCGACCGCCAGTTCGGCCTCGACCAGCGCAGCGCGCGCGGCCTCGTCTTCGGCTCTGGCCAGCGCCGCGGTCAGCGCTGCTCTCAGCGCGCCAATATCGTCCGGAACAGCATCCTGGGCGGTGGCAACCATGCCCTGGAGTGAATCATAAAACGCGTCCGCTGACTCGCGGAAAATGGCGCAAACTCAAAGAAAAACTCAGCCCGCGCGCTGCGGGCGGAACGTGTGAAGCGGGTTGCGCCAATCGATCCCGTCGAGCATGTAGGCGAGCTGCGCCGGTGATATGGAAACCGTGCCGTCCGCCGGCGACGGCCATAGAAACCGGCCCTTCTCGAGCCGTTTTGCATACAGCGACATGCCGAGCCCATCATGCCAGATAATCTTGATCAGATTGCCGCTGCGGCCGCGGAAGACATAAATATCGCCGGCATGCGGGTCCCGGCCCAGCGTCTCCTGAACCTGCAGAGCGAGGCCTTGCATCCCGCGACGCATATCGGTCCGGCCGACCGCCAACCAGATCCGCACCTGGCTCGGAACCGGGATCATGAAACGCCCAGCGCCTTCACCATCGCTGCCGCCAGTGTTGGCGGCGTGGTCAGCGGAATCCGCAGCCGCACCTTGCCGGCGACCTCCAGCTCGATCACCGCTGGGGATGCCGCCGGCCGCGAAACGGCGACAGGCTCATCGGGAGCCACGACAACTTCGGCAAAGCCCGTCTCGCGGGCTCTCACCGTGCGGCGCCACTTATAGATCAGGCTGGTCGCGACATCGTACTGACGCGCTACCGCCGCCACTGTGGCCCCGGGCGCGAATGCCGCGGCCAGTATCCGGCACTGATCCTCTTCACGCCAACGACGACGACGCTCAGGCCCGGTCAATAACGTCACATGGCTCATGCTGTGCTGCTAACTTCGCTCGTAAGGGCGACCTTAAGAGCGCAGCCTCGCTACCGTGCCGTCCTCTCGCAAGGCGGCCTTCGCCGGAGGGTATC
>NZ_JAMYVA010000117.1:0-2708 GCF_040323505.1 Mesorhizobium sp. M0040
GCGCAAGCATGTCGCGGATCTGGAGGCCAGCACGACGGCGCGCTTCGAAGCGTCGGCCAAGACAGGCAAGGTCCGCAGGTTCAAGGAGTTCGTTGACGGCGCCCGCGGTGCGGCCGGGCCGGCAGCACTCAGGCGACTATAACGGGCGCAGAGCCGACCCTGCGGCTTCCAGACATTGTCGTGTACCCTCAAGCCGAGCCCGCAGGGCCTCGCTTACCTTTTACGGGGCGGCGGTACGTCCAAGCCGCTTCAACAGTTAAGAATTTCGCAAAGACGATACCCCCGGATCGTCGAGCTTCCGCTGCCACTTCCCGCATTCGCCGAGGCGGTCAATGACCCGCCCTTCACAATAGTTATCCGGCAAGCATCTGGATGCGAGAGATAATGTTGCCGGAGGCATCTCTTATGGCTTCTACACCTGCCTGAACGCCAGAACCGCGTTCGTGCCGCCAAAGGCGAAGGAGTTGCTCAGTGCCACGCGCACCTTGCGCTCGCGTGCCACATTGGGCGTGACGTCGAGATCGCAATCGGGGTCCAGCTCACGATAATTGGCAGTCGGCGGCACGACGCTCTCGCGGATAGCCATCACGCAGGCGATCAACTCGAGCGCGCCGGACGCGCCGAGGCAATGCGCGTGCATGGACTTGGTAGAAGAAATGGACATTGAGAAGGCGTGCTGACCGAAGACGCGCTTGATCGCCGCCGTCTCGATCTGGTCGTTGGCCTTGGTGCCGGTGCCGTGCGCGTTGAGATAGTCGACATCCTCGGCGTCCAGCCTGGCATCGGCAAGGCAGGCCCGCATTGCTGCCTCCGGCCCCTCGACAGTCGGCGCGACGATGTCGGACGCATCGGCGGAAAGGCCGGCACCGGCAATTTCGGCAAGGATGGTGGCGCCCCGAGCCAGGGCATGCTCGTAGCTTTCCAGCACCGCCATGCCGGCGCCTTCACCAAGCGACAGGCCCTGGCGATCGGCCGAGAATGGCCGGCAAGTATCGGGCGAAAGCACGCGGATCGCTTCCCATGCCTTCAGCACACCCCATATAAGCGGCGCTTCGCTGCCGCCGGCAAGCATCACGTCGGCCCGGCCGAGCCTGATCTGGTCCACCGCGCAGGCAATCGCATGGTTTGCCGAGGAACAGGCGGACGTGACGCCGAAGACCGGCCCGCGCAGGCCGAGACTCATGCTGACCTGGCCGGCAGCGGCACCCGGCATCGCCTTGGGTACAGTCAAGAGAGCGGCACGCTTACCGCCCAGAAGGATGGCGCGGTAGGTTTGCTCGATCGCATCCCACCCGCAGCCGCCAACGCCCACCGTCGCACCGAAGCGATAGCTATTTCCCTCTTTGGAGGAAAGTCCGGCCTGACGCATGGCTTCGCGCGCCGCAAGCACAGCGAGCAGGCTGAAGCGGTCCATGGAGATGAGTTGCTTGCCGTCGATGTCATGCTCCGGCAGCGCCTTGATCTCGGCACCGATCCTGACCCTCAATTCATGGAGCTCGGAGTTGACGATTGGGCCGATGGCGGAGCGGCCTTCTCGCATCTCTGTCCAAATGGCGGCGGCGTTGGTCCCAAGCCCGCAAATACCGCCAATCCCAGTAATCACGACGCGCCTGTCCATTCACACCCCCTTAGCGAGCAAGCTGCGCACGGCTTCCACCATGTCCCCAACATTCTGGAGATCCGACCATGCCTCGGCCGTATTCATCTCGATCTGGATGCCGTAGGCCTGCTCCAGGTCCCAGAGAACGTCCGCCAATCCCAGTGAATCGATACCGAGCGAAGTCAGTCCCGTGGCAGCCGTTATCTCGCCGCCTGTGGCAGGCGCTATGCCGCCCTCCGACGCGGCGCGCTTCTTGATAATGGCGATTATTTCGTTGGCGAGTTGATCTGCCATCTTGTTCCTTTCCAGCTTGCGTTTTCGGCGTCGTTCAAAACCCGAGTCGCGTCGCGTTGCCAAAATTGCCCCTCATAGAGCCTGTGCGACCGACCAAGCCCAATGCCCATAGGAACCGGACGAGTTCCGGCTTCTGCGGCGTCAGCCCGATGACGAAGAAAAGTCGCCGGCCTCCCGCTTTTGCGCCAGCACATCAAGAATCTGCGTGTAAATGGATAGGAACCGTCGTCAAACGTCAGCTAAACGCTGCGACGGTGGGTGCTGTCAGCGTATTCACTCGGCACCTCATATGTAATCGAGATGTTTCATAGCTCCGGACCAGTTGCGATCAACTATTGTACCGGTCCGCCATTCGTCGGAGAGTTCGACATGATCGGAGCGCTGCCTCTCATTCCCAGTACAATCTCCACCGCATGCGACAGATTTCCTCTTTCGGGCTCTTCTCAAGGGACTCGCCACGCGATAGAGGCAGTGATTGGCGCACGTGAGGTCCTGCCAAGTCCATGCGACATTCCGGAAAATTGGTAAAATCGTTTGTTTCAATCAAATGCATCCACGCTATGGATAGCTAAGACATGCGTTTCAAAGGGCTCGATCTGAATCTTCTCGTCGTTCTCGACGCGCTGCTGAGCGAGCGCGGCCTCACGGCGGCGGCACGCCGCATCAACCTAACCAAATTCATGGGGGTTGGTGGATGTGGCGCAAGCCGTTGAAATGACGTAGGATTTGGTTGCTTAAGCCGATCCGAACCATTTCCCGGAGACCACACCCACCATGAACGATCTTGCGCTGCCGCTGAGCGGTTTGTCATCAG
>NZ_JAMYVA010000118.1:0-2555 GCF_040323505.1 Mesorhizobium sp. M0040
ACATGGCAGCAGCCGCGAGAACAGAGGATGAAACGGATGCGTGATCCGCACTAATTGCGTAACTGCGTTCGTAGAGTCTGCATTCCCAAGTGAGGTACAAGCGTTTGGAGGATGGGGAGTTCCGCTGGCCGAAAGTACATGACGGCATGATGCGGCTGACGGCCGCGCAGCTCTCGGCGCTACTCGAAGGTCTCGACTGGCGGCGCGTCCTCGCTTCATCACAACGAGCTAGGCCACGAGCCATACGATCTCGATTCGTAGTCGGCAGTGATCGACGACCGTCGATGAGCGTTTGGAGATGTCCCTTCACGGCACCTCTATGCGAGCCGGGTCGAGACCAACACCGAGGGTAAGCTCTCGCTCATCTGGCCGGACGCGTTGCCGACTGATCGGCCTAGAACGAATCCCTGTCGCGAGGGCGGACCTTCGCCGGCACGCTATGTCGTGACAGATACCTTGCGCGCTTTCAGCAACGACTTGATGCCGTTGCGGTTGTTGTCGATGCGGCCGCGGCCGTGACCGACCGAAAGCTTCGACAACGCATGCACCGCATGCGACAGGTTGTTGTTCATCCAGGGCGACGGCGCCTACTCCACCGCAACCATGTCGCCCAGTTCTGTCACGACGCTCCGAAGCAGACCTGTTGCCGGCATCGGGTGCCGGGACCACCATGTGATTTCCATAATGCGTAAGAGCCGAAGGCCCATCGCCGGCAACAAGGCGCTCATTGCAGAGAAAGGTTACGATCGATCGGATGCCCGCGTTGGCTTCACGCGAAATGTTGCTGCGCGCCTCCTTCGACAGCGCGCACATGCGACACGTCCTGGCCGGGCGCGCCGCCTGTTGCCGAGAGCGACGATCGCGAATGCGCGAACGGCTGGACGGCAGGTGAAGCGGGGTCGCGATAGGCCCACATCGGACTTGCTTCACCAGTAGTCCGAAGACGCGAGCGACGCACTAGGCTGGACTCGTGCCCTAGCCGTCGGACTCCCGCTTATCCGTTCGTCCGCCCTTTATCCGGCTGGACAGCGCCGCGCCCTTGGGCTGTTCAAACTGCGCTTGCATCTTCCGTACGCGGACAAGCGCGGCCGTTGTATCGCCGTAGTGTCAACCCGCTGTGAGCAAACATTGGACAGAAGCATTCCAAGATTCACGATGTGCAACACCGACGCTAGATCGACATGAATCTTCAGTTCAAAGAGCGAGGATTAATGCTGCGGCAAACGAAGGGGGCACGGGGGGTCTTCGCGCGAGCCAGTTATCCGATCTCCCGCTCAGAAAATTCAGCCAAATATTCCGACCTCCTGATGGAACCCATTCGTTGCGGGCGAGTTGCGGCTCATTGGGACGGACTTCCCGAACATGACAACGAGCAACAAAGCAGACCATCAGTCTGTCTCCGAAGCGTTTCGGAAACTGATCCGTTCCGAAGGCTATCGTCATCACGTACAAACATTCTTAAATCTGGAGGTCGAACCAGAACTGCCGCCAACCCTACAGTCATTACTTGCGGCTATTGATCGGGCCAAACAGGGCCCGACGGAAGAAGGTCCCTAGCCGGCTGGCTGAGCGTCAGGTCAAAGAGTATAGAGGCTCGCTTCGTGGCTTGTCCCCCTGATTCCCACTCAGAAGTTATCAAACATTCTTCTTGATTTTTCTCGACAGAGGATCATGAATGTTCCCTTGGGTTCTCGCTGAGGTGGGAGGCCTTGTATGAACGTTTGGACGAACTGCCGACCCGACAAAGTGACTGCCAAACACCTTGTTCACGAGCTGATCCTACAAGCCCGTCGCGGCCAAATCATCTCCGTCAAAGAGACTATTGCAGCGGTGCGCCGAGACGGGCCACACCTGGCGGAAACTGACTGCGAGCTGGTGGAGCTTATTGTCAATGTTGCCCCAGCCTTTGGCCTGTTCGTCGGGTTCGATCTTCGCGAATAACCGCCTCCTCAACAGGGCGGACCGTGGCGACACGGTCTCGATCAAAGCTGCACTACGCGAAGCTCGGGAGGCTGCGCCTTGCTTGGTGGCCTCTGACGAAGAACTAACCGAGGCGATCGTCGAGGCAGCAACTGCCATGCCTCTGCGTGGCTTTCGACTGTCGCGAGTAGCTGTCAGCCAACTTCAGTCACTGTGGCATCGCGACGAAAGCGCGCCGTCCTGCGCCATTTTCAATAGCTAGAGGAGTAATCCGCAATTACCTTCGCAACCTGCTCACTCTGCCTGTAGAACGGGAACTGGGCTGAGCAAATGTATTTGCTGGAGGAACTTGATCGGGCCGACAAAGAGTGACCGCATGGCTCTCCACTGGTTCAACCCTCCGGTCCCGGTCAAGTCCGAGCGTCCCGGGATCATCCACAACGTCAACAACGCCGAGACTGCCGGCGAGGAGCTGATGAAGTGGACCAAGCGTGGCCCTTGCTGGGACCTCGCGGTGCGCGTTTGCATGGCCGTGATTTTCGACGAGATGGAACCTGAGGAGGCCCGCAAGGCATTCCTGGCTGCTGCAAAAGAGGAGGGGACATTACTCCCCCAATGAGAACTAGCTAAATTGG
>NZ_JAMYVA010000119.1:0-2471 GCF_040323505.1 Mesorhizobium sp. M0040
AACAAGGATATGACAGTCGAACCAGGCTCGGCTGTGGGAATTCCCACACCGGGGAAAACATTGGCGAAATCCGCTCCCAGTTTGCATCCCGGAAAGCGGGGCCTGCCGGCCATCAAATTTCCTTGGATAGGGAGTAAGGTGAAGTACACTTGATTGAACAAGAGACCGTTGTGACAGGCTCTCTGGCCTTCATCTCAAGACTTTGCGATGCCGACCTCGCCGCGCTGACCAAACGGTGGCACGAGCGCAGCTATCGACACAACGAGCTAATCATTTCCCACGGCGACACTGGTCGCGATGTTTTCTTCCTGCTGGAAGGACGGGCTCGCGTGACAATGGTTTCAGCGGACGGCAGGGAGATAGCGTATCGCGATGTCGAACCGGGTGACATTTTCGGGGAGCTCGGAGGCATTGACGGGATTGCACGCTCTGCCAGCGTAGTCGCGCTGGAGGCAACCCGCGCTGCACGGCTGTCCGGCACAGCATTCCGGGATATCGTGATGACCCACCCGACTTTTGCCTGGATGCTGCTTGAGCATCTGTCTGCCCAGCTCCGGCGCATGACAGAGCGGGTATTCGAATACAGCACTCTGGTGGTGCGAAAACGGCTGATCGTCGAGCTCCTGCATCGGGCGGAGAAAGCCGCACTCGTGGACGGCGAGGTGTCCGTAAGCCCGGCACCGACGCATTCCGAGCTGGCGGCAACGATGAGCACGCACAGGGAAGCGGTCTCGCGCGAAATGAGCGACCTCGCCAAGAGAGGCCTGATCGAAAAGCGCGGCAGCAGGTTATTGCTGCATGACGTCTCGGCACTACGGGCGCTGGTCGACAAGAAGGAATAGCGAAGGCTGTCGCTGCGGCGGGGGGCACCGCACGTTTCATACTCCTCGGCCGCAAGTGATTATTCGTTTCGGCAAACCGGGCAACCTAGCGTGCCAGCGCGCGGGTCGGGCTTTGATCACTTCACCCCTTGCAAGAATCATGACTCGGCTTCTTGATGCGGGCACGGAACGTTATCCCCAGCCTGCTTGCAGACTTACAAGGGCGGATCGAAGGGTGAAGCCGCATGGACGTTAAATACCAGATCTTCGTCAGCTCGACCTATGCCGATTTGGTGGACGAAAGACGGTCGGTCATCGAGGCCGTTCTTAACCCTCGGGCATATTCCTGTGGGGATGGAGGCATTCCAAGCCAGCGACGACACTCTTTGTCATCCCGGCCGGTGCGGACGAAGCGTTCGAGGCTTCGTTGCAGGACATGATCGCGAACCGGCCAGAGATGGGTGCGTGGACCTGGCGGGTCGGTGACGGGGAGATGCCGGCCCTTCCATAGGCTGGGACGACATCTCAGATTTCCATCGATGTCGTGAATCGATTGGCGGCTATCGATTCAGACAATGCGTTGGACAAGGATCTCCGCTGTCTTGGACCATGACGCTATGGTGAGGGGTGATCAGCGATCGTCTTTTTCGGTGAGCATGCTGCGGGTTTACCGCCGCCGAGGCGCACGTCTTCGAGCAGATCGCTGCCGGCAGGACGACGCTGGAGACGGCAGCGGCGCTTGGGATCCGGCGCACGACCGTTTAAGACACATCTCGAGCACATCTTCCTCAAGACGGGAGCAAGCCGCCAGGCCGATCTCATCAAGCTCGCCCACTCGCTGGCTATACCGCTGTAATAGGCTCTGCAATTGGTGTGTGATGTCGGAACGGATCGCAGGCGGACTCTGCGGCGGGCGTCTTCTTGGAACCGGCAACCACTGCGGCCACGTCGCGCGGCGGACACTGTCTGCGTGTCAGCAAGGTCCGGTTCGGGTCACGGAGCGACGCTTCATGCCGGCGCCGCTCCGCGTAGCCTATAGTTCGACTTGCTCGGAAATCGCCAGCGCGTCATCGACCTCTATCCCGAGGTAGCGGACGGTGCTCTCCAGCTTCGTGTGACCGAGTAGCAGCTGGACGGCGCGGATGTTGCCCGTTTTCTTGTAGATTTGTGATGCCTTTGTCCGCCTCATTGAGTGTGTTCCGTATCGCTTTGGATAGAGACCGATGCTGGATACCCATCTGCCTACGATCCTCCCATACTGCCTCGTAGACATGTGCGGCTTAGCGCGAACCCGGCTCGGGAAAAGGAAATCCGTTTCGGTCAGGCCTCGGCCTGCGATCCATGCACTGACGGCTGCGCGTGTCTGCTCCGTGATCTCGAACTGCACTGGCCGCCCTGTCCTCTTCTGTACGATAACCGCCCGAAGCGCCCGATGCGGGCTCGCGCATTGTAGCGCCTCCGGAGCCGACAATGAGGGGTACTTCAATAGGTCGGATGCCGGCTCTCCCGTTGAAGCTGACCGCGGTAATGGGCGCAGTCGCGCCACAGGCTGCCATCAGGGTTGCTACTGGCAGAACGCACACTTTCTCCCCGTTGCGGGCGGATTCGAGATCGGTCGTGGCTGGGATGCTTTGTGCCGACGGTTCGATG
>NZ_JAMYVA010000120.1:0-1836 GCF_040323505.1 Mesorhizobium sp. M0040
TGTAGCAGCTAAGTTAAAATGTCCGGATCTGGCAAAGTAGGAATGTCGCTCCTGCCTTGCCAATCTGCCCGCATTTGAGAGCGCGGGAGATTGCAGATTGGGACTGGTTCTGATGAGCGAACGCGAGCTGCGGCGTATCGAGGTTTTGTCGAAGATTGTTGAGCGGCGAATGACGAGCGTTGCGGCGGCAAGCTTGCTCGGCGTTTCAGTTCGTCAGATCCAGCGGCTGTTGAAGACGTTCCAGGCGGATGGCGCTGCGGCTCTCCGGCACAAGGCGCGTGGCCGGCGTTCCAACAATCGCATTGTCGATGGTGTTCGCGACTTCGTGCTGGAGCTGATCCGCGAACACTACATTGACTTCGGTCCAACGCTTGCCCGCGAGAAGCTGATCGAACGGCATCAGCTCGCGGTCAGCAAGGAGACGCTGCGCAAGTGGATGACGGAGGCTGGAATCTGGACGTCGCGCCGTGAACGCAAGCAGCGGCTGCATCAGCCCCGCGGGCGGCGCGACTGTTTCGGCGAGATGGTGCAGATCGACGGCTCGCATCACTGGTGGTTCGAGAACCGAGGTCCAAAATGTGCCCTGCTCGTCTTCATAGACGACGCGACCGGCAAGCTCCTGCATCTGCGCTTTGCGGGGTCGGAGAACACGTTCGATTATTTCCATGCTGCCAAGGCGTATCTGCGGGACTGGGGCAAGCCGCTTGCGTTCTACAGCGACAAGCATGGCATTTTCCGAACGACCCATGGTTCCGAGAAGGATAGAAGCAGCGGCCTGACGCAGTTCGGCCGGGCTCTTTATGAGCTCAACATCGATATCATCTGCGCCAACACCCCACAGGCCAAGGGTCGCGTCGAGCGCGCCAACCAAACGCTCCAGGACCGGCTTGTGAAGGAGTTGCGCCTGCGCGACATCAGCACGATCGAGGCGGCCAACGCCTATGCGCCCGAATTCATGGGGGACTTCAACGCACGCTTTGGCAAGGAGCCCCGCAATCCGAAGGATATGCACCGCCCTCTCGCCGATCATGAGAATCTGGACGGCGCCATGTGCCGCAAGGAGATTCGCACGCTGTCTCAGGCTTTGACGCTGCGCTACGACAAGGTGCTTTTCATTCTCGATCCGACCGATACCGCAAAGCGACTTGCCCGTAAAAAGGTCATCGTCTGCGACTATCCCGATGGTCGCCTTGAGGTCACTCACGACGGCATTAGCCTGCCCTACAGAACTTTCGACAAGCTGCGTTCAGTTCACAGATCGGAGATCGTCGAGAACAAGCGGCTTGATGCCGCCCTGGAACTGGTCGCCCAGATGCAGGCTGGCCGGGAGCTTCATCGCAGCCAGCGCGGGCCGCGGCGCACCGGACAGACGAACCACATGTTCGGCATTCCCGATGGCAGCCAGAGCAATGGCTATGTGAAGCGTGGCCGCAAGCCCGGCAAGAAGGCGGATTTCACAAAGGACCCCGCAGTCGTCGTGCGGCGTGAGCAGGCGCTTGCCAGAATGCCGGCAGCCAAGGTCGAGAGCCAGGCCGTCAAAGTCGATCTGACGCTCACGGAGAGCGATAGGCATCGTATTGCGGATGTCCTCGCCGTGCTGGACGAGTTTCCAATCAACCGGAAGGCTCAACCGACAACGGAAGCCGGCTTTTAGCTCGACGAGGGCCACGCGGCTCTCAAAGCTAAAGCCGAGGGAGATCTACTGGATCGCCCCCGATCGGGCTGCGCAACCCCGACCAGCTGACGCCCGGTCGGGCGCTCACGTCGCAGCCGGCGGCACCGTTATGCGACATTTCTACTTTGCTGACATCGCGACATTCGAACTTGGTTGCAACA
>NZ_JAMYVA010000121.1:0-1740 GCF_040323505.1 Mesorhizobium sp. M0040
CCTCATGACCGAGGATCGCTGGAAACTTGCCCTCGGAATCGAGGCCCGAAAGCGTGTAGGCATCGGTGTGGCAGACCCGTGTCGCCATGACCTCTACCAGGACTTCCCCGGCTTTCGGTCCGCCTATTACAACGGTTTCGATGGATAGGGGTCTATTCGCCTCCCAGGCGACTGCAGCTCTGCTTTTCATGTTGCACCTTCCTGAATTACAGGGGAGCTGGGCGGCTGCTTTCGCGCCGCGCAAGGAGTCGATCGATCTCTGGCCTGCTGTTACGATGCCAGCCGTGATCGCGTTGGCCGGGTCAACAGGTGCGGATCGGCGGTTTGCCCGATTAAATCCTTCGAAAGGTCGGACTGCTCGGCCAGGACTTCGCGAATGGTTTTGCCGGAAGCCAAGACCTCCTTGGCAAGCTCCGCTGCCCGCTCGTAGCCGATCGCTGGTGTCAGTGCCGTTGCGACGGCGGTACTGGCTTCGAGATGTTTGCGGCAAGTCTCGGCGTTGGCAGTGATGCCCACGACGCACTTCGTGCGCAGCACATCGACGGCATTGGTCAGAAGCTCCAGAGAGTGCAGTATGTTGTAGGCGATGACCGGCTCCATCACGTTCAACTGCAGCTGCCCGGCTTCGGAGGCGAGAGTGATCGTGAGATCGTATCCGATGATCTGGAAGGCGACCTGATTGACCACCTCAGGCACTACAGGGTTGACCTTTCCGGGCATGATCGAGGAGCCGGGCTGGAGCACTGGCAAATTGATTTCGTTCAGACCGCCACGAGGGCCGCTGGACAGCAGCCGCAGATCGTTGCAGATCTTCGAGAGCTTCGTCGCCGTTCGCTTCAGCATACCAGAGAAGAGCACGAAGGCGCCGGTATCCCAGCAGGCTTCGATCAGATTTCCGGCCGAGACGACGGGTACGCCGGAGATCGCACGCAACTCTGCGACAGCTGCCGCCTGATAGTCCGGGTTCGTATTGATGCCCGTGCCAATCGCCGTGCCACCGAGGTTGATTTCATGGAAGAAGGTGGCAATCTCACCGAGACGGGCTACATCTTCGCGCAGCGTCGTCGCAAAAGCCTGAAACTCCTGGCCCAGCGTCATCGGAACAGCGTCCTGCAACTGTGTCCGGCCAAGCTTGATCACCTCCGAAAAGCTTTCGGCCTTGGCCTCCAACTCGTCCGCGAGCTGCCCCAAAGCTCGCTGCAACGCCCCGCGTGAAAGAAGGACCGCAAGGCGGATCGCCGTCGGGTAAACGTCATTTGTCGACTGAGCAAAATTCACGTCGTCGTTGGGATGTAGCTCGTCGTATTTTCCCCGTGGCAGTCCCATGATTTCCAAGCCGCGGTTGGCGATGACCTCGTTGATGTTCATGTTGGTCGAGGTGCCGGCGCCGCCCTGAAACACATCGAGCGGGAATTCGCCAAGATGCCTGCCCGCTGCGATTTCCTCGCAGACTTGGCAGATGACATCGGCCTTTTGTTCATCGAGATCGCCAAGCGCGGCGTTGGCGCGTGCCGCTGCCATTTTCACGTAGGCAAGCGCCTTGATGAAGTTCGGAAAATGGCTGATTCTAATGCCTGAAATGGGGAAGTTGGCGATGCCCCGCGCCGTCTGAGGGCCGTAGTAGGCATCGACCGGGATGCTTACAGGGCCAAGCGGGTCTTTTTCAATGCGCTCGATTTGTGGAGCGTTCGTCACGATGATACCTCGCGTGATTTGCAGATCGCCGATGCGAACCTTGGA
>NZ_JAMYVA010000122.1:0-1717 GCF_040323505.1 Mesorhizobium sp. M0040
GGACGAACGAGAATCGACAGAAAGGACGACAGCCTTGCACTCACCCCCTTGACGCTCGAGCGATTAGACGACCCGCTTCGCGGGAGGGTCGCCTGGTTCTGAGATGACGCGTATTCATAGGCCTTGAGCAGGTAAAGCCTGCGATCCGACCATGGAGTTCCCTTCAACGAAAGGAACTTGCCATGGCTACCTTGTCGACCGACGCTCCGATCACGCCGCTTCGCAGCGCATGCAGCAAGACATGCTGATGCGGGGCCTGGGACCGCATACGCAGCAGGATTACGTTCGTCATGTCCGGCGCTTCGCCGCGTTCCTTGGCCGCGCGCCCGACACCGCAGCGCCCGAGGACATCCGGCGCTTCCAGCTGTATCAGCATGAGAACGGCGTCGGTCCTGCGACGATTAACGGCGCGGTCTCGGCGCTGCGGTTCCTGTTCACCGTGACGCTGAAGCGGCGCGATTTGGCGCGCGCGCTGGTGGTCACCCGGTATCCGCGCAAGCTGCCCGAGGTGCTGAGCGTCGAGGAAGCGGCGCGGCTGCTCGAAGCGGCGCCAGGCATCAAGTACAAGGCCGCGCTCGGTGTCGCCTATGGCGCCGGTCTGCGCGTGTCCGAGGTCGCGCATCTCAAGGTCGACGACATCGACTCGACACGCATGCTGATCCGCGTCGAACAGGGCAAGGGACGCAGGGACCGCAACGCCATGCTCTCGCCGCAACTGCTGGAACTGCTGCGACTGTGGTGGCGCGAAGGCAAGCGGCGCGGGGTGATGCTCCCGCATGGCTGGCTGTTCCCGGGGCGCAGTTGCATCGCGCCGATCTCATCGCGGCAACTGCATCGCGCGGTCCAGGAAGCAGCCGAAGTCGCCGGCATCCGCAAGCGCGTCAGCCCGCACACGCTGCGTCACAGCTTCGCCACCCACCTGCTTGAGCAGGATGTCGACATCCGCGTCATCCAGGTGCTGCTCGGGCACAGCAAGCTCGATACCACCGCGCTCTACACCAAGGTCTCGACCCGCACGATCCACGCGGTCGCAGGGCCGCTGGACCGGCTGATGGCGCTGATGGAAGGCAAGACGCCGTCCGGCTGAACCGGTGCGCGCCGACCTGGAGGTCGCCGATATCTTCCGTGCTGCCGGCCCCGGATACCGGGTCTCCCACGCCGGGCATCTGAGCCTGCAGCAGCTCAAGGTCATGTCGGCGATCGAACAGTGTCGCACCGCTGCATTGGGTGGTCATGTCGAAGCCTGTGCGGACTGCGGCCAATGGCGGATCGCCTATAACAGCTGCCGCAACCGGCACTGTCCCAGGTGCCAGGGCGCGGCCGCGCGTACATGGCTCGCCGAGCGCGAAGCCGACCTGCTGCCAGTCGGATACTTCCACGTCGTGTTCACGCTGCCGGCCGAGGTCGCCGAGATCGCGTTCCACAACAAGGCGCTGGTCTATGACCTGCTGTTCAAGGCGGCATCGGAGACCATGCTGACGATCGCGGCCGATCCCAGGCATCTCGGCGCGCGCATCGGCATCACCGCCGTGCTCCACACATGGGGATCGGCGATGACCCACCATCCGCATGTCCACATGATCGTGCCGGGCGGCGGCATCGCGCCGGACGGGAGCCGCTGGATATCGTCGCGCCCGGCCTTCCTGCTCCCGGTCAGAGTACTGGGCAAGTTGTTCCGCCGCCTGTTCCTCACCCGGCTGATCGCGCTGCACGACGC
>NZ_JAMYVA010000123.1:0-1705 GCF_040323505.1 Mesorhizobium sp. M0040
GGTGATTTCAGTCCAGGCCATCGTGATCTCCATCGAATCTCGCAAATCCGACAGAATCACAACCTGCTGAAATCACTCAACTCTTTTTGGAACGGACACTGAGGTTTTCCCGATAGAGGCCGTTCCAACACGTCCTGTTCAGATAAAGAAATTGCGCAGCCCGCGCAGTGGGCGTCCTTAGCTGCTTGGAGCGCAGCTCGTAATAATACTCGTTCGAATGGTCGTTAGCGTGCCTTTGCATCAATGCTTCGAACGGCTGCAGATTATCTCTGATCACGACAAAGAGCTCGATCAGCCGCCCATTGCAGTCGCTGAGAATTGCGTTCTCAGGTCGGTTCTCGAAGAATACGGCGCCGCCACCCAAAAACGGCTCTATATATCGGCCGGTAAAACTCGGAAGCGAAAACTGCCCACTTTTGAATAGCCAGCGTTTTCCGCCTGCCCACTTCAGAAACGGCTTCAATGGCTGCCGTGTCATGCCGGAACCTTCGGATGCACTTCCGTCCGTAGCCATTCCACAAATTCGAGATCTTCATCCGTATAAGTCTTGAGCTGGTTCTTATGCGCCGCAATGTTGCGCAGCTCGTTGAAAGTCTGGATCCATGAAATGTAGTATTTCTGCCCAGAGCGCTCGCCAGGAAGAGGATTCTTGAACACATGTTCAAAGTGATCCCAGTTGTTCGGTTGCTTAACAATCTCCGCGAGATCAACGATGTTCAGGTATGCCTCCTTGGGTTTACGCCGCGCCTTATCTCTTTGTTGCGCTTCAAACGCATTGCGACGAATCCGCTCACTCTCGACACCAATCTCCCAGAAGGCCTGTTCATCACTGGCTAGGCGATGAGTGCCGTGAACTTTCTTCAATGTGTCGATCACATAGTTTGTCAAACGCTCGGCGAGTTTCATAAGGAATTGGTTCACCTCATCAATCTTTTCCGATGTGCTTTGCTCGACCCACCGCTGGAACTCTTCCGAACCGAAATCGCTATGTGTCTGCGTTAGGATCTGCATGAGGTGATAGGTGTATTCCTTGACGCCGCCTTCCCCGAACCTCCGAGCAAATCTAACCCGCACCTCATCGTCGGAGGCTTTTTTTATAAAGGTGAAAATAGGTTTGCAGAACTCCTTGATGTTGTCTGCAAAATCCTCCGAATTCATAAGCGCAAAATCCAAAGCTTTCTTATGCGAAAGGTAGGAAACCACCTCTGCAACAACGCTCAGATGAGCACGAACTCCTGGGTTTACTGCGATATATGCATCGCGTCCAGCCTCCCAACGCGTTGGATTAGCGACTCTTACTTCCTCGAAATAGACACTTAAAACGCTTGAAGCTCGCTCTATTGTATCCTCATCAGTCGCCCCTGAAAGCACCCCAGGGGCAAGCGTCTTGCCCGCGAGCTTGCCAATTAGCGCCGATCGGCGCAGGCCGTTTACGGCTTCTGATATTGTAAGGTTCTGGTTCGGCTCTGGCGGCACGCCGTGAGTAGCGAAGCGTCGCGCCAGCGGGCTTGTCTTGTCTGTGTTCAGCATTCTGACAACAGCCGAACCAAGAGCGGACAGCGCTGTTGAAGGGTCGCTGTCGCCCATCCGGATGTCAGCTAGCCTGAAAAATTCACGGTGGGTTGGCGGATGTGGTTCAAGCCGTTGAAATGACGTAGAATTTGGTTGCTAAGGCCGATCCGAATCATTTCCGGAGACCACACCC
>NZ_JAMYVA010000124.1:0-1677 GCF_040323505.1 Mesorhizobium sp. M0040
ATAAGGTGTTCCACGGACGGCTCCCTTGTTTGAGATCTCAACGAACTCATTCTGGCACATCCGATGCCGTCGGGCGCCGTCCACCCCATCATGCCGTGACATCTAGGCGTCGCTACAATGCAGAATTTAGTTCCGCAGCACTCCTTGGCCAAGGCAACGGCATGGATCCCAGGGTCTCCGCGACGGAGCTCCGCTCCTGCTTCGCCCTGGGATGACGAAGTTCGGGGGGCTTCAGCCAATCGCGAATGGGCTGGAGTAAACCTCCTCCTCACCAGGCACGTGACAAGCGCATCCGCATCGACTATATCAGCCCTCATGATCAACCTGACCGCCACATATTGGTACTTTATGAGCTCGCTGGCGGCGGGAGGATTGCGCTCGATCTGAAGATTGCAGCAATAACATCCGAACAGCCGCCAGACCTGGCGGCTTTTTTGTTTCAGCCGGCAGGTCTCCCAATCAGGAGCAGAAGCCGTGTTGACGACCACAGACGATCTTCGGGTCAAGGAAATCAGAGAACTGAGCACACCCGACGAGGTGATGCGGGAAATACCGCGCACGCTGACGGCGACGCGCACCGTTGCCGCATCACGCAATGCCATCCACGCCGTGCTGACCGGCGCCGACGATCGGCTGGTGGTCGTCGTCGGCCCCTGTTCGATCCACGACCCGGCCGCCGCCGTAGACTATGCCAGCCGTTTGGCATCGCTGCGTGAAAACCTGTCGGACCGGCTGGAGATCGTGATGCGGGTTTATTTCGAGAAGCCGCGCACGACGATCGGGTGGAAGGGCCTGATCAACGATCCCGACCTCGACGGCAGCTTCAACATCGACAAGGGTCTGCGGATGGCCCGCAACGTGCTCTCGGCGGTCAACAATCTCGGCCTTCCCTCAGCGACCGAGTTCCTCGACATGGCCACCCCGCAATATATTGCCGACCTCGTCGCCTGGGGCGCGATCGGCGCGCGCACGACCGAGAGCCAGATCCACCGCGAACTCGCATCAGGCCTGTCCTGCCCGGTCGGCTTCAAGAACGGCACCGACGGCAATTTGCGGATCGCGGCCGAGGCGGTGAAATCCGCCGCCCAGCCGCACCATTTCATGGCGGTGACGAAAGGTGGGCGCAGCGCCATCGCGACGACCACCGGCAACGAGGACTGCCACGTCATCCTGCGCGGCGGCATTGTGCCCAACTACGACGCGGCAAGCATAGCTGCTGCCTCCGCTGAGCTCGGCCGGATCGGCGTGGCACCTCGGCTGATGATCGATGTCAGTCATGCCAACAGCAACAAGAAGCCGGAAAACCAGCCGCTGGTGGCGGCTGACGTGGCGGGCCAGATCGCGGCAGGCGACGAGCGCATCATCGGCGTCATGATCGAGAGCAATCTGGTCGCCGGCCGGCAGGACGTCATGCCCGGCAAGCCGCTCGTCTATGGCCAGAGCATCACCGATGGCTGTATCGACTGGGAAACCACCGAAACGGTGCTGCACGGCCTTGCCGACGCCGTCGAGCAGCGCCGGTCGGCGCGACGCGCCATGATCGCTGGCCGTCCGGGAGCCGCCTGAGCACTTCTCCTTCTCCCCTTGTGAGGGCTTTGCACGGGGAAGCGAAATCCTGGTTGGTGAGTTAATGGGGCTTTTTTGATGGCCGGGAAAGCAGTTTTCGACGGCTTGGTA
>NZ_JAMYVA010000125.1:0-1620 GCF_040323505.1 Mesorhizobium sp. M0040
TAGCCGCCTTGATGCACGGCGATGAGGTTTTGGCGGCCTGAAGCGGCGATGTGGCCGCTGTTGGGCGCTTTTCCGCGAACCTCGTCAGGCGCCGGCGGTGATCCGTCGTGATGGCAGGTGGGGTTTGCAGGTTGCGGTCGGCGGGTTCGTTTCGGGGCGTCTGCGCCCCATGGTTATGTCGCGAGCCGCGGAATGCGATCGAGGACGATGCGCAGGATGCGTTGGTCGGGGCAGGATGTCGGCAGGTGCAGGCGGATTTGCGTCTTCATCTCGACCACCCGCGCAGCGATCTTGATGAGGCGCAAACGCAGCGTGTCGAATTGCGCGACGGCAAAGCTGGAGCGTTTCGGCATCGCAGCGCGCAGGCCCCACATGAGCCAGTAGGCGCCGGCATGCAGGAACAGCCGGAACTGGTTGGCCGTCGCTCTTGTGCAGGACGTTCGGTCGGCGGCGAGATGCGTCTTCCAGGACTTGATGTGGTTCTCGGCCGCTCCGCGCCGGCAGTAGACATCTTCGTAGAGCGCCTTGGCCTTTCCACCGGCGAGGTTGGTGACGATGAAGCGGGTGTCAGCACCTTGGGCGCCGACCTCGACCCGCGCTATGATGCGCTCGACGCGGCTCCAGCTGGCGGCCCCATCCAGGAACTCCTTGAACCTGCGGACCTTGTTCGTCTTCGGTGACGCTTCAAAGCGCGCCGTCGTGCGGGCTTCCAGGTCCGCGACATGCTTGCGCAGGGTCGTGGTGGGCGGTACGCCGAGGATGAAGTCGACATCGTTGGCGCGGCACCAGTCGATGATCTGCGGGCTGCAATAGTGACCGTCGGCCCGGATCAGGATCCGGATGTTCGGCCAGTTGCTCCGGATCGCCCGCACGAGGCGGCGCAGGTGAGCGCGGATCTCAGCCCCACTTGGCCGCTTGGCCGGTCGCAGGACAGCAGACACGAACCGGCCGTCGCCATCGAACACAACGATCGGCTGGAAGCCGTACTCGTCGTGATGGGCATTGAAGAGGCGGAGCTGCTGGTTGCCGTGCACGGCGTCAAACGTGTCGTCGATGTCGAGCACGATCCGCTTCGGAATCTGCCGGAAGGAGGCGCAGTAGAGGTCGACCATCGTCCGGCCCATGGCGAGCAGCGAGCGCACATCGGGTAGGTTCTCCAGCCGACACATCGTCGATTGCGACGCCAGATCCCGACCCGAAGGGGGCGCATCCTGGGCCATCTTGAAGACCGGGTCGGAACGCAGCCGGTTGGCGTCGTTGCCATCCTCGTAACCGGCGGCGATCATCTTCATGCGGAAGCCGATCATATCTGCAAAGTTGTGGATGACCTGGTCCGGGCTGCGTGGATCATCGATGCAGCGCGCCAGACGGTCGGCCACCCGCAGTCGTTTCTCCACCTCTGCTAGAGCCAGAACGCCACTGTCCGACGACAGCATGCCGCCGTCGAAACGGGCGACGACGGACTTGCCGCCGACAGATGACAAGCCGCTCAGCGGCAGCGTAAGATCATTCATGGCGGGTGTGGTCTCCGGAAATGATTCGGATCGGCCTTAGCAACCAAATTCTACGTCATTTCAACGGCTTGAACCACATCCGCCAACCCACCGTGAATTTTTCAGG
>NZ_JAMYVA010000126.1:0-1618 GCF_040323505.1 Mesorhizobium sp. M0040
AAGGACCGTGCTCAAAGGCCGGACATATGGACGCAAGCGATCGAAAACGACGCAAAACAACCGTTGCAGGCAGGGCGCCGTCCACATATGGATCCCAGGGTCTGCGCCGCGTCGCTTCGCTCCTTGCTCCGCCCAGGGATGACGAAGGGAGGGTTTCCGCTAATCTCCTAAATTTGCGATTTGCGACTAACGGGAATGATCGACCTTCGTTGCTGGTTGACCCGACTTACACGCAGTTGGCCGAGAAACGATCGAATCAGCGCCGAAACCGGCCGATAACGTCGGTATTGGCGAGAAGTCTGTGCACCAAAGCACGCGCACTTCCGATCGGAACAAGCCAAAAACAAAAAAACCGCCTCGGTGGGCGGGTCGTTGGAGCCAATTAGCACCATACCAAAATTAGTAGCATAGCTGCCGGCACAAAGCAAGAACAAAATACGCTGTGGTGGTAAAAAAGTCCGAATTCCTGCCTACCCGAGGTCGCCGCCCCTCATTGCTTGGCCCTAAGGTTGGTGATTAGCGAAAGCCGAAGTGGCACCCAATCTTCCCCCCTCGTGGGCGAGATGTCCGGCAGGCAGAGAGGGGCGCGAAGGAATGCGAGTTTTGCAATCGTTCGGAGCAACGCCGCCCTGTGCAACCATCACCGCCGCGACCGGCCGATAACGTCGTCGGTGTTGGCGAGAAGCCTGTGCACCGCGGCGCGGGCTGCGGCGGGCCGCTGCAGGCGGATGTTCTTCTCGATCGCCTCGTGCAGTGCCTGCGCCCGCCGCTGATCGCTGGTCTCGCGGGTGACGAACTGGAACAAATGGTCGAGCGCCGATTCAATCAGCACGCCGAGCGGCACCAGCAGATCGTTGCCCGAGGCGCGCAGGATGGCGAGGTGAAACCGCGTGTCGGCGCGCGTGCGCTCCTGCAGATTGGTTGCCTCGCCCATCTCGCGGCAGGCCTGGCTGATCTCGGCCATCTGCTCGTCGGTGCGCCGCATGGCGGCAAAGGCGCTGGCCTCCGGCTCGATGATGTGGCGGAACTCCTGCACGGTTCTGAGGAACACCTCGCGGTCCGGCGAGGTCGCGTACCAGGCCAGCACGTCGCGATCGAGCAGGTTCCAGCGCTCCTTCGGCTCGACCCAGCTGCCGATTTTCGGGCGTGACGCCAGCAGGCTCTTCGCCATCAGCATTTTTATGGCCTCGCGCACCGCCGAGCGGCTGACGTCGAAGGTCTCCGACCATTTGGCTTCGTTGGGCAGGATGGTTCCCGGCGGATAATCGCCGCGCACGATCCTCAGCCCGATTTCGTTGGCGAGCGAGGCATGCACGCTCGAGCCGGGAAAGTGTGCGGCATCGGCACGCCGAACGACGGCCGGCCGCTCAGCCTCTGCCTTGAATTTGGCGGGTCGCTTTTTTGATGTCGCGTCCGGCATTGGTATTCCCCGGCGGCTGCTTGTCGAAAGCCTGAACTCAGGGCACGACAAAGCAGCGGCCTACGCTCCAAAGCAGCGTCGCCTCGTGCGTTTTGTATGGACAGTGCGAACGGGGCGGCCCGCGGGGGGGCGCCCCCCAACAGCGGACCCACAGATGGGTGGAGGGGGGGGCGGGGGGGGTGGGGGCGTGGTCGCGGG
>NZ_JAMYVA010000127.1:0-1478 GCF_040323505.1 Mesorhizobium sp. M0040
GTCGTCTAATCGCTCGAGCGTCAAGGGGGTGAGTGCAAGGCTGTCGTCCTTTCTGTCGATTCTCGTTCGTCCGCATGCCGGGTACAGGGTCGTCTACGCGGTCGACGCGATGATCGCCGCAGGATGAGTTTCGCAGGTGAGATCTTCCTATGTTCGTTGCGCAATCTGCTTACCGAGGCAGTTGCTTCCCGCTTCGCGGAATGATCTCAGCCACGTCCCGGCAGGGACAGCTTGATGCGTCTGTAAGAACGCTGATGGTGGAATGGTATGGCGGAAACGTCGCAGGCGAGCGACTGAAGTATCAGGCCGCGGCTTGCGTTCCTCCGTGCGGATCAAACAGCTCGCCCGTCCGAAGCATCGCATGCATGATCACCGCCAGCTTGCGCGCCAACGCTACGGCCGCTCGCTTGAAGCCGAGCCGATCTTTCAGCTCCAACGCCCAGGTTCGCAGGCTGCTGGTATCCGTCGACCGGTTCAGGATAACCGCGGCCGCCTCATATAGCAGTCCGCGCAACTGATTGTCGCCACGGCGCGAGATATGACCATCATTATCGACCTCGCCGGACTGGTAGCGCCTCGGGGTCAGGCCCACCCATGCGCCCACGGCGCGCGAGTTCCTGAAGTTGGCCGGATCCTCCACCGCTGCGGCAAAGGCGGTGGCTGTGACGGTGCCTACACCGGGCACTGACATGAGCAGACGGCAGTGCTGGTCGTTACGCGCCATCGCTGCCAGCTGCTTGCTCAGCTCTGCGATTTGGTATCGGATACCACTCCATGCCTGCAGCATTGGCACAACAATGCGCGCCAGCTTTTCTTCACCCCGCAGAAGGTCGCGAACGTTGCGTTCGAACACGCTTCCGGCGCCCTTGGGCACGACAAGGCCGAACGTCTTCATCAACCCACGGATTTGATTGGATATCTGCAAACGCATCTTAAGAAGTTGGCGCCGTGCGGTGATCAGCGTGCGGATCAGCATGCTGTCGAAACCTTTGACGCGGACCTCTCGGTAGAAGCCGACCTCGGCCAGATGTGCCAGGCCATCGGCATCGTTCGCATCGGTCTTGTTCGCGGCCATGTCGAGCGCGGCTTTGGCATGCCGCGCGTCGATGCAGATCACCGGCAGGCCCTCTGCCGTCAACGCATGGTAGAACCACACCGACAGCGGCCCCGTTTCGAACACAACCCGCCGGACATGGGGTGCGCGCTTGCGGATCACCGCCGCAAGCAGTTGCGGATCGGATGCGCACTTGCCCCGCCAAATCCTCTTACCGTTCTGCCGGATCGATATTGCCGTCTCTTTCATGGATACGTCGAGGCCGATATAGTGTTCCATGGCTGTCCTCCGTTCGGTGGCTGGGCCCGGTGTCGAATCGAGAGCCCGTTCTTCATCCTATCGGAGGACAGCCAGCCGGCCAGATGTTCGAACATCGCCGCCACATCTCAGGTGGCCACCGCTTCCGCGATTACTTCATGTTCGT
>NZ_JAMYVA010000128.1:0-1455 GCF_040323505.1 Mesorhizobium sp. M0040
GGCATGATGGGGTGGACGGCGCCCGACGGCATCGGATGTGCCAGAATGAGTTCGTTGAGATCTCAAACAAGGGAGCCGTCCGTGGAACACCTTATCCGTATTGGCATGGATACGTCCAAGAGTGTTTTTCAGCTGCATGGTGTCGACGCTGCGGAGCGTTCGGTGCTGGTGCGTAAATTGCAACGGCGGGCGGTAGTCCCGTTCTTCGCCAAGCTTGCGCCGGTGAGGATCGGGCTGGAGGCGTGCGGTGGCTCGCATTACTGGGCGCGCACGCTGTCGGGGCTGGGTCATGAGGTGGTGCTGATCGCGGCGCAGCACGTGAAGCCGTATGTGCGGCGCGGCAAGCATGACGCGGCTGACGCCGAGGCGATCTGCGAGGCGATGAGCCGGCCCAGGACACGCTTTGTTGGGATCAAGAGCGGCGAGCAGCAAGCGGCGCAGATGCTGTTTGGGGTGCGCGAGCAGCTGGTGCGGCGGCGCACGCAGCTTTCCAACACGATCCGCGGCTACGCAGCCGAATTCGGCCTGGTGGCCGCACAAGGCCTTGCCCGCATCGAGCCACTGCTGGCCCGCATTGCCGGCGACGCGACGGTGCCGGCGCTGGCAAAGGAACTGCTTGAGACGCTCGGCGAGGAATACCGCGCGGTGTGCGCGCGATACGCGGCAATCGACAAGAAGCTGTTGGCCCATCACCGCAAGGACGAGACTGGACAGCGGCTGGCTGCGATGCCCGGCGTCGGGCCGGTCGTGGCGAGCCTGCTCGGCGTCAAGGTCACTGATGCGACAGCGTTCGGTTCGGGACGCGACTTCGCGGCGTGGCTGGGGCTGACGCCGAAGAACCATTCGACCGCCGGCAAGAACCGGCTGGGGGTGATCACGCGGGCCGGCGACGAGATGCTGCGGCAGGCGCTGGTGGTGGGCGCGACGGCCCACATCCAGCAGGTGCGTCGCGGCCGCGCCAAGGCCTCGCCGTGGCTGGCGGCGTTGATTGCGCGCAAGCCGCCGAAGCTGGCGGCTGTGGCGCTCGCCAACAAGACCGCCCGCATGGCCTGGAAGATGATGATCACCGGCGAGCCGTACCGTTGTGGCCTATCCGGGCAGCCTGACGCCTCCTCGCCGCCCTCAAGGCCGCTTCGCGCCGCCTACGGCGGTGGCCTGCGGCCAGCCCTGACCGCGGCTCAGCACGGCGCTGACATGCCCGGATAGGCCACAACGGAGGAACACCGAACACAAGCTCTTGCAACGGAAGGAAGATGGCGTGATCGATCGATCCGTGACGCGCGAAACTCCGAGGGATCCATTGGCCAACGAAACCGCTGGCATGATTGGAACGGGCGTCGCGAACCCCACCTTGGCCAGCGGCCGCAAGGACCGTGCTCAAAGGCCGGACATATGGACGCAAGCGATCGAAAACGACGCAAAACAACCGTTGCAGGCAGGGCGCCGTCCACATAT
>NZ_JAMYVA010000129.1:0-1339 GCF_040323505.1 Mesorhizobium sp. M0040
CTAGCACTACTTTGGCAGATTTTTAGCTCCGGGAGCGTTTCGAGGATTCCCAAGAGCGGTTTTGCGTGATTCATGAGAGGTCGGCTGTTGGAGGGGCCGGCCATGAACAGGGATTGGCAACTCGATCTGGAGCGGTGGCTTGAGCCGTTCGTCTCGGCGTTGAGGCACAAGACGCGTGCGCGGATGTGTCCGGCCTATATTGCTGGGCTGATTGGCCTTGGGGATCGCAAGAGCGTCCAACCGATGGCGGCGCGCGACGCAGGCGTCAACTATGACCAGTTGCACCACTTCGTCGCGAGCGGCGTGTGGGATGCTGCGCCGCTGGAGAAGGTGCTGCTCGCGGAGGCCGACAGACAAGTTGGGGGGAACGATGCGTGGCTGATCGTGGACGGCACCGCGCTCCCCAAGAAGGGGCGCCACTCGGTCGGCGTCGCGCCGCAATATGCCTCGGCGCTTGGCAAGAACGCCAACTGCCAGACGCTGGTGTCGCTGACGCTGGCCTCTGGCGAAGTGCCGGTCATGGTGGGGCTGCGACTGTTTCTGCCCGAGAGCTGGACTTCCGATCCCGCCCGGCTCGACCGTGCCGGTGTGCCCGAGGGCCATCGTGCCTACAGGACCAAGCCCGAAATCGCGCTGGCCGAGATCGACCGGGCTCGCGCAGCCGGCTTACGCTTTGGCTGCGTGCTCGCCGATGCCGGATATGGCTTGAGCGCCCCCTTCCGGCAGGCGCTCACCGAGCGCGGCCTTACCTGGGCCGTCGGTATCCCGTTCAAGCAGAAGGTCTATGCCGCCGACGTGGCGATGATCTTCCCCGTTGCCGGACACGGCCGCCCGCGCCGCCGGCATATCCCCGATGTGAAGTCGATGACCGCGCAGGCGATGCTGGAAAAAGCCCAATGGCGGACGATCAGTTGGCGGCGTGGCACCAAAGGCCGCCTCTCGGCCCGCTTCGCCGCTGTCCGTGTCCGGGTTGCAGATGGCCCACCCCAGCGCATCCGCGACATGGGCGCTCAGCATCTGCCTGGCGAGGAGGTCTGGGTGATCGGCGAGCACCGCTCGACCGGCGAGCGCAAATACTACCTCTCCAACTTGCCCGCCGACACCTCGCTCAAGCAGATCGCAGGCGCCATCAAGGCGCGCTGGGTCTGCGAACAGGCGCATCAGCAGCTCAAGGAGGAACTTGGCCTCGACCACTTCGAGGGGCGCTCATGGACGGGCCTGCACCGGCACGCGCTGATGACGATGATCGCCTACGCCTTCCTGCAATCTCGCCGCCTCAAACAAGCGGGAGGGGGAAAAAAGAATCCTCGGCCCGCCGCCCCAACCGAGCCTACCCGCC
>NZ_JAMYVA010000130.1:0-1336 GCF_040323505.1 Mesorhizobium sp. M0040
ATCACCGCCGGCGCCTGACGAGGTTCGCGGAAAAGCGCCCAACAGCGGCCACATCGCCGCTTCAGGCCGCCAAAACCTCATCGCCGTGCATCAAGGCGGCTAGCAAGCTAACCAGCAGACTCTTCGGAACGCTTTTTTGCTTATGATTGATAGTAATGAAAAGATCAGCTTCCTTTTGGACAGCCATCTTCTCAAACGCTAGGACAAAAAGGCTTTGATCTAAATATTCTTCATCTAGATGCGAAAATCCATACAGACGGTGCTGGCCATCGATGATCCAGGCCGAGCGGTATTTTGAGGGCAATGTGATCCAGCCGAATTTAATATTCGGATCCGTATTCTCGGCGTTCGAGATCAGATCAAAGCGCGGAGCATCCGAGAAATTGACCAGAATGTTGGTAGGGAAAAAACCGCCTTTCTGAATAAACGCACCAATTTCCTTGATCCGGGAAGAGGATATCATACGCTGATAAGCTGGGCGTCCGTCAGGATGGTTCAGCGCTTGGTGATTGATGAATGCAATTTTCACCAGGTTCCGAGGCGTCGTAACAAAGCTGTAAAACAGCTCGCCACCAATCTTACCGCGGATCGCAGGCAGCTTGACATTAGCGAGTCCCGGAACTTTCTGACCCTTAAGAAACTCGCCGAGAATTTGATACCTACCGGCTGGCCCCATGTGCTTTACAAAAGTTTCAAAATATTGAAGCCCGTTCTCGGTAATAATTTTTATATCATAAGCATCGGCGCATTCTATGTCCGGCATTGACCACAGTATATTATTGGTTACATATACCCAAATTATTTTTGGCTTCATCCCTTCCTTAAAACGTTTGCCAATTGCCTCCCGGAAATATTGTTGTAGCGATATTGTTTCTTGAATGTCCTTTTGCAGTGAGCGCCGTCCGCGCTCCGCCCGTGACTTACATTCAATCACAAGCGCGGTTTCGCCATCCTCGGC
Organism: Mesorhizobium sp. M0040; assembly: GCF_040323505.1. NCBI lineage: Bacteria > Pseudomonadati > Pseudomonadota > Alphaproteobacteria > Hyphomicrobiales > Phyllobacteriaceae > Mesorhizobium > Mesorhizobium sp. M0040. Next base: position 959 of record NZ_JAMYVA010000130.1, read on the forward strand.
GTAGACATCAATCTGCTTCTTCCCGACTGAGCTGTCGCTCCGTGTAAAGGTGATCTTGAAACTGGCACCATTCAGGCTTCGGTAGCCCATGGCGTGAAATAAGCACCAGACTCGATCTTCCAACCATTTGTCATGCCCTTTCTCCCGCCTGAGCTGGGTCGATCGCTTACCGGAGCGTTGGGCGATCCATCCTTTAGCTTCCTCGGCGGGAACATCAGCAGGATGCACGCTCTTTAGGTCACTGGTGTTCCTACGCTTGCGATATTCTGAAGCGAGTCGTCTAATCGCTCGAGCGTCAAGGGGGTGAGTGCAAGGCTGTCGTCCTTTCTGTCGATTCTCGTTCGTCCGCATGCCGGGTACAGGGTCGTCTACGCGGTC
>NZ_JAMYVA010000131.1:0-1297 GCF_040323505.1 Mesorhizobium sp. M0040
CTGAGAATAGCAAGCGTTAGACCTGTGGCTGGCGGATGCAATATGCACGAACGTCTTTGGTCTTCCCGTCGTTCCAAATCATCCTCGCGCGAAGCCGATGAACGCTGCTTGATCTGCCCTGTTGCCAATGATGATGGAGCAAGGCTCGGGCGTCGTCATCCATGTCACCTCGATCCAGCGCGAGCTTCCGCCGTAGTCGGGCCTCGTCCGCCGATAGGAGAAGGCAAGATCTTTTTGGCTTGACGACACCGGCACCGAGCATGGATCCGGCGATCGCGCCGCCCAGCGTTCCCGCATCTCCCGGTTCAAGGTGATAAAGGCGCTCCCGACATAGCGTCCTGTGCCACGCTCAGCCATTAGGGCGAAAGCCGGCTTTCCGGGTTCACGCTCGACGCCGAGCAACTCGTGCTGGCGTCGGGTGATGGCTTTCCGCAAGGCTCCGAAGTTAGACAGGCCAGTCTCGTTCAATACGGCGATCTCACCGTCGATGATGGCGCTTTCCACGTCCAGTTCAGCGGCGGCCTTTCCGAGGGGGATGCCGATGGCGAAACTGTCCGAAGGCGACACGATCACGATGATGGCGAGGTGACGCTTGTTCATGATGACGGGACCGTCACGGTTCGGCTTCACGGCTACGACGTTCCGGTGACGACGCGCGGGGAACGCCTCGCCGAAATACCGGACCTCTCCACCGCGTCCGCCCTCGGCAATCGCGACAGCATGTTTGGCTTTCGACACATCGACACCGACGTAAAAAACGTTATCTTGCTCCATGGCTCGTCCTTTCTTCGCTTGGGGCTCGGCTCGGCACTCCCGAGCAACCCCCGTTTGCTTAACAGCTGCAAAGACTAAGGGCGGGCCGCCGCTCGGACCACGGTCATAACGTCTAATAGCCATCGCAACCTTACCCGCCAAATCGTCCTTGTTGCGCCAATATTTGACGAGCTTCTTTTCATACAGCTTTCGGAATCTCTCGAGTTTGGCCTTTTTCTCGAACTCGACCTTTTCCGCGGCCCACGTCTTGCGAGCACCGCCTTCGAGCAAAAACGCCACCGGTAGATACGCCTTGGGCGACGGCGTACTCGTACTCCATCTGGGTGTAGCTCTTACCCTTCAACTCTGAGCCGTACCGCTCTGCTACGATGAGTACGTAGTAGTCGCTGTCATCGATGCGCCGCTTAATGTAATCCCGTTGAGTGTCGTCGCTGGCTTGGAATGCCTCCATCCCCACAGGAATATGCCCGAGGGTTAAGAACGGCCTCGATGACCGACCGTCTTTCGTCCACCAAATCGGCAT
>NZ_JAMYVA010000132.1:0-1245 GCF_040323505.1 Mesorhizobium sp. M0040
GAAATCCTGTGGGCCGGGACGAAGAAACAGGCTCACCTGAGCCGAACAAAGAAACGCAACAGGAATCGAAAAAGTCGAAATCAGGCTTGTCGATGTCATCCGTCGAGTGCAGCTTGGCGCGGTGCTCCTTGGGGAAAGTCATGTAGGCCAGCACGTCGGGCTCGGCGTCGTCCATGATTGTCGCCAGCTTCGGCACCTTCGGCCGGATCTGGTCGGCGACGGCGCGCCATTGCGTGCTTGCGGCCTCGGGCGTTTCCTGGGCGAAGGCGGTGGCGATGAAAGCGGAGACGACGCGGCGCCCGCTCTTGCCGGCATGGGCCAGCACGTTCCTCATGAAGTGGACGCGGCACCTCTGCCATGTCGCGCACAGCACCTTGGTGACGGCCGCCTCGATGCCTTCATGGGCATCGGAGACGACGAGCTTGACACCGCGCAGGCCGCGGCGGGTCAGCTTGCGCAGGAACTCCGTCCAGATCGGCTCGGCCTCAGACGTGCCGACCTCCATGCCCAGCACCTCGCGCCGGCCGTCCGCGTTGACGCCGACAGCGATGATGACGGCGACCGAGCCGATGCGGCCGCCGCGGCGCACCTTCAGGTAGGTGGCGTCGATCCACAGATATGGCCAGTCGCCCTCGATGCGTCTTTCAAGGAACGCTTTGACCTTGCCGTCGATCTCTTCGCACAGCCGGCTGACCTGGCTTTTGGAGATGCCGCTCATGCCCATGGCCTTGACCAGGTCGTCGACCGAGCGGGTCGAGATCCCCTGGACGTAGGCCTCCTGGATGACGGCGGTCAGCGCCTTCTCGGCCATGCGGCGCGGTTCGAGGAAACCGGGGAAATAGGAGCCCTTCCTGAGCTTGGGGATGCGCAGCTCGACGGTGCCGGCGCGCGTCTCCCAGTCGCGCTCGCGATAGCCGTTGCGCTGGGCCGTGCGCAACGGGTTCTTCTCGCCATAGGCGGCGCCGGTGGCGGCGCCAACCTCCAGTTCCATCAGCCGCTCGGCGGCAAAGCCAATCATCTCGCGCAAGAGATCGGAATCCGGAGTCTTCTCCACGAGCGCGCGCAGGTTCATCATGTCGTCGGTCATCGATGGTTCCTTCGAATCAGGTTGGTGTCAGCAACCCGACCTTACCGGCGAACTGTCGATGACCACCGCAAAGCCGCTCGCTCGCTACAGCGCTATCGAGGGCGCGCTCGCGAGCGGCTTCGCTACCGCCGAGCTACACCACCTGTAGGGACGCGACC
>NZ_JAMYVA010000133.1:0-1202 GCF_040323505.1 Mesorhizobium sp. M0040
GAGGGCTTTGCACGGGGAAGCGAAATCCTGGTTGGTGAGTTAATGGGGCTTTTTTGATGGCCGGGAAAGCAGTTTTCGACGGCTTGGTATGGCATCGACCGGCATGACCGGCCGATCCGCCGATTTTAGGCCGATTTTAGACAGACTCCTCCTCATGCCGGCTTTCCGCCAGGTGGATAGAGGGCGCCGACCATGGTCCGCAGATTGTAGGCGCAGGCGGCTAGTATGCATTGCGTGCGGTTGGCGGCGAGGTTGAAGAAGCGCAGGCGCCGCATGCCGTAGCGCTCCTTGAACACAGCAAAAGGCCGCTCCACAGCCGCCCGCACCTTGGTGATCAACCGGTTACGCAGCTTCTGGCGCGCCGGCAACTCGGGATGATGCTTGTTGGGCCGCCGCATCAGCCGGTCCTTGATCCCGGCCTTGGCCAGCCGATCATGCCTGGCATGGGTGTAGTAGGCCTGATCGCCATAGGCCGCCTTCTCATCGCCGCAAACCAGATTGTCGGCCGCCTCGGTGTCGGTGATCGAGGCGTCGCTTACCTCGACACGCCGGATCATGGTGTGCTCCTGGTCGGCGCCGATGTGCATCTTGTAGCCGAAGGTGCTCTTGTTGCCCTTCTTGCCCCAGCGCGCGTCCTTGTCGGCCGACGGCTTGGCCGGGCCCTGGTGGCCCTTCTTCGGCTGCTTGGGCGGCCGCCCACGGGCCTGCAGGAACGTCGCATCGACTAAGGTGCCGCGCTTGACGATCAGGCCCTTCGTCTCCAGCTGGCGGTTGATCTCCTCAAACACCTTGTCGATCAGCCGCTCGCGCGTCAGTTCCTCGCGGAAGCGCCACAGTGTCGAATGATCGGGCGTACGGTCCGAAAGGCTGAAGCCGGCAAAGCGGCGAAACGACAGCCGGTCACGGATCTGAGCCTCCAATGCCGGATCGCTCAGCCCGTGCCACACGCCCAGCAAAAGACAGCGCACCAGCGCCTCCGCCGGGTAGCTGGTGTTGCCCGAGCCGGGACCGCTGCGCTGACCCAGCAATGTTCGGATCGGTGCCCAGTCCAGTTCCTTCGATACCAGGTCGAAAATCGTCTCGTCCGACGCCGCCAGCCCGTCCGCCAGACTCAACTGACCCAGAACACGATCCGCCATCCCGAATCTCCCTGCTTCGACCATCATCACAGAATCACCAATCGGCTTCTATGCAAAGGTCTC
>NZ_JAMYVA010000134.1:0-1199 GCF_040323505.1 Mesorhizobium sp. M0040
GTCCTGGTAGAGGTCATGGCGACACGGGTCTGCCACACCGATGCCTACACGCTTTCGGGCCTCGATTCCGAGGGCAAGTTTCCAGCGATCCTCGGTCATGAGGTGCGGGCACCGTTCGGGAAGTAGGCCCCTGGCGTCACAACCTTGAGGCCGGGCGATCACGTCATTCCTCTCTATACTCCGGAATGCCGCCAGTGCAAAACCTGCCTCTCGCAACGTTCCAATCTCTGCACGTCCATCCGGGGCCACGCAAGGACTCGCGCTTATGCCGCATAAAACGACACGCCTATCCTGCGATAGTGGCGAGATCTTCCATTACATGGGATGCTCGACCTTCTCCAACTTCACCGTCCTGCCGGAAATCGCGCTTGCCAAGGTTCGCGAAGACGCTCCTTTCGACAAGATCTGCTACATCGGCTGCGGCGTCACAACGGGTACCGGCCCGGTGATGTACACGGCGAAGGTTCGCCCCGGCTCGAACTCGTTGTCTTCGATCTCGGCCGGATTGGCCTCAACGTCATTCAGGGCGCACGCATGGTCGGTGCTGACAAGATCATCGGCGTCGATATCAACCCTGCCAAGGCCGAAATGGCACGCAAATTCGGCCTCACCGATTTCATTAATCCCAAAGAAATCGGCAACGAAAAGGTTGTCCAGGCTATCCAGGACCTTACCGACGGCGGCGCGGACTTGCAGCTAGGGAAAGTGTTTCGTTAATCGAAAACGGCGACAAGCTCTCAGTTGTCGATCCCGCAGTCCTCATCCGGCGCCACGCATGCAAGGAGTGTGGCACTCACATGTATCGCCCAGTGGAACGGGAGCATGCCTTCAAAGGTTGTCGTTTATCCATTCGGTTGTTCGACGACGATTGGCCCGAACCCGGTTTCGCCGCCTTCGTATCTTCCATCATTGGAGCTGGGGTCAATCAGTCGGAAATGGATGAGGTTCGCGAGAAGTTGAAGGAGGTCGGACTGGAGCCGTATGACTGCCTGTCGCCGGCATTGATGGACTACTTGGCTATTGGACAGCAAGACGAACGGTATGCTGCAGTAACATTGTGTGCGGGCGGCGGTATACCGCCCCCCCCAACCCCCCCAACCCCCCCCCCCCCCCCGGGGGCGGGCGCCCCCGGGGTTTCGACGCAAAAAATGCGGGGAGGTTGGAAAGGGGGGGGACGCAGGGGTGTGGGGGGGTGGCGA
>NZ_JAMYVA010000135.1:0-1168 GCF_040323505.1 Mesorhizobium sp. M0040
GGCAGGGGAATCGCATATGGCGATTTTGGGGTTGAGTTTAGGCTGAGAAAGGATTCTTTGGAGAGGCAGTTGAGCGAAGGAGCGACTGCCATTTCCTGCCTTGAGAGCTACTTTGGCGCGGTGCCTGATCCACGCGCGCCCAACGCCACGCACCGGCTTGGCGACCTGATCGTGATGATGATCGCAGCAAGCCTGTGCGGCGCCAGCAATGCGACGGAATTTGCCCTGTTCGCGCAGGAGCGCAAGCAGGCGCTGTCGCGGCTGATCGACTATGACGCAGCTCCCAGCCACGACACCTTCTCGCGGCTGCTGCGTCTGCTCGACCCGGAGGCCTTTGGTCGCGCCTTTGCTGCCTTTGCCGCAGCTTTCGCCCGAGCCAGCCGAGAGACGCCCGAGGTGGTGTCGCTTGACGGCAAGGCTTTGCGGCGAGCCTACGAGAAGGGCTTGGCAGCCAGTCCGCCGTTGACGGTGTCGGCCTTCGCCGCCGAGACCCGGCTGTGCCTGGCGGCAGTCTCGCCGAGCGATGGTGAGAACGAAGTCGAGGCCGCGCTCAAAGTCGTCGAACTCATTGATCTTACGGGCAGATTGGTCACCGCCGACGCGCTCCACTGCCACACCCGCATGGCTGCGGCCATTACCCAAAGAGGTGGCGATTACCTGCTTGCGCTGAAGGGCAACCGTCGTCATTGGCTGCGCCGTGCCAACCTGCAACTGGCCGACGCCACCCCTTCCATTGCCGAGCGGACCGAGACCAGCCACGGCCGCAACGAGTGGCGGCAGGCCGAGATCGTGGCGGCGGCCGAGCCGCTGATGCCCGGCCACCTGGCCTTCATCCGCATCACCAGCCGACGCGATCAGGCCAAGCCGTTGATGCGCCTGTTCATGGCCTCCACGCTCATGTCGCCGCAGCGGGCGCTCGACCTCACTAGAGCTCATTGGCAGATCGAGAACGGCCTGCATTGGATGCTCGATGTCCATCTCGATGAGGATCTCAGCCGTGCCCGCAAGGACAATGCCCCCGCCAACACGGCCCTTCTCAATCGCCTCGCCAGAAACATCCTTCAGGCCGCCGATGCTGCCAAAGTTCCCATCAGCCATCGCATCAAGAAATGCGCCTGGAACGACGACTATCTCATCAATGCCATCACTCATATGCGATAGCCCTGCC
>NZ_JAMYVA010000136.1:0-1155 GCF_040323505.1 Mesorhizobium sp. M0040
CGCCCCATAGGCGCTAACTTAGATGTGGACTGGTGGAATCGAGATGTGATTCCTCGGCCAGATGGGAACGAATGATTCGATCGAAACCGACTGGCAGGCTCTGATATCGAGGCTGTCGCAATCGCTTGACCTTGAGGCGACGGCGCGGGCGACGGGAGCGCTGGTGCGTCGTCGCAATGTTGCGGACGCAGCGACATTGCTGCGCCTGGCGTTGGCTTATGGCCCCGGCGCGATGAGCCTGCGCTCGGCTGCCGCCTGGGCCGGGGTGAATGACGTTGCGAGCCTTTCGGATGTTGCTCTTTTGAAGCGCTTGCGCGGAGCGGCCGATTGGCTTGGCGACATTGCCGGCGCCTTGCTCCAAAACGCTTGCGCCAAAAGCGCCGCGCCGACGGGGCGTCGGCTGCGCGTTGTCGACGGCAGTTCGATCTCGCGCCCCGGCAGTGCCGGCACGGACTGGCGGCTGCATGCCACCTACGAACCCGCGCTCGCGCGCTTCACGCATCTGGAGATCAGCGACGTGCGCGGCGGTGAAAGCTTCTTGCGTGTTCCGCTACGCCAAGGCGACATTGTTGTTGGCGATCGCGCCTACGCCCGTGCCCCGTCCCTTGAAAAGGTGGCAGCGGCGGGTGCCGACTTTATTGTGCGCACGGGCTGGACCAGTGTTCGGCTGACCACGCCCGACGGGCAACGGGTCGACTGGAACGCCATCTATGAGCCTATGCAGCCCGGTGAGGTTTGCGAGATGAACGTGCTCGTGGAGCATTCGGGTCGCAAGGGCCGAGGCAAGCCGCCCTTGCCGACAAGGCTCATCGTCAAGCGCAAGGATGAGAAGGCCACGCAAAAGGCCCAGAAGGCGGCAAAGCGGGGCAATCAGCGCCGCTGCAGCAACAGGCTGCAGCCGATGACCCTCATTGCCGCAGGCTTCGTCATGCTGCTGACCTCGGTCCCGGCCGATGAATTGACGGCCGACGAGGTTCTGCAGACCTATCGGCTGCGCTGGCAGGTCGAACTCGCCTTCAAGCGGCTCAAGAGCGGAATGGGCATCCATAAGCTTCCCGCGCGAGATGAGCGGCTCGCCCGAAGCTGGCTGACGGCCCACCTGATCCTGGCCCTGATGATCGACGAGGCCGTCACCGACGTTCTCGACTCTCCCCC
>NZ_JAMYVA010000137.1:0-1123 GCF_040323505.1 Mesorhizobium sp. M0040
GGGTAGCCGCCCCCCCTCAGCGGCGAGGGTCGGATCGGTGGAATTGCTGACCGTTTGACGGGTCGAGCTAGAGTCGGATCGCCCTCGTCTTTCCCTTGAGGCCTGAACGGATACCCGGAGTTCGGCTCCGAACGACAAGCACAGGACAAGTGAAAGATGACCAACGATACCATCGGGATCGACATATCGAAAGACCATCTCGACGCCCACAGGCTGAGCGACGGCGCGAGCCGGCGTTTTGCCAACGACAGCCGCGGCCACAAGGCGTTCATGAGCTGGTTGAGCCCGAGCCGGTTGGACCCGCCCGGCGTACGCATCGTCTATGAGCCGACAGGTCCATATCACCGGGCCTTTGAGCGGAAGCTGGCGGCGGCTGGCCTTGCGCTGGTCAAGGTCAACCCACGCCAAGCCCGGCGCTTCGCCGAGGCCACCGGCAGGATCGCCAAGACCGACCGGCTGGACGCCGCCATGCTGGCGCGCATGGGCGCTCTTCTCGACCTCGAAGCACGACCGGTGCGCAGCCCCATCCTCAATGACCTCAAGGACCTGCATATGGCGCGCGAGGCGCTGGTGAAGAACCGGACGGCGGCGAGGAACAGGGCCAAGGCGCTAACCCTTCCCATCCTCAAGCGCCACAATGCCCAGCAGCTCAGGCAGATCGAACGTCAAATGGCTGCTGTCGAAAAGGAGATCACGGCGCTCATCCAGTCCGATCCCGATCTCTCCCGTCGCTTCGCTATCCTCGTCTCGATCCCGGGCGTCTCGGCAATCACCGCCTTCGCGCTTCTCATCGAAATGCCCGAACTCGGCACGCTCGGTCAGGGTCAGGCTGCTTCCCTCGCAGGCCTCGCTCCCGTCGCACGACAGTCCGGCAACTGGATCGGCCGCGCCTTCATCCGCGGCGGGCGAGCCAATGTCCGACAGGCACTCTACATGCCCGCCCTCGTCGCCATGCGCTTCAATCCCGATCTAAAGGCAAAATATCACCAGCTCACGGCCGACGGCAAAGCCTCAAAACTCGCCATCACAGCCATCATGCGAAAGCTCATCATCCTCGCAAACGCACTACTCAGGGACAATCGGACCTGGACACCATCTCTCCCTTGACCAACACGGATACTCT
>NZ_JAMYVA010000138.1:0-1079 GCF_040323505.1 Mesorhizobium sp. M0040
TGGGAGGATTGCCTGATGAAAACGCGCGCCGCTGTCGCCGTCGCCGCCGGAAAGCCGCTGGAGATCATGGAGGTCGACCTCGACGGTCCCCGTGATGGCGAGGTGCTGGTCGAGATCAAGGCAACCGGCATCTGCCACACCGACGAGTTCACGCTGTCGGGCGCCGACCCGGAAGGCCTGTTTCCGGCGATCCTCGGCCACGAGGGCGCCGGCATCGTCGTCGACGTCGGCAAGGGCGTCTCCTCGGTCAGGAAGGGTGACCATGTCATCCCGCTCTACACGCCGGAATGCCGGCAGTGCCCGTCCTGCCTGTCGCGCAAGACCAATCTGTGCACCGCCATCCGCGCCACGCAGGGACAGGGCTTGATGCCGGACGGCACCTCGCGCTTCTCGATCGGCAAGGACAAGCTGTTCCACTACATGGGCTGCTCGACCTTCTCCAACTTCACCGTGCTGCCCGAGATCGCCGTGGCCAAGGTCAATGCCGACGCCCCGTTCGACAAGATCTGCTACATCGGCTGCGGCGTCACCACCGGCATCGGTGCTGTGATCAACACGGCCAAGGTCGAGCAAGGCGCGACGGCGGTCGTGTTCGGCCTCGGCGGCATCGGCCTCAACGTCATCCAGGGCCTGCGCCTTGCCGGCGCCGACATGATCATCGGCGTCGACCTGAACAACGACAAGAAGGAATGGGGCGAGAAATTCGGCATGACGCATTTCGTCAATCCGAAGGAGATCGACGGCGACATCGTGGCTCATCTCGTCAACATGACCAAGCGCGGCGCCGACCAGATCGGCGGCGCCGACTACACGTTCGACTGCACCGGCAACACCAAAGTCATGCGGCAGGCGCTAGAAGCGTCGCATCGCGGCTGGGGCAAGTCGGTCATCATCGGCGTTGCCGGCGCCGGCCAGGAGATCTCGACGCGGCCGTTCCAGCTGGTCACCGGCCGCACCTGGATGGGCACCGCCTTCGGCGGCGCGCGCGGCCGCACCGACGTGCCGAAGATCGTCGACTGGTACATGGCCGGCAAGATCGAGATCGATCCGATGATCACCCACACGCTGAAGCTCGAGGA
>NZ_JAMYVA010000139.1:0-1022 GCF_040323505.1 Mesorhizobium sp. M0040
GGGTCAAGCGCGAGGAGCCGGATGCCGTCTGCTTTCGCCTCCTCGTCCCAAATCGCCGTCAGATGGGCAAGAGCGGCCTTGCTCGCGCCGTATGCTCCCCAGCCGGGATAGGCGTTCACCGCGGCGTCGCTGGAAATGTTGATGACCAGCGCGCCCCGGCCCTCGCGTGTGGACGCGGCAAGCGCACCGAACAGGGCTTTCGTCAGCCGGAACGCGCCGACGAGATTGACCGCGAGCGCCATTTGCAGCTCCTCGCACTCGGTATCGGCAAGGAGCGCCAGAGGGACAGGGCCGAGGCTCGACGCATTGTTGATCAGGACATCGAGCCCGCCGAGGCTGGCAGTGACCTGCAACGCGATCGGGTAGATGTCCTCCTTCTTGCCGACGTCGCCGACAATGCCGTGCGCGCCCGTCTCGTCGGCGATGCGTTCGACATTCGCGGCGGTGCGGGCGACGAAGGCGACGCGCGCATTCATCGCGGCAAGCTGCCGCACAAACGCCAGTCCGAGGCCGGACGTGCCGCCCGTGACCGCCACGCGAAGTCCCTGAAGTTCGACATTCGTCTGCATTGCCAGTGCTCCTTTAATCCGTATGCCTCTTGGTACAAGTTCAAGTTAACTTGAAGTCAAGCGGGAATTGTGCTTTCGTTCATGCATGGATTCCATGCTGACCATCACCGACGTGGCGCGGCGCAGCGGCGTCGCATCATCGGCCCTGCGCTTCTACGAGGAGCGCTGGCTGATCGCGTCCGAGCGGGCCGGCTCGGGACACAGACGCTACCCGCGATCCGTGCTGCGCCGGATCGCCTTCATCGTCTTCGCGCAGCGAATTGGGCTGACGCTTGAGGAGATCGGCGCCGAGCTGGCCAAGTTGCCAGCCGATCGCGTGCCGTCGCGTCGGGATTGGTCGCGGTTATCGGGCCAGTGGACCAAGCGCATCGACCAGCGCATCGCCGAGTTGCAGCGCCTGAGGTCGGGGCTTACCGAGTGCATCGGTTGCGGCTGCCTGTCGATCGACCGGTG
>NZ_JAMYVA010000140.1:0-979 GCF_040323505.1 Mesorhizobium sp. M0040
GCCGCTGGATATCGTCGCGCCCGGCCTTCCTGCTCCCGGTCAGAGTACTGGGCAAGTTGTTCCGCCGCCTGTTCCTCACCCGGCTGATCGCGCTGCACGACGCCGATCGGCTCGCCTTCTTCGGCACCCTTGCTCGTCTCGTCGAGCGGCAGGCCTTCCTGCGGCACCTGTCGCCGGTCCGGAACAAGCGCTGGGTGGTCTACGCCAAGGCGCCCTTCGCCGGGCCGGAAGCGGTGCTCGCCTACCTGTCGCGCTACACGCACCGGGTCGCGATCTCGAACCGCCGCCTGATCGCCTTCGACGAGGCTGGAGTCACCTTCCGCTACAAGGACTATCGCCGCGATGGTGTCGAGCGCCAGCGCGCCATGACGCTTGCCGCCGACGAGTTCATCCGCCGCTTCCTGCTCCATGTCCTGCCGCGTGGGTTCCACCGCATCCGTCACTATGGGCTGCTCGCCAGCTCCGCCCGCAAGGCCAGCCTCGCACTCGCGCGCGAACTGCTGAACGTCGATCTGCCGCCCCAAGACGACACTTCGGAAGAACCGGCTGACGTCCGCCGGCCTTGCCCTTGCTGCGGCGGACGCATGGTCGTCATCGAGAGGTTCGAACGGTGGGGCCAGCCTCGTGCACCGCCTGCCTCAAGAGCGCCGAACCGGGAGAACGCCCCATGACCCGGCATGACCAAGTTGCTCGTACGACCGCGCCACGCCGGCGCCGGTCAACAGGATCTTATGTGCACGTTGCCGTGGCGCTGGTCGTCACGCACACCAATCCCGTCGGAATCAACGCAACAGCCTCTGCGACCTGGCCCGGAAGCCGCTTCCACGACATGCCCGGCGCATCTTATGCAGAAGTTCGCGACAGCCGCTGGCGCACCCCGAGGCACAAATCCCCATAGGCAATCGCCTGCGGCCCGCGGGTTCCTGCATCAGAGACTTTCGTACGCCTGACGGCACCCGAAACCCTTCAGCAATGTCGG
>NZ_JAMYVA010000141.1:0-934 GCF_040323505.1 Mesorhizobium sp. M0040
AGAGCCTGAATCAAAAAGAGTGTTTTGATATCAACTTCTTGCGAGCCTGCGGGTGAGCAGGCGAATGTGAGCGACGTATATCCAGGCTTCTGCGGAAGCGAGGGATTTCTCCCAGTCCTTGGCCAGCCTGCGGCATCGCCCCAGCCATGCGAATGTGCGCTCCACGACCCAGCGGCGCGGCAGGACCTCAAAGCCTTTGGCTTTATCCGTCCGCTTGACGATCTCCAGGGTGAACGTGCCGATCTTTTGCATCGCGCCCTTAAGCTTCGGTCCGGCATATCCGCCGTCGGCGAAGACGTGTCGCAGCCACGGCCAGCGTTCGAGAATGGTCTTGAGGGCAGCCGGTGCGCCGTCCCGGTCCTGGATATCAGCGGCGTGGACGACGAGACCGACCATCAGGCCGATGGTGTCGACAACGATGTGACGCTTGCGCCCGTTGATCTTCTTTCCCGCGTCGAAGCCACGAATTCCGCCGCTTTCCGTGGTCTTGACCGATTGGCTGTCGATCACGCCCGCCGTCGGGCTCGCTTCCCGACCCTCAGCCTCGCGCGCCGCCATGACGAGGCTGTTGCTGATGGTCCGCAACAAGCCCGCCTCACGCCAGCGATAGAAGTACTTCTGCACCGTTGAAAAGGGTGGGAAGTCTTTCGGCAGCAATCGCCACGCGCCGCCCGACGAGGCGAGGTAAAGAAGTGCGTTCACGACCTCGCGCAGGTCTGTCTTGCGCGGCCGGCCGATGCGGCTCGCCGACGGCATCATTGGCGCAATCAGCACCCACTCTGCATCGGTCAGATCGCTTGCGTAGCGGGCGCAACGCCGCTCATAATGCGCACGGGTGATTTCAGTCCAGGCCATCGTGATCTCCATCGAATCTCGCAAATCCGACAGAATCACAACCTGCTGAAATCACTCAACTCTTTTTGGAACGGACACT
>NZ_JAMYVA010000142.1:0-915 GCF_040323505.1 Mesorhizobium sp. M0040
GCTTAGAGTCCGTTTTGAAATTCACGGGTGAGCGTTTCGGCGGATGAGATTGCCGCCCATTGCGACAAGGATCATGGCTTGCGAGACGTCGATGCGCTGCTCGTAGTCGCGCACGAGGCGGCGCCACCTTGTCATCCAGCCGAAGGTCCGCTCGACGACCCAGCGGCGGGGCAGGATCTGGAAGCCCTTCTGGTCGTCGGATCGACGGATGATCTCGACCACGAAGTCGAGATAGGCGGCTTTGTCCATGAGCTTCAGCCTGTCATAGGCGCCGTCGGCGAACAGATGCTTCACCCAGGGCCAACGCTTGCGGATGCCGTCCAGGATCGCCTGAGCACCGGCACTGTCGGAGATATCGGCGGTGGTGAGGTTGACCATCAAGAGCCGCCCATCCGTATCGACGGCAATGTGTCGCTTGCGGCCGACAATCTTCTTGCCGGCGTCGTAACCCCTTGTTTCAGCTTGCGGAGCTTTGACCGACTGGCTGTCGATCACGCCAGCCGTGGGACTGGCCTCGCGCCCGGCTCGCTCGCGATCCAGCATCAGCGCCACGTCGTGGATGGTCTGGAACAGAAAACGCCGCGCCAACTCGCGGAACCAGCCGTAGACCGTCTGCCAGGGCCCGAAATGGATCGGCAGCATCCGCCAACCGCAACCGGAGCGGACCAGGTAGCGCACGGCGTTGACCACCTCCCGGAAATCAATCTCGCGCGGACGGCCGCGACGCCCAGGCTTGGGCATCAGCGGCGCGAACTGCTCCCACTCCTCGTCCGTCAAATCAGACGGGTAGCGCTTGGTCTTCTTGGCGATCTGGGCCATCCGGCCACGGCTCTGCTCTGTCCACATCTAAAGCTTGAATCACAACCAAGCCTCAGACGGAACCCATAGCCAGCCGATTTTCAAAACGGTCTCTTA
>NZ_JAMYVA010000143.1:0-896 GCF_040323505.1 Mesorhizobium sp. M0040
CTTCCAGAAATCCCCGGCATCGTGCCAAGCCTGCGCGAGCCAATTGTCGGGTGCAGCTTTGCGCCTCGCTGCCCGTTCGCGATCGATATTTGCCGCGAGAAGACACCCGCCTTGAGTAATGTCGGCTCGGGCCACGCCGCGGCTTGCTGGCGCGCCCAAGAGGTCGTGGGCGCATGAGCGGTCCTTTGCTGAAAGTCGAGAATCTGACCAAGCATTATCTGCTCGGTGCAGGAATCTTGAAGAAGAGCATTCCGGTGATCCGGGCGGTGGAGGATGTATCCTTTGCTGTCGAGGCGGGCGAAACGCTCTGCATCGTCGGCGAATCCGGCTGCGGCAAGTCAACCGTCGCGCGTCTCTTGATGCGGCTCGTCGAACCGACTGACGGGCGCGTGCTGATCGACGGGACCGATATTGCAGGCCTCAAGAAGGACGCGCTTCGGACGTTCCGCCGCCGGATGCAGATGGTCTTTCAGGATCCTTACTCGTCGCTGAACCCGCGCCTCACGGCTGGGCAAATTATCACCGAACCCGTCGAGAATTTCGAACGCCTGAGCCGCAAGCAGCGCCAGGCACTTGCCGCGGACCTTCTCCGAAAGGTGGGAATGTCATCTGAGATGATGCACAGGCTCCCGTCCGAGTTGTCGGGCGGTCAGCGCCAGCGGCTCGGTATTGCGCGTGCGCTATCACTCAAACCCTCGATTATTATCGCCGACGAGGCGGTATCCGCCCTTGACGTCTCCGTGCAGGCGCAGATTCTTAATCTGCTTCTGGATCTCCAGCAGCAGATGGGCCTCGCCTTCGTCTTCATCTCGCATGACCTCGGCGTCGTGGAGCATATCGCCCATCGCGTCGCCGTCATGTATCTGGGACGGATCGTGGAACTCGCGCCCTGCGAG
>NZ_JAMYVA010000144.1:0-854 GCF_040323505.1 Mesorhizobium sp. M0040
TCTTCCACCCAGTTGACCAGCTTCGGGTATTTGGCCTGCCATTTGGCGATCCACTGCGCCAGGTCGCGTTTGACCTCGGCAAGGTCGCGCCGGTCGTAGAACCATCTGAGCTCCATCAGGCAATCGTCGTCGACCTTGCGCGGCACGTAGTCGAGCGCGTTTCTGAGGAAGTGCACGTAGCAGCGCTGCCAGACCGCTTCGGGCAGCACTTCGCGGATTGCCGCCCTGAGCCCCGGATGGTCGTCGGAGACGACGAACTCGACGCCGGCGAGCCCGCGATTCTTGAGCCCCGTCACGAACTCGCGCCAGCTCGAATGGCTCTCCCGGTTGGCCAGCTCCACGCCCAGAACCTGGCGCCGGCCCTCCCAATCCACGCCGATCGCCACCAGCACCGCCTGGCTGGCGATCACGCCCGCCTCGCGAGCCCGCTCGTAGCGCGCGTCCAAAATGAGATACGGATAGCTTTCCTCGAGCCGCTGCGTGAAGAACGCCTTGAGCGCCTCATCCAGCCGCATCGTCGCCTCGCTCACCGTCGAGGCCGAGAAAGAGTGGCCGCACAATTCCTCCGTCACCGCCTTCACCTTGCGGGTCGAGACGCCCTGCACGTACATCTCGACCAGCGCCGACACCAATGCCTTCTCCGAACGCTGGTAGCGCTCAAACAACTCCGTCGAGAACCGGCCAGCCCGATCCTGCGGAACGTGAAGCTCCAGCACCCCGACCCGCGTCACCAGCTTGCGCTCGTAATAGCCGGACCGGTAACTCGTCCGCTCCGCCGTCCGCTCGCCTTTCTCGGCCCCGATCGCCTCCGTCATCTCGGCTTCAAGAACCTCCTGCACGACACTCTGCAATGC
>NZ_JAMYVA010000145.1:0-851 GCF_040323505.1 Mesorhizobium sp. M0040
AGCGCCCGATCAGGCGGAGCTGGTCGGGGTTGCACAGCCTGATCGGGCGCGGCTGATTGGCTTTCGGCTTTAGATCCCATGAGGAGTGAACGGCGGCCGGCGCTCTGTCAGGGTGAGGCTGCATCGAACCACTCACTCAACAGGAGATCGCCGTGGAGAATGTGTCTGCCCAACCTGGAGTCCCAAACGCTGTCCGTGTCGACCTTGGAGCAATCTTTGTCTCCCTGGAACTGAGCCGCTCAACCTGGCTGGTTACGTCGTTGTCGCCGGGCAGCGGCGACAAGATGTCGAAACGTGCTGTGGATGGCGGCGATATTGCCGGACTGATCAGCCTGTTCGAAGACCTCCGGAAGAAGGCGTTGTCACGGACAGGGCGATTGTTCCCTATCGTGACCATTCAGGAGGCTGGTCTGGACGGCTTTTGGATTCATCGAGTCCTGGAAGCCAATGGGTTCGAGAGTCACGTCGTCGACGCGGCTTCTATCGCAGCGTCCCGTCGTCGCCGGCGCGCGAAGACGGACAAGATCGACGGGGAGGCATTGGTTCGAGCACTTCTTGCCTTCAAGCGTGGCGAACCGCGCGTATGTGCAATGGTGAAGGCGCCAAGTCCGGATAACGAAGATCGGCGTCGCATTTGCAGGGAACGCAAGGTCCTGATTGCGGAAAGGGTGGAGCACGTCAATCGTATCAAGGGTCTGCTATTTGCCCAAGGCATCAGCGGTTACGAGCCGCTTCGGAAGGATCGGCGCAAACGACTCGACGGTCTGGTGACAGGCGATGGCCGCCAGTTGCCTCGGCACCTAAAGGCTCAAATAGATCGTGAACTTGATCGCCTTGAACTGTTGCTTCAG
>NZ_JAMYVA010000146.1:0-842 GCF_040323505.1 Mesorhizobium sp. M0040
AGGCAAAGACGACCGTCGCGCGCGTGCAGGCAAACGGTCGTCACCTCCTCGGGCTCATCAACGACGTACTCGACCTTTCCAAGATCGAAGCCGGCCAGCTCACGCTGGCGATCGAGGACTACTCCGTCGCGCAGATTGTTCGATCGACCGTTACGGCTGTCGAGCCGCTGGCACGAGCGAAGGGTCTCGAGCTTTCAACGACTGTTGCCGAGAAACTTCCAATCGGCCGCGGGGACGAACGCCGTTTGACGCAGGTCCTGCTCAATCTTGCAGGCAATGCCGTCAAGTTCACCGAAACGGGTGCGGTCGACATTCTTGCCGATGCGGTCGACGGGCACTTCGAGATCACCGTCCGAGACACCGGTCCCGGCATCGCGTCCAAGGACCAGGCTCTCATCTTCGAAGAATTCCAGCAGGTCGACAACAGCAGCACCAGGCAGAAGGGCGGTACGGGTCTTGGCCTGGCGATCTCGAAGCGCATCGTTGAAATGCATGGCGGAACCATAGACGTCGAGTCCGTGATCGGGTCAGGGTCGACATTCCGTCTCAAGGTACCAATCCGGGTGAATGAGGACGTGAGGACCGCATGAGCAAACGAATCCTGATGGTGGAAGACACCGAGGACAACCGCCAGATCATCCGCGATCTCATTGCCACCACCGAATACGAACTGATCGAGGCAGCCGACGGCGCCGCCGGCATCGCTGCAGCCGGAGCGCACAGGCCAGACCTGATCCTCATGGACATTCAGCTCCCGGTGATCGACGGGTATGAAGCGGCCCGCCGCATCAAGGCCGACCCGGCGCTCCGGCACATTCCGATTATCGCCGTCACCTCCTACG
>NZ_JAMYVA010000147.1:0-827 GCF_040323505.1 Mesorhizobium sp. M0040
TCGCCCGTTTCGACGGCGGCATGCTGTCGTCCAACAGCGGCGTTCTGGCCTTGGCCGAGGTGGAAAAGCGGTTGCGGGTGGCCGAGCGTCTGGCGCGTTGCATCGACGATCCGCGCTGCCCGGACCAGGTCGTCCACAGCCTGGCGGACATGATCGGCTTTCGCATGAAGATGATCGCCGCCGGCTACGAGGACGGCAACGACGCCAACCGGCTGCGCCGCGATCCGGTCTTCAAGATGGCCCAGGATGCGCTGCCGTCGGGTCGGGATCTGGCGTCGCAATCGACGCTGTGCCGGCTGGAGAACCTACCCGGCGTGCGGGAGCTGGTCGCGATGGGACGGGCGATGGTCGATCTCTATTGCGCCTCGTTCCGGCAGGTGCCGAAGCGGATCGTACTCGACATTGACGACACCTTCGACGCTGTGCACGGAGGCCAACAGCTTCGCCTGTTCAATGCCCACCATGACGAGTACGGCTTCCAGCCGATCGTCGTGTTCGATGGTGCGGGACGGTTCGTCAGCGCGATCCTGCGACCGGCCAAGCGGCCGAGTGGGGCTGAGATCCGCCCCCACCTGCGCCGTCTGGTGCGGGCGATCCGGATCAACTGGCCGAACATTCGAATCCTGCTCCGCGGCGATAGCCATTATTGCAACCCGCAGGTCATCGACTGGTGCCGCGCCAACGACGTCGACTTCATCTTTGGCCTCGCGCCCACCACGACCCTGCGCAAGCATGTCGCGGATCTGGAGGCCAGCACGACGGCGCGCTTCGAAGCGTCGGCCAAGACAGGCAAGGTCCGCAGGTTCAAGGAGTTCGTTGACGGCGCC
>NZ_JAMYVA010000148.1:0-790 GCF_040323505.1 Mesorhizobium sp. M0040
CGACGGCGCCTCGAACGCGACCGGCCCGGCGGCAATCTTCGTCCAAACATCCCACAGTGCCAACGGCTCGGGAACATGCGCGTATTGGATCGGCCGGCCGTAGTGCGCCAGTCCTGCAAGCACCGCTGCGCGGTTGCCTGGGAAGTGCAACTCGAGAAGGCGTGGATGGTCGAGAAGGCGCTCGACGACGGCGTCAAGCGAGCCGAGCCGGAGGCGATCGCCTGGTGACAGCGGAGGTGGAGGCAGCCGGTCTTCCGTGCGCGTGCGGTGATCGCCCGAGCCGAAGGCAATCGCCACGAAACGGGTTGGATCGGGAAGTGACAGCCAGCCCGCCAGGCGGATCTCGATCGCCTCACCGCTTGGGACATGCGTGCCGTGCAAGCTGGCAGGCAAGGTCGCGGCGTCATTGGCGACGACCAGATCGCCGGGGTTGAACAGCGTCGCGAGTCCAGCTCGCGGCCGGTCGCGCATCGTGCCGTCCGCGTCGACGACGAACAGCCTGGCGGAGCGCCGATCGGGACGATCGGCGGCAATCATCCATGTGCTCCGGCGAGAAGCGTAGAGCGGACCGGCAACGCGTCGAGCATCTTTTCGATGATCTCGGCAGCTGCCTGCTCGGGGCGCTTCAAGGTCGCCGGATCAGCATCTGGGATCGCGAGCGCGTGCAGTGGGGTGTCCATATCGCCGGGGTCAAGCGCGAGGAGCCGGATGCCGTCTGCTTTCGCCTCCTCGTCCCAAATCGCCGTCAGATGGGCAAGAGCGGCCTTGCTCGCGCCGTATGCTCCCCAGC
>NZ_JAMYVA010000149.1:0-722 GCF_040323505.1 Mesorhizobium sp. M0040
TCGATGACCACCTCGATCCGTTCGAGATGGGCCGCAAAGCCTTTGCGAGGACGCGGAGCGCGCTTCGCTTTCGAGCCGCCCGCAGACTTCTCCATCTGCGCTTGGATGGCCGCCACGCCGGTTTCGATCTCGTCGAAGACCAGAGCGTACTGCTCCTCGCTCAGCGCACCGGCCCGCAACCTTTCGGAGCGGCTGCCGAAGCGCGACCGCTCCAGCATCTTCACGACCGCCGTCAGTCGTGCGATCCGCTCCTCGGCGCTCTTGTTGACCAACTCGAGATGCGTATTGTGGACTTCGAGATCGGCATTACGCTCTTCCAGACCGGCGGCTTTTTCGGCCATGGCAACAACCATCGCCTTGAGCGCGTCAACGTCGTCCGGGAGCGCGAGATCGGGTGCCGACATGGCCAAAATCAGAGCATATTCGCGGGCATTCCCGCGTTTTCAGCTCCCTGATTCATCATGCCGCAGGGTTTTACCCAACCGATTGCGGCCGCCTGACGGTCTCCGTTCGAACCCGTTTCCAGTCCATTCCGTCAACCAGAGCCATGAGCTGAGCATGATTGAGCTGGACCCGGTGGTGGCCGATCCGCGGCCAGCAGAACTTCGCCTCATCCAGCCGCTTGTACCTCACTTGGGAATGCAGACTCTACGAACGCAGTTACGCAATTAGTGCGGATCACGCATCCGTTTCATCCTCTGTTCTCGCGGCTGCTGCCATGT
>NZ_JAMYVA010000150.1:0-694 GCF_040323505.1 Mesorhizobium sp. M0040
GACCGCGTGGAGCCATGAGCACGAGGTTGGCGTGAAGTGGAAGGTGAAGCGCTGATGACGGCCGAGCCAGGCACGCACCTTGGGGTGCTTGTGAGCGGCGTAGCTGTCGAGGACGACGTGGACGGCCTTGCTGGCCGGCACCTCGGCATCGATAGCGTTGAGGAAGCGGATGAATTCCTGATGACGATGGCGCTGCATGTTCCTGCCGATGACGGTGCCGTCGAGCACGTTGAGGGCGGCAAACAGGATGGTAGTGCCATGCCGCTGGCAGTCGTGGGTCATGGTGCCGAGCCTACCCTTCTTCATGGGCAGGCCGGGCTGGGTGCGGTCGAGCGCCTGGATCTGGCTCTTCTCGTCGACCGACAGCACGATGGCGTGAGCCGGCGGATCAACATAGAGGCCGACGACGTTGCGCAGTTTGTCGACGAACTGCGGATCGTTGGAGAGCTTGAACTGGCGCCAGCGGTTGGGCTGCAGCCCGTGCGCCTTCCAGATGCGGCGCACCGCGCTGGCGCTGATGCCGGCCGCGGCCGCCATCATGTCGGCGGTCCAGTGCGTCGTCTCGCCAGGCGGATCCTGCAACGTCAGTGCCACCACGCGCTCGGCGACTTCAGGTCCGAGTGGGGCAATGCGCGAGGGGCGCGTCTTGTCGCGCAACAGTCCCTCGAAGCCTTCCGCGGCGAGCGCTCCTGCC
>NZ_JAMYVA010000151.1:0-674 GCF_040323505.1 Mesorhizobium sp. M0040
AAGCGCAGATGGAGAAGTCTGCGGGCGGCTCGAAAGCGAAGCGCGCTCCGCGTCCTCGCAAAGGCTTTGCGGCCCATCTCGAACGGATCGAGGTGGTCATCGAGCCCGAGACGCCTGCTGGCTGCGAAGCGCTGGAAAAGATCCTGATCGGCGAGGACGTCTCCGAACGGCTCGATGTCACCCCGGCGAAGTTCCGGGTGATCGTCACGCGTCGCCCCAAATATGCCTACAAGGGTTGGGACGGCGTCATCCAGGCAGCCGCGCCCGCCCGCATCATCGAAAGCGGTTCCGACCGAAGCGCTGCTGGCGCAGATCGCGGTGTCGAAATACGCCGATGGCCTGCCGCTCTACCGCCAGGAAGCGATCTATGCCCGCGATCAGGTCGAGATCGACCGGTCACAGATGGCGCAGTGGATGGGCAAGCTCGGCTTCGAGCTCGAGCCGCTCGCCGATTACGCACTGACCCGCATCAAGCAGGGGGAGCGGGTCTTCGCCGATGAGACCACGCTGCCAACGCTGGCGCCGGGATCTGGCAAGGCCAAGACGGCCTACCTCTGGACCTATGTCCGCGATGATCGGCCCTTTGGCGGCAGTGGACCGCCCATTGTTGTCTATCGCTTCGAGGACAGCCGCGCCGGCGAATGTGTTGCCCGTCATCTGGACGGCTATCGCGG
>NZ_JAMYVA010000152.1:0-629 GCF_040323505.1 Mesorhizobium sp. M0040
CGTTCCTCGTGATGGGTGACGATCCATTGGTCGGTTTCAAGTTCGGGGATAGGCTGAGCAACGCGAACCAGCCGCGGATCGCCGTCACCGACGAAGCACGGAAAGACCGAAAGGCCGGCGCCGGCGGCCACCAGTTCGCGCACCGAATGGGTGTTGTTGCCGCGTACGGCGATGCGGTCGCCGTGATGGGCTTGCAGCCAGCGCGCCGAGGCAATGTTTGCGCCTTCGCCGGTGACGCCGACGAACAATCCGGCGGCGATGCCGTTGATCAGGTGACGTCCGGAATAAATGGCGTGGGCGACCTTGCCGCTCTGACGGCCGGCCAGCCACTGCTCGGTCGGGCGCTCGCTGCGGATGCCGATGTCGGCGGCACGGCGGCCGATGTCGACCCGGTCGGTGGTGGTGACAAGCTCTACCCTTATGCCGTCATCGACCGTCCAGATCTCGCCGATATGGGCGGAAACGAAGGCCGAGGTCCATGGCCCGGCCGAGACGCGGACAATGCGGTCGGGCAGGTTTCCCTCGCGCCAGCGGGTCAGCGACTGCATTGCCGCCTCGACGTCTTCGGCGCGCCGCAGCAGTTCCTCGCCGACCGGGGTCAGCCGGTAGCCGGTCTGCTGGCGCACGAA
>NZ_JAMYVA010000153.1:0-619 GCF_040323505.1 Mesorhizobium sp. M0040
AGGTACGATCAATTGCGCTGGCAAATCGACCTGCAGCAATCATCTGCGGAGGTTCATCATATCCGCGTTTGATTGATTATGAGGAAATGCATCAGATCGCACGAGAGATTGACGCGCTTCTTTGGGTGGATTTAGCACATACCGCAGGTCTTGTTGCGGGGCGCGCAATCCCGTCTCCTTTCCCCCACGCCGACATAGTGACGACTTCCACACACAAAACCCTTCGCGGGCCACGTGGCGGTGGATTGATCTTATGTAAAGGGAGTCTGGCGAAACAAGTCGATAGGGCAATATTTCCAGGATTGCAGGGCGCGCCTAAAATGGACTTGATTGCGGCGCGCGCGGTTCTATTGGCAGAAGTACAGACGTCCTGTTTTGAGAGGTATGTCGGAGATGTTCTGAGACATGCGAAAGCGTTGGAACGGGGACTGATTGACACGGGAGCTAAACTTGTTTCCGGCGGCACCTCGTCCCACCTGCTTCTTCTCAATTTGTTGAAGTGTGATACGACCGGAATTGAGATTGAACGCTCGTTGTTAGAAGGTCAGGTCGTTACAAATAAAAACCCGATTCCCTTTGACACGCTTCCGCCATCGAAGGCAGGTGGACTGAGGATCGG
>NZ_JAMYVA010000154.1:0-570 GCF_040323505.1 Mesorhizobium sp. M0040
CCTCGAGCGGCTGACAAACCAGCTGGTCAACATGGCCGAGGCCGACATGGTAGTGGCCATCGAAACGACCGAGGGTGCGTACGGCACGTCCAGACTGATCGTGCTCTCGTTTGCTGTGGGCAGTATCCTGCTGGCGTTGGGGCTCGGCTACATCATCTCCTGGTCGTTGATCGAACCGGTCAAGAAGATCGAGATGCGCCTCAGCCAGATAGCGGCCGGCGACTTCGCCCAACAGGTTGCCGTCGCCAATCGCGACGAGCTTGGAGTGCTCGCCGCTAACGTCAACCAGACCTCCGACCAGCTGGGGCGCCTGTATCAGGAGATTGAGACACGCACCCAGCAGCTCGACGAAGCCCTTCAGCAGCAGACAGCCACTGCAGACGTTCTGAAGGTCATCAGCCGCTCTACCTTCGATCTGCAGGTCGTGCTCGATACGTTGGTGGAATCGGCTGTCAGGCTCTGCCGTACCGACAAGGGTGGTATCGTGCAGTTGCTGGATGGCGTATTCCGCTATGTGTCGACGCATGGCTACCCGCCCAGTTTCCGTGCTTATGTCGACGCCAATCCACT
>NZ_JAMYVA010000155.1:0-561 GCF_040323505.1 Mesorhizobium sp. M0040
GGCCCCGCTTTCCGGGATGCAAACTGGGAGCGGATTTCGCCAATGTTTTCCCCGGTGTGGGAATTCCCACAGCCGAGCCTGGTTCGACTGTCATATCCTTGTTGCAACGTCAGGCCCGCCGGCTCGTGTGCAAGCCGGCGAAGGGAAAGGGAACAGTCATGAAATTCTTGGCTCCCGTCACAAAACTTGCTGCGGGGTTTCGCAAATTCGTCGCGCCGCGCTACCGCCCGGAGCTTTATTACATGCGTGGCCCGGGGCCAGCCACCGCCCGCCGTATGGGCACGCCGCGGCAAAACCAATCCATCGACCACTACGCCTAATTTGCCTCGCGGACGGCTGACGCTCTCGCCCGGAGTGCCGTTCGCGCCGTTCCGTACCGGTCAATTCAGATCAATGAAGGGACGATCTGATCATGGTTATAATTCATGCTGCCGCCATTGGTCCATTTCGCAGGTGGTTACGCCTCCGCGCCGAGCGAAAAGCTCTCTTGTCGGCAACGGACCAGTTGAGCCGTTTACCCGATGACGTCCTTGGCGACATCGGCATCTCACGTGACGAAAT
>NZ_JAMYVA010000156.1:0-558 GCF_040323505.1 Mesorhizobium sp. M0040
ACAAGGGTGGTATCGTGCAGTTGCTGGATGGCGTATTCCGCTATGTGTCGACGCATGGCTACCCGCCCAGTTTCCGTGCTTATGTCGACGCCAATCCACTTCCAGCGCTTGCCGCAGGCCGAGGCTCCGCCGTAGGGCGCGTAATCGAAGATCGGCGGATCGTGCAAATCGAAGACGTGGCCGCTGATCCGGACTACCGCGTCGCCTTGATCGCTGAGGCAGGCGGATTCCGCACCGTCCTCGCTGCCCCGCTGTTGCGGGAAGGTGATCTCGTTGGCGTATTCGTCATGACGAGGGTTGAGCCGCAACCTTTCAATCCCAAGGAGATCGCGCTCGTCGAGACATTCGCCGACCAGGCGGTGATCGCCATCGAGAATGCGCGGCTTTTCGAGGCGGTGCAGTCACGGACGCGCGAGCTTGCCGCGTCTGTTGGTGAGCTCGAGGCGCTTGGTGAGGTGAGCAAGGCGGTCAATTCGACGCTGGATCTCGACACGGTGCTGAAAACGATCGTCGCCAAAGCGGTCCAGTTGTCGGAGACGGATGCTGGCACCATCTACG
>NZ_JAMYVA010000157.1:0-552 GCF_040323505.1 Mesorhizobium sp. M0040
ATCGGCTTCGCGCGAGGATGATTTGGAACGACGGGAAGACCAAAGACGTTCGTGCATATTGCATCCGCCAGCCACAGGTCTAACGCTTGCTATTCTCAGTAGTCCGAGGCGTACCATGTTTCGCAACTCGGGCATCATTTCTCTGCCTCGCCCGCTTGAGCGTCGTGTGGACACTCTTGCCCAGTCCTTCATGCGCCAGCGGCTCGGATCTCAGATGGACTTCTCGACTCCGGAAGGCGAGCCGGCGCTGTTACCACCCAATTCCGTAACCACGGTCGCAAGGAGTTTTTCATTTCTGCAAAATGGATATCGGCTGGGACGATCTGAGGTTGTTTCTCGACGTTGCGCGGCTGGGTGGCTTGAGCGCAGCGACGGGAACCACGCGCCTCAGCGCAGCCACCCTTGGACGACGCGTCACCGCGCTCGAAAAGCAGATCGGCGAACCTCTATTCGTGCGCCAGCAGACCGGCTACCGGCTGACCCCGGTCGGCGAGGAACTGCTGCGGCGCGCCGAAGACGTCGAGGCGGCAATGCAGTCGCTGACCCGCTGGC
>NZ_JAMYVA010000158.1:0-540 GCF_040323505.1 Mesorhizobium sp. M0040
GAGCGCCGCCCAGCGCCTCGAAAGCCCCAGCATGGCAGCGCAAGACAGTCGGCAGATCCTGGCGGACGACGAAGCGTGCCCAAATAAGGCGACTGAAGCCAAGCACCATGGAGAATAGCCAGACGATTTTCGGCGTGGTCGGCTCGTCGGTAAGACGACATTGAACTGGGCGAAGTCGACCTGCGCCTGCTCGCCGGGCGGGGTCTCGAAGCGAACCTCGTATCCACGCTCCGCCGCGGCAGGACGGACGTCGCGCAGGAAGTCGGTGACCGCCGTGTAGCCGCCGCCATAGCCGAGGTCCTTCAGTCCCTGAAAAGCCGGCTGCCGGTGAGCCCGGGATATCGCGTGACGCGTTCGCGAAGATAGGCCGTGAAGGGATCGATCACCGCCTGACGCGGCTTGCGCGGTCCGTAGGCCGGAGCCTCGAGCCCGCGCTCAATGTATTTGCGCACCGTCTTGCGGTCGATCCCGCTCTCCCTGGCGATCGCCGACACCGACAGGCCCTGCCGATGCAAATCCAGTATCATCATCATCTCCCCG
>NZ_JAMYVA010000159.1:0-535 GCF_040323505.1 Mesorhizobium sp. M0040
CTGGTGGATGGCGGACACACCGAACAATACGACTACGCCGTGCAGTCGCTCCGCGAGCTCCCATACTCTGATTGGCGCGACTTCGATCCCGAGGACACGATGAGGTTCTTCTCGCTGCGGCTGCATGAAGCCGGGATTGTCAAGTCGAACCCAAACGAGATCATCGCGAACGGCACGGATTGGCGCTTTTTCAACGAGGTCAAGCGCGAGATGAAAACGTGAGCGAGTGGGCGGCGCGCATCTTGCTGCTGGCGCTGATGGCCGGGCCGGCACACGCGCACGACGCGCCGCACGACGAGCGCCTGCCGACGATCGGACAGGCGCCGGACTTTACCTTGGTATCGCAGGACGGTGTGCGTGTGTCGCTGCACGACTTTCGCGGCAAGGTGGTCGCCGTTTCATTCATCTATACGTACTGTACCGACGTCTGCCCCATGCTGACCGCCCATATGGCCAGCGTGCAGGAAAAGTTGGGTAGTGCATTCGGACCGAAAATCGCCTTCGTTTCGATCACCGTCGACCCGGAGCGCGACAC
>NZ_JAMYVA010000160.1:0-516 GCF_040323505.1 Mesorhizobium sp. M0040
TGATTGGAAAGGTCGTTACGTCTACCAGTAAGCAGGACATCGTGGCGGACTTGAGGGCTTTTGTTAAGACGAACACACAAGGGCTTCCTTTGTTTAATCGGAAGTGGGTGGCGTAGTAGGCGTAAGGCGGGACTGTCAGGAATTCCGTGTGCGGGCGGGCGGTTGAACATTGCGCCGCCATTGCCCGGATGAAGCGCTCGCCGAAGATGACGGCGAACTGAGCCTTGGCCTGCGCAACCGGACAGATGGTCGACATTATGGACCGGGCACATGGTTGACTCCCGTCGGGGCATTTTCCACTCTTTCTCGGATCGGTTCAAGATCAGACAGAGCAGCTTGGTCGCCGCCCTGGGGTAATGGCCCCTGGCCCTGACAGCCCGTCGAGTTTCGAGTTCAACGCTTCTATTCAGTTCGTAACCGGTATGATCATGACGGTGCCATCCGATCCCCGCTGGAGATGAGCGATTTTCGGCGTATGGTGCGACCATCCGGGACAGGGGCACCGGGAGCACGCCA
>NZ_JAMYVA010000161.1:0-501 GCF_040323505.1 Mesorhizobium sp. M0040
CAAGCCGGCGGCGAGCGCAACGGGATTCCTCTATTGTCGCCTCGGCCGGATGCACCTCCTGTCACGCTTGAGACTGTCAATGCCTTGCGTGACGAGTTGCTGTGACCTTCCTGCTCGACGTCAATGTGCTGATCGCGCTGATCGATCCTGGCCATGTCGCCCATGACGACGCCCATGGCTGGTTCGAAGTGACCGGTAACGCCGCATGGGCTACGTGTCCCATCACCGAAAACGGCGTCCTGCGCATCGTCGGCAACCAAAAATATCCTAATTCTCCCGGTTCGCCCGCCATCGTTGCGCAAATCGTTACCAAGTTGCGGGCTCTGCACGGGCACAGCTTCTGGCCCGACGATGTGAGCCTGGTTGGCTCCGGCGACATCGATGCGGCGAAAATCCTGACCTCGGCACAGGTCACCGATACCTATCTTCTTGCGCTCGCCAAGGCGCATGGCGGCCAACTTGCGAGCTTTGACCGCAAGCTGTCGGGGGCGGCGGTGAAGG